>CAYSLH010000031.1:5029-26623 GCA_964431605.1 uncultured Myxococcales bacterium
GGAAGTATTTTTGGAGACCTCTTTGGTTTTGGGTTTGGAGGAGGGGGTCGTCGGGGCAACGGACCTGCGAGAGGTTCGGACCTGCGTTATGACCTGAGCATTTCCTTCGAGGAGGCGGTCTTAGGATGCGAGCAGGATATTCAGGTGAAGCATCCGGTGGAGTGCGAGACTTGTTCCGGTACAGGGGCTAAGCCCGGGACAGGCAAGAAGACCTGTTCCCAGTGCGGTGGCAGGGGCCAGATATTGAGATCGCAGGGTTTTTTCACCATGTCTTCCACCTGCCCTGTATGCCGAGGCGCAGGGGAGATGATCGAACATCCATGTGAGGATTGTAACGGTAGCGGAAGAGTCCCAAAGCAAAGAACCCTGACCCTGACTATTCCCGCAGGTGTGGATGACGGTACAAGGATGCGCCTTGCAGGTGAAGGTGAACCAGGTCTTCGCGGAGGCCCACCAGGAGATCTCTATGTGTTTATCGGGGTAAAACCCCATGAAAAATTTGTTCGTGACGGTAACGATCTTCATATTGAAGTAGACATCGATTTTGCACAGGCTGCACTTGGGACGAGCATCGATGTTCCCATGATACAGGGGACTAAAAAAATAGATGTACCCAAGGGGTCTCAACCTGGAGATACGTTGGTGGTACGAGGAGCAGGTGTGCCCAGTATAAGAGGTTACGGGCGTGGTGATCTCGTGGCCCACCTCAGGGTGGTCATTCCCAAACGTCTGAGCGAAGACCAGGAGAGACTCATAAGGGAATATGCCGAGGTTACAGGCTCTGAGGTTGCGAAGAAGAGGAAGGGATTTTTCCAAAGAATGAAATCTTGATTTTCCACCACCTGAAAGAAGCCCAGCCCAAGAAGAGGATCCAGAAAATCAAACCGTCACCGGGATTGCTTCCTGTCAGGACGCAGCCACAACCTCGTTGGTTGCTCAGCCCCGTTTCTATGTGCTTTGTGGGATGCAGATTGAGCCTATTGGCAAAGTCCAGTGCGTTTTTTTCATCGCCTTGGAGAATCCAGAATACCCAAGTTACCGCTTCATCTGCTGGCAAAGTTTGGTCTTCAAACCTGACCACTGAACTTCCCGGTTCGAATATGGCGGCCAAGTGCACCCATGAGGTATCCTTGACCAACCAGGTCTCTGGTTCCAGCCCGATGAGGCCATTCGCCACAGGCAGGGCTATTCGGCCTTCCAGATCGAAATCGGAGAAAGGTAAAAACTGCGCTTCGTTTTCCACCAGGCCCGGGGTCAGGTAGAATCCGCCGAGAGACAGAGGGAACTCCACACTCGCAGTCCTGTGGGTGGAATCACCAGGAGCGATATCCATGGTCACCCGATATACCCCGTCTGCGAGTCCAACTTTTTCCCAAGTGACGGAAACATTCCGACCTGGTGCTTCCACTGAAAACCCTGATGCCTCGTCGAACAGGGATTGGGTCGGTTCATGTATCTCCACAGGTGAGTCCGATTCGGTCTCGACGGTACGATTCAAGGTGTCGATTGCCACGAATGGTCCGCCTATTTTTGGTGCCAATTCGTCCAGGATTTCATCGGCGCACTGCAGGGCGGCCGAAGAATGAGCCAGTCCGTATTGCACTTCGTTTGCAAACGGGTTGATACCCGTTGCGTCCGACACCTCCCCAAGCAAAACATGTGACCAGCATTCGGCAAGCTCCTTTTTGTATTGTCCCTGCTCGGCAAGACCATGGTTCGTAGCGTATTCGACCAAGGTCTCGGCTGCCACGATCCGATGCCTGGCCTTTACATTCGATGTAAGCACCTGGTTGTCCCTTTCCGTTGCATATACCATGTCAATGATTCCGGACGCACCCATCCACCTGTGCATGGAATCGGTTGAAGGAGGTTGCCAGGTGCCGTCTAACATGGGGGGGAGGGCCTGCTGTTGTATGCCGTTTTGTTTTGCCCAGGATACATAGTCCTCTATGGATGCGATGTGCCAACCTTGCTGTTGGAGTTCTTCGAGTTGCTGTTCATAGTCAGCCAGGGCAGAGGGGTCTTTCCTGAACTCTTTTCCCATGTATGGAGCCATGTCGCCAGTTGCGAGCAGTTCTCCATCATCGAAAAAATTCCAACTCACCTCCACCTCCGAGGTCGCGAAAGATCTTGCTCCTATCACCAGGTCGGCTCCGTCTTTCTCATAAAGGGGCGCAGCGTTCTCATAGTCTTTGGCATGTTGGTATTTGAATAGATTTTTCGGCAATACGAAAATAGATCTACCGTGATTGAGGCCAAATTTTAACATACCAACACCGAACTGCCCCTCCTGGCAAAACACCACTGGTGATGGTTCGAACCCTGCTTGTTTCCATACCTGGTCCATCAGTTCGAACGATGCCTCCAGGTCTCTTCGGGGGTAGGCAAGAAATAATTCATCAGACCAGTGGAAACTGACTATTTCCGCCTGACCGTTGTCCACCAAGGTTTTTAGCTTTTCCAGTACATCTGTATGCCTCTGCAACATCACCTGGAGCATGTAAGCCTGCATTTCCAGTGTTACCTTCCATGAAGGATGGGTCAGAAACAGGTCCAGCACTGGTTCGAAACTTTCCTTTATAATCAGATCCTGGACCTGCTCATCGTCCAGATCATATGTGTCGTTGGTGTCCGTACCACTGGGAAAACCCTTGAGGCCGCCTGCAACATACTGGACATTGAAGTGAAACATGCTCAAGGAAAACTTTTCCATACCCAGGGCCGGAGAAATATTCGAAAACACCGTAGCAGTGAATAAGATTACCGCCAATAATAGAGTTTTCTTTCTTTTCATTTAGTCTCCCTTACCGGTCACTGAAACATACTAACCTCATTCTTGTTTCAAATCCATGTCTCCTTTGATGCCCTTGCAATGGGAAAAAGAGTGATTATTTTTTACCACCTGCGAAAGTAAGTTATCTCAATATGGTTCTGGAGGTCATGAAATGAGCGAAAATTCAAAAGAAGAAAGTGGGCTAAACGATGTGATAATCCTCGGCGCTGGTGCCGCTGGTTTTGCCGCCGGTATCTATTCCGGCAGAGCGCGCCTCAAGTCACTTGTCTTAGACGGTATGGGAGGCGGTGGCCAAATGGCCATCACGGATATAGTGGAAAATTATCCCAGCCTCGTGGAGCCTATCAGTGGAGCCGAACTTGCGGAAAACATGCGCAAGCAAATGGAAAGTTTTGGTACAACCGTGACCTTCGACCAGGCAGAAGAGATAACCCTGAAAGACGACATGGTCGAGTTAAAAGGTGCCTATGGTGTCTATCAGGGCAAGACCCTTTTGGTTGCCACGGGTGCTGACCACAGGAAACTGGGAGTACCTGGAGAAAAAAAGCTTGGTGGACACGGAGTCAGTTACTGTGCAACTTGCGATGGAGCTTTTTTCAGAGACCAACACGTGATCGTCGTTGGTGGGGGTGACACAGCGATCAAGGAAGCGGTTTACCTGTCCAGAATAGTCTCCAAGGTAACGGTGATTCACCGTCGTGACGAGCTACGGGCTGAAAAGGTCATTCAGGAAAAAGCCTTCAATACCGATAATATCGAGTTCGAGTGGTTTCATGTGGTTGAGGAAATTCTTGGAGACAAAAAAGTCACAGGGGTTCGGGTGCGAAACGTCAAAACTGACGAGACCAAGGAAATAGAGGCAGAGGGTGTGTTCGTTTTTGTTGGTATCGTGCCCAACACTGAGTTATTCAAAGGTAAGTTGGATCTGGACGAGGCAGGCTTCGTCAAGACAAATATCTCCATGAAAACATCCCATCCCAGGGTATGGGCGGCAGGTGATGTTCGGGCGGAATCCGTCCGTCAGATAGGAACAGCGGTTGGAGACGGCATTACCGCGTTTTTGAACATCCAGGAGTTTCTAGATAAAAACTGAACAGAGCAACCTGCACTCTTTATCAGAATTTTCTATCCGTAAATAATAGTTTGCTTTCTCAGATCCAGGGGCTGAACGAAATAATCAGGGCAGAATCAAAGAAGACGAGCTACCGGATTTTTTTCTTGAGGTAGTCTACCAATATTCTGACCGAATCATCGATATGAACTTTCAAAAAACTTCCCAATGCGTTGAAACCACCTCTTGCCCCTGAGTTTGCGTCTATGGTGAAGTCGGCGATGGTTTTGCCCGCTTTTTGAATCGTAACATCTGTCAGCAGGTACGAAGCTCCGGCTCCCATTCCCACCATCATTCGAGCAGCATTTGAACCTGCTTCGAATATTTTCACGTTCAGTTGAACAACTGCAGCATTGGGATCAGGTTGTGCGCCGTCAGTTAGAATCTGTGCATTGTAGCCCTCGGTCTTGAGCATCTGGACAGATTGCTGAGCAAAGGTGTCATGCAACTGCTTTCTAGCTGTTTCGACACTGGGGGGATCATCTGAGTAGTCACCCTGGAATACTGTCTTTGATGCATCCACCGGCTTGATTACAATGAGGTCTGGTTTGGCCAAGGCGCCAACCTGAAGATCGGTCCTGATCGTCGACACAGAAGCACCGGCGCATCCTGTTGTTACCAGTGCCGTACATAACAAAATCTTCACACTTGTTCTGAACATGATCACTCCCTTGTCATAAGTCGCGGTGAACAAAGAAACTGCAGAAGGTTACCCCATCTTGTGACCACAAGACGCGCAAAATTTTGCTCCCGGTGCCAGGTCCGCACCGCACTCTGGACACTTGGCGTCAGCACCTAACTTTGCTCCGCAGTTTGAGCAGAACTTGGCACCTGCGACATTGGGAGTTCCACAGGATGGACAGGCGCCAGGCTGTGGAATTTTCGCTCCGCAGTTTGAGCAGAACTTAGATCCTGAAGCGTTGGGATGATTGCAGGAGGGACAAGCCACTGTGGCTGCTGCGGGTGTCGCTGTAGCCGCCGCCGGTGCCGCCGGAGCTGCGGCAGGTTGAACGGCCTGGGCTATCATGCCAGGCATCATCATACCCATTCCCAATCCAACTCCGGCTCCCATGCCTGCGCCGGCCATGCCTCCACCACCTGGTTGGTTGGCTGCATCCTGCATGGCCTGGGCGGCCTTGTACTTCATGTATTGATCCAGATTACCCATGGCCGCCATGCCGGAGCGTTCGTCGATTTTCTTTTGCACTTCCTCCGGAGGGCTTATGGAATTGATCAGGAAGTCTTCCATGGTCAGGCCGTACTTTGCAAAATCATCCTTGATCCTGGCCTTGGTGCCGGCTCCAACCTCATCATAATACTGTGCCAGATCGAAAATGCTCTTGAGATTCTCACCAAGGAAGTCGGCCAAGCGGGAGATGACGATTCCCTTGAGAAAATCGTTGACATCCGATGAGCTGAATACACCCTGAGTGCCCACGAGCTTATTGATGAACAACTGTGGGTCTTCCACACGGTAGGATAAGATTCCGAATGCGCGAAGACGAACCATGGCCAACTCAGAGTCACGGTAAAGAATCGGCTCTCTGGTGCCCCATTTGACATTGGTGAATACTTTCAGGTTGACGAAATATACCTCGGCCTTGAAAGGGGTGTCTCCACCGAAGGGAATATTTACCAGTTTGCTCAAAAGTGGAAGGTTCGCCGTGGTCAACACGTGGCGTCCAGGTCCGAAAGTATCGAGCGCCTTGCCGCCCCTGAAAAATACCGCCACCTGGCTCTCTCTGACTATGACCTGAGCACCGAGTTTCAGATCAGCCTCACCGCTTGCAGGAAAGCGACTTACGATGAGTTCCCCTGTGTCATCCAGACTTTGTACAACCTCTATAGCAAGTCCCATTCTCTATGCCTCCTCGTTGCGACCGGTCAACTCACGGCGTTTACTCAATCGCCTCTCCCCCGAAAGTTCGGAGGATTTGCTCTCTGTCATTGAGCGATTCATCCACGTCCCTGATGACTTTTGCCAGTTCCTTCAATGCATTGGTCAAAGCGGCATCATCGTCGATACTTTCGAGGGCGCGGATGTCCTTGGTGATCTGTTCCACCCTTGTGGCAAGGGTCTTGTCGAACTGATGTACTTTGTCAAGTTCGTCGACGCCGATTTTTTGACCGAACCACCGACCGGAAAATCCATAATTTGCGTAACGCAATCGATCCATCAATTTACCCAAGGTCTGAGTTACCTTTTCGGCAGGATTCATCAGTCCGAGATTCCCTCTCCTGGTAAGCTCGGCTTTGAAGTCATCATAGTGTCCACGAGCTTCCCGCAATTTGGATGCAAGGAACTCTCTGAGTATTTTGTCCGTATTGCGCGCGGTCTCGCGTTCTTTGTAGCCCTTGTAGCCAGGCAGGACCTTTTCCCAAAATCCCATATTTTCCTCCTCACGTTTCAGATGGTAGGAAGCAAATGTTTTCAGCAGGTGTCAAGCTGCACAATGCGTACCTAAGCTATCAGACACAAGGGTCAACCGTCAACCGATGCTTTGTTCTTGGTGGGCTGCTTGGGATTGTTTTTTGCTTGTTCGATCTCGAAGGTCAAAGAATCGTTTTGTGCGTCTATCACAACGGCCCCGCCATCACGAAGCCGACCAAACAATATCTCTTCGGCAAGAGGTCTTCTTATCTCTCTGTCTATGAGCCTGGCCATTGGCCTGGCTCCAAACTTTCTGTTGTAACCGTTTGTCGCAAGCCACGTTCGTGCTGATGACTTCAGAGAAAGGCTGACACGCTTTGCCGTAAGTTGCGCTTCTAGTTCTGCCACCAATTTGTCCGCCACAAGTTCGACCGTGGCAGGCGCCAGGTGATCGAAACGTACCCATGAATCCAGGCGATTTCTGAATTCAGGAGGAAAGGTCCTTTCCACTGCGGCCTTGCCCCCGTCTGCCCCGGTTCGTTCTCCAAATCCGATGGAACCTCTTTCTACCTCGAAGGCTCCCGCATTAGTGGTCATTATCAATATGACGTTACGAAAATCAGCTTTTCTTCCGTTGTTGTCCGTAAGAGTGGCGTGGTCCATCACCTGTAGCAGTATGGCCTGAAGATCCAGATGTGCTTTTTCTATTTCGTCCAGCAATAGCACCGCATGGGGATTTTTAATAATGGCGTCGGTCAACAGGCCGCCTTGTTCGAAGCCAACATAACCAGGCGGGGCGCCGATGAGTCTGGACACTGCGTGTTTTTCCATGTACTCGCTCATGTCGAACCTGATGAGTTCCACCCCGAGGAGATTCGCCAGTTGACGGGCAAGCTCTGTTTTTCCTACACCGGTGGGGCCTGAAAATAAGAAGTTCCCCACGGGTCTGAGGGGATTGGCCAGTCCGGCTCTGGAGAGCTTTATGGCTCCTACCACAGCTGAGACAGCGGGATCCTGACCATATATGACCAGCTTGAGATCCTGCTCCAGGGTCATCAACTTATCCCGTTCGTCCGTGCTGACTGTTCTTGCCGGGATACGAGCCATGCGAGCTACTATGGATTCTATATCCTTGGGCCTGATGTTCTTTCTTCTCCGTGCTGCGGGTTGAAGTCTCACCGCTGCGCCAGCTTCATCTATCACGTCGATGGCCTTATCGGGTAAGAACCTGTCGTTGATATGTCTGTGCGAAAGCTCCACCGCTGTGCGCAAAGCAGGACGTGAGTATTTCACACCATGGAAAGATTCATAGTATTTCTTCAGCCCTGTGAGAATATCGATAGCCTGGGGAATGGATGGTTCTGCAATTTCTATTTTTTGAAAGCGTCTTGCAAGCGCCCTGTCTTTTTCGAACACCCTCTTGTAATCATCGTAGGTGGTAGAGCCCATACATCTCATTTTGCCGGATGCCAATGCGGGTTTCAGAAGGTTGGATGCATCTAGGGTGCCTCCAGAGACGGATCCCGCACCGATAATGGTGTGTATTTCGTCGATGAACAAAATCCTGTCCGGCTCCGATGAAATTGCATTGATGACAGCCTTTAGGCGTTGCTCGAACTCACCTCGGTACTTGGTCCCGGCAAGGACAGCTCCCAAGTCCAGAGCGAATATCTCGGAAGCGCGAAGCACCTCCGGAACGTTGCCTTGGTAAATGGCCAAGGCCAGGCCTTCCGCCATGGCTGTTTTACCCACACCTGCCTCACCCACGAACACCGGGTTGTTCTTGCGTCTTCTGCACAGAACATGCATGGTTCTTCGAAGTTCTTCCGCTCGACCGATAAGGGGGTCAAGGTTGTTTTTTGACGCCTCTTCTATAAGGTTGGTGCAAAAGGCAGCCAGCGGATCTTTGGCTCTTTGTCCGTCTGCTTCGTTGGTCCCAGCATCTACTGGTTCTCCATCGCCGGAAGGTATGGCCCATTCGCTTTTCGTTATGCCGTGAGAAATGTACTCGAGTATATCCAGCCTGGTTATGCCCTGCTTTCTAAGCAGGTACACAGCCTGTGATTCAGGTTCCTGGAACATTGCTGCAATAATATCTCCAGCTTCAATCTCCTCCCTGCCGCTGGACTGGACATGAAAAGCCGCGCGTTGCAGGACTCTCGTCAGCGATACCGTTTGTTCCACCTCGAAGTCTTCTTCTGCCACCAGTTTTTCCAGGTTGTCGAGATACTCATCCAGGGATTTGGCCAGTACTTCCAAATTCGCTCCGCAGGCAGCCAGGATTTCCATTCCGCGAGGATCGTCCAGCATGGCCCTTAGAAGATGTTCCAGGCTTACCATCTCGTTTCGTCTTTGCCTGGCATCGGCAACGGCCCTGGAAAAAGTCAACTGCAGTTGTCGTGATATCATTCTGGCTCCATGATACAGCGAAGAGGAAATTGGTTTTGCCTGGCCAGTGTGTGGACCTTGTTCACCTTTGTCTCCGCCACGTCAAAAGAATAAATTCCAGCAAGCCCCATTCCTTCGTGGTGCACCTGGAGCATTATCTCCACGGATTGCTGCTCTGAGTGATGAAACACGGTCATGAGTATCATGACCACAAACTCCATGGTGGTATAGTCATCGTTGATAAGAAGTACACGATACTTGCGAGGTTCGCGGGGTTCATCCCGGTCCTGCGTCAATGTATCCGATTCGCCTCGTTCCTCCCAGTCAGCACCAGGGGGGATATTTTTGTTATCGTCATCCATAACGATATAAATTTAACAACTAAGGAACAAAAAGGAAAGCTAAGTCCCAAATCATTCTTTTGCCAACTTTAGCGCCATTTCTGTATCGGTATCTCTATGCCGTTTTCCCCCGTAGCTCTGGATGATTTTTCCCATCTCTTTTGCACTGCGATCGATTTGCGCTGTTTCCCTTGGCTTGCTGGATTGACCGAGGCTTTGGCCTGTGCTAGTTTTTTCCAAATTCATTTGGAGAATCCGGAAGGTGCATCTCATCAAAACCACCGCCTTTATCGTGTTGATTCTGTTGTATTCGGCTCTGGCACGGGCCGATAAGGCAAAAGAGACGAAACCTGATGAGGATGGGCCTGTTCATGCCGCGATGTCTCCCAGTGCAACCATAAAAGTTTTGGTCATAGACACACTGGATAGGGGTGTGGGGTTGGACAAGACCGCCGAGTCGTTCGATTTATTTGTTGGCCAGCTTCATCAGATAGATCACCTCCAGGTAAACACTCCCAGGAACGCTTCTTTTGGCCGACAAGAGATACCCGGTGTTGTAAGAGATGACTTTGCAAAGGCTAACAGCCTGATTCGCAAAGGCAGAGAGAACCTTCTAAATATTTCCCTTGATGAGGCTGCTGAGGCATTTCAGTCCGCGAGGGTGTTATATAGAAAAAACCTCATGTGGCTGGACGATCCGGAACCTATCATCGCTGCTCTAATGGGGTTGGCAGAGGCCCTTGCCACCATGGGTGACAAGCAGGGGGCAAGGTCTTCATACCAGGAGGTGCTTTGTCTGAATCCGGATTTTGAACCTGATCCCGGACAGGTGCCTACCAAGCTCAGAGCGATGTTCGAAGATGTCAGGCAGGAAGTGTCACAGAAACTGGGAGGACAGCTTTCGGTCACGACCAAGCCCAGTGGGGCCAAGGTGATACTGGACGGTCTTACCATGGGAAAAACTCCATCGCTCAAGGAGGGTATCCCACCAGGCCTGCATTTCCTTCAACTAGTCAAAGAGGGATTCAGGCCTCTTCGACATGTGGTGGAGATCCAAGGCGGGCAGACTGCAAACGTCCAGGATAAGCTCAGCCCATTGTTGGGCCAAGAGTTGATCCGAAAGCTAAGGGCTTCGCTGGGCAGGGATTTGGTGAACGAATCGCTGGAGTTGGCCAGAGATCTCGGACGAATGATGGAGTTCGATGCCGTTATTTGTTCACAACTATCCAGGCCTCCTCAGAGCATCTCCCCTGTCTTTTCCGTCGTTATCATCCCGATCTCAGGCGCACCCAGCAAGCTGGCATCACGGTTGCCGGAAAAAAATGCTGAAAGAGTGCTTCAAGCCCTTGCCTTGCAGGTTTCAGACGTTCTGGATGAGGGTTCTTCTCAGGTTACAGTCTCTTCGGATCTGGGGCTAGACTTTGGGCATTCTCTCCTTGGGGAACCGAAGACCTTGGCTGCTCCAACGATTATCTCCATATCCGGGGTGGATACCAACCCCACCAATGAGAAATATCCAGGCCCGATAGACAAAAAGACAAAGGCGGTTGCATCGAGTCGCGGATCCTCTGTTTGGGCAAGCTGGTGGCTGTGGACAGGTGTTGGTGTGGTGGTGGCGGGAGGTATCGCCACCACGCTTGCGCTGGTTCTGGGAAACGATCGAAAAACCATCAATGATCCTGACAGAGTATTGATAAGGATGGATACGAGTCCAGAGCGATGACGTGGCGTGGTTGTAAAGGCAGGTTTTTTTTATGGGTGATTGCGGTTGTAATGGCTTTAGTCGTGTCCTCTTGCCAGACCAAGGTAATCCATGTTCCGGGCACACAGTGCTCTGTATCATTACGCATGTTCACCCCTCCGTACCAGGATGCTTTTGCTGGAGTGTCGAGCCTCAGATTCTTGCTGATTTTGACTGATGGCCGACAGATAGAGCGAGTAGTGGACAGGACTGCGACCGAGTTTTTCATAGATGCACCTGCTTCTGTTGGTACGATCATGAAAGTGCAAGGATTGGATACGGATGGCGTTGTGATCGCCAGTGGACAAAGCTCTCCCTTTGATCTCGTAGATGGAGAGACTACTAAGGTTGATATGCTCTTTACCCGAAAGGGAGAAATGGCGCAGTTGCTCGGCCGTTTGAACCACCCGAGATTTGGTCATACGGCAAGCCTTCTGCCGGACGGAAGAATCCTGATATTCGGGGGTGCAGGTAAGGGTGATTTTGAAAATCCTTCGGATTTCGCACCTGCTGAGATATATGACCCGCGACTTCAGACCAGTTGCGGCTTCGGGGATTTTGATTGTCCGGTATTCACTGGAGCAGATCGTAGAATGGGTCATAGCGCTACGTCTACCGACTTTGGTGGAGTGTTGATATTTGGTGGTTTCGATTCACAACACCACCTGGTGGACCAGGTCCTGATGTTCGATGCCCAGCAGGGCGCCTTCAGGCAATTGACAGGATTCGATTCCCAAAAGATCAAGGCCCGCGCTTATCATGCTGCGGTAACCATGCAGGTGGAAGATCCTGGCACGGCGCCTTACCGCCAAGCCATACTTATCTCTGGGGGGATTTCGGACCTTGAAAGCGGTGCCGTAACAGACAATGCGCTGTTGTTCGATACCAGGTTGGAGACTTTTTTTGCAACGGACCTGAAAATGATGAGGCCTCGAAGCCATCACTCCATGACGACGTTCGGCACGGAGAGAAGATTGGTGTTAGTGGCAGGTGGAAAAGACGAAAACGCGCTCGTTGCACAGGTAGAGATGTTCAATGGAACCTCTTTTGATGATATCCCACCAACGGGCCAGGGAGCCAAGGATTTTCTGACTACACCAAGAACAGATCATGTGGCGTTGGAGGTCAATGATGGAGTATTGTTAGTGGGTGGACAGGACGGCTTGGTGTCTTTGGATAATCCTGAGTTTTTTGTTTATAGTTCGAGCTTGGGTACCGGTGTGTTTGACTTGGATATTGCCGCGTCACACGCCGAACACTCCACAAGGTCATCACCTGTGGCTGCGGTGGAGTCCTCCGGCGATATATTTTTGGCCGGTGGTGAATTCAAGAATGGTTTTGATACCACCTTGGAAAAAAGTGCTGAATTGCTTATCATCAATCCCGGTTCCACCGATGCCAGTTTCGTGGAGGCTCCCTCGTTGCCGGAGCCGATGGCTCACGCTGCCGTTGTCATGCTGCCAGGTGGAGAACTGGTGTTCGTTGGAGGATTGAAGCAGGGACAGGATGGAGCTGAATCGTCCGATGAAGTCTGGTGCTACAATCCATGGTGAAAAGAGGCTTATATGAATAAATTCAAAAAAACGGCTGAATTGGGGGATGAAGATTCATCGAAATTCCTGGAAATCAAGTTGCCCATGGAGCGATTCGGTGATTTTGCAAAAGTGGTCAATACGTTGTCAGTGGAAGAATTCGTAGAACAATTTCCACACCCGATATTTCTTTTCTCTGAAAAGCCGGGAGACCTTAGTGGGTTTATGCATACCCAACTGGTGGACGCTGTGCAAGGTGTGCCGGCAATTGATCGTTTCTCCAGTAGGTTGAAGGATTTTTTCGTTCTTCTCCCCAGTGCAAAAACCAGCAAGAGCTTTCCGCAAAAAGCTTTTATCGGAAGAGATAGTCGTAGAGATTTTCAAATTGCTCATTTAACCGTCTCCAATCGACATGCGTGCATACTCCAGGATGAATCCCAAACCGAGTGGAGATTAGCGGATTCCGGTTCTACAAACGGTACCCAGGTCAGAGGCAAGCGTCTGACAGCTGGTGAGCCTATGACGATTCATGACGGCGATGTTATTACTTTTGGTAAGGTTAACTTTTTATTTTTCAGCCCACGGGGTGCATACAGATTCATGAAGCAGTACCTCATGTTTCAGGCAGCCTTGAGAAAATGAACAAACAATTTCCGGAGTGAACATGGCAAAAATCAACATATCTCACGTACACAGTCTGAATAATGATGAGGCAAAGGCCAAGCTGGAAAAGCTGGTGAAACAACTGGAGCAAAAGTACAAAATCACGTGTACTTGGAGTGGGGATGACGTGGACCTCAAGGGCACGGGAGTAAAGGGAAAGATTTCCATGCAGGAAGGGAAGCTTGAAGGTTTTGTGGACGTGCCGTTTTTTCTCAAGGGAAAAGTCGAAAAGGCTCTCGCTGAGAAAATAGGGAAAGAATTTCCAGCCTGAATTGAAAAACGAAGTTATTTGGATGGCGCAGGCTTGTCAGGACAACTTACCTTTGTTGCCTTGGGAGATCCGTCATATCTTTTTCCGACTTCGTCTACGATCACCTCATCGCCTTCTTCCGGTTCAAAGTCACAGGCTTCGAAATCGAAAAGCAGGTCTCCATATTCCGGGTGTTCGATGTATCCGAATCCCTGTTCCTTTGACCATTGTTTTATTCGAGCCATGAGTCCCTCCAGTAATACAGCAACCATGTTTAGTAACAGCTACTAATAGCGTGGTAATCTCATAAAGCTTTGTTCCGCAGGGAGTCCAGGTGTTTTTTCGGGCCTACTGCAGCAAGGGTATATGCGTCCAGCTTCAGATACTTTTTTGCAATGCGTGAAATTTGCTTCCGGGTAACTGAGTTTATGGCAGATGCATACTTGGTGTGGGCCATGTAACCAAGCCCATAAAGTTCGTTCAGGGTCATGGATGCGGCCCTGGAAGCTGTCCGTTGCAAAGAAATTTCATGAGTTCCCACCAGGAATCTTTTTGCCCGGTCCAGCTCGGCCTTGCTTATCGGTTTTTCCAGCAACAACTGAAGCTGTTCCAGCATGGCATTCAGGCCTTCGTGGACTCGACTCGGGTCCAGACCCAGGTACAAAGCAAGGTATCCTGGTTCCAGTCCTTCCATGGAAAAACCGGTTACAGAGTATGCCAAAGAGCGCTTGTCCCGAAGCTCAACGAAAAGTCTTCCACCCTGTCCGGCCAAAACAGCCATCATCACCTCTATGGCGTGGCGATCCTTGCTTCTCATGGTGGTACCTGAAAATCCCAAAACCAGATGAGCCTGAGACCTCTGGCGATATTTGAGTGCAATACGGATGGAACGTGGAATCCGATCTCTCAAAAGAGCAGGGTGGGGAGTCGCTGCACGGGATGAAGAAGAGAACAAGGTGGACAGAGTTGTTATTATCTCGTCACTGTCCACATCTCCCACGATGCCGACAACCATGTCCCTTGGACTTGCCCACTTACGGTAGTATCCGGCAAGGCCCTTTCTTGTTATCTTAGATACGCTTGACATTGTGCCCAGAGCAGGTAAGGCATAGGGGTGCTTTTCGTACAGGGTGGCGGCGAATAGATCGAACGCAAGAGAAGAAAGCTGGTCCTGCCTGGACGAGATTTCTTCCAGGGTCAATTCCTTTTCTCTGTTTAGCTCTGATTCAGTAAAAGCAGGGTAAAGCAGGCAGTCGGTAAACAGGTCCAAAGCCTTGTCCAAGTGCCTTGATGGAAATTCGGTTCTCAATCCGAGGGTATTACGGCCGGAAAAACCACCAAGGTTGGCGGCAAGAGAATCCATCTCCCTGGCTATCTGATTTGCCGAACGTCTTTTTGTTCCCCTGGTCAATAGATCCGACAGTAGATTGTTTATACCGGAATTTCGCTTGGTCTCATATCGAACTCCCGCCAAGCATGCTGAGCGAATGGCAACGATCTGGTTTTCGTGGTTTTCCTCTATGACCAGGGTTGGGCCGTTCGGTAACTTTACCCGCCGGAACCTGGGCGCGATTTTTTTTGAAGGCGATTTCGATCTCCGCGATGTTTTCTTTCGTACCTTGATGGCTTTTCCAATGCTGACTGTGGTGATCTTGTTTTTTTGGTCCTTTGGTATCACTCCCACTGCTATGCATTTGTCGGTTTTCAGATACTTTTGTGCCACCCTCTGAATGTCGTCTGGCTGCAAGCGAAGCACCTTGCTCAGGTAGGCGTCTGAATACAGGGGATCGTTCATCAGAACCTGGTAATAACCCAGTCGTCTTGCCCAACCTTGAACCGTTTCACGGCTGTAGATGCTTTCACTCTCCACCAGGGTTTTTACTTTATCCAACTCATCCATGGTAACAGGATTTCGTTGTAAATTTTCGATTTCATCCATCATGTGACCCACTGCCTGACCTACAACGTTGACCGGACAAGACAAACCGGCCACAAAAAGTCCAGGATCCAGCGGCGTATATGCAAACGAAAAAGCATCGTTTACAAGATTGGCGCCACGTTTCAATCTGAGATTGAATCTTGAACTCTCTCCCTGTCCCATCACTGAAGCCAGCGCATCGAGGGCAGGTACGTCTTCGTGTGATACTGATGGTATATGCCATGCCGCACCAATGTGCGCTTCATGAATATCATCATAGAATAGTTTTACTTTGAGACTCTTTCTTGGAGTTTCTACTGTGCGAACGGGGCGAGCGGATGATTTTTTGGTCGCTTTCCCTAAAAGTTTTTTTGCGTGGGAAAAAACCCTGGATGGTGAAACGTCTCCAACCACGATAAGGGTCATCCTCGATGGGGTATAGTGTTTTTTGAAAAATCTTCGGATCTGTTGCCTCGTGACCGAAGATACGCTTTTTTTTGTGCCGAGTACGGGATGGCCATATGGATGGTGAGAAAAGGAATTCGAAAAGAGCAAGTCTCCCAACCAGCTTCCAGGCATGTCCCTGGTTCTCTTGATCTCCTCGAGGACTACCATCTTCTCTCTTTCCAGCTCGACGGCATCAAACCTGGCTTCCATCACAGCATCGGATAGTACGTCCAGGCCGAGAGAGAAAAACCTGGAGGCAAGCACGACGTGGTAGACCGTTTGGTCGAACGAGGTCCAGGCGTTTACATCACCACCGAGCGATTCGATTTCTTTGGCCATTTCCCCCACTCCTCTTCGCTCGGTGCCCTTGAACAACATGTGCTCACACAGGTGAGCAAGGCCCTCTTCCCCGGGTTTTTCGTCTGCGGAGCCTGCCGATACCCATATTTGTACTGCGACGACCGGAGCAGCGCTGGAAGGTGCAACAAGCACGGTCAAACCGTTGTCCAAGACTGCGCGCATCATAGGGCCTATACTCTCGATTTGCACTTTTTAATCCTCCTGTTTGTCTGTGATGTGTCGCTCTGTATCGCTCTGTGAATACGTATAACACCAGTAACATAAACGCCACCATGATTTCGTGAATTCGCTGTTTATGCTGCCAGATGAAAAAGGAATGGGCCAGGTGCTTTTCAGCGGTGTTTCAGCAGGATGTCAGCGGGAATGGCCATGGAAATGTTTATGGACTTAGTCCCGATTTCTACATCCAGACTGCCAAGTGTATTGACAACAACAGAAGACTTGGATGGTAGCTGTTTAATGGCAGCCCCGCTCTTGTTCCTCTGTTCTGTCCATCCTAGACATTCCACCTGGCTCATGATGACTCGATCTGCGTGTTCTCTAGATTTTGCACCTAGTAATGCCCTCCAGTACGAATCCAGTGACCTTCCAAATCTTCTCATGTATACCGCAGGTACAGCTGAATAAGAGTTTTTATCTGTCATCATATCTCGGCATGGATTCCTGGCTAAAGACTATTCAGGATTTCTTCTCGTTTCTTTTTATATTCATCTTGGTTGATCAGACCTTTTTTTCGCAATTTTTCCAATTCTTCTATCCGCTGGGTAGGCTTTTTTGACCCAGCTGATGCAGGAACAGGGGACGAAACAAGGGCAATCTGACCCGGTTTAGCAGGATCATATTTGACTTTCAGTTTTGCTCCAGGCTGAAAGAGAAAAGCATGAGATATGGAAATCATTTCCGTGCGTTTTACCTGAAAAGGCTTCCCATCCGTCGGCATGACTTTTAAGAGTAATTCGAGCTGAGTATATTCTTTTGTCGCAAAACCCGTTTCATGCACTTTCAGGATAGTAGCCTCCGCATCTTGTCCGATGGCATACAATCGTTTTTCATCGCTGGCTGCTCGTTTTGCATTCTGGTAGGTTTTCATTGCTGTCGACATAATGGCTTTCGCCTCACCAGATTTTGCAACCTTTTTATAGACAAGAAAGTAAACCCCTAGAGAAATGAATATGGCCAATATGCCAGCCACGATACCAAAGGTTCTAAATTTCATCTCGTAATCTTCTTTCTATCTGGTCATTAGTTATCAGAACATCCGAAGCAGCGATGCATTTCGGCAACCACGTAGGTGTGTGGCGTAACCCCTCCTGCATGGGCATCGGACTCGTAAACAAGCCTATGTTCGATCCGGAAAGAAGTCAACGCAAAGGCTGTTCCAATAGAGATAGATAGGGATATAAAACATTCTAGCTGACCAGGTTAGACCTCTGTCTATGATTTGTGATATTTATCCGAACATGACTTGGAACAGACCAATGAACCTGGAATTTCCATTTTTACGTCAAATGGTCCATCCTCTGAGCCTTGCCGATTTACCCACCCCTGTGCAACAGCTCCATTCAATAGGCAACAGGCTCGGTCATAAAAACCTCTGGGTCAAAAGAGATGATTTGAGTTCCAGTCTTTACGGTGGCAACAAGGTTCGCAAACTGGAATTTTTGTTGGGCGAGGCGCGTTACCGTGGTGTTGGCAGACTGCTGACCATGGGGGGAACAGGGTCCAATCACCTTTTGGCCACAGCTCTTTTTGGAAACACGCTCGGCTTCAAGACCGTGGGTGTGGTGTTCGATCAACCTCTGACCGAGGAGGTGAAACGCAAGCTAATTGCATATGAGGGAGCGGGGGTTGAACTCATCAGGATAGGATCTAAGTATAATCTCGTTTCTGGAGTAGCCTGGGGTATTTTGAAGTCAAGGCTTCGGTATGGCTCAGTTCCTTACCTCATCCCGGGTGGTGGCTCCAGCCCTCTGGGGGCACTCGGCTTTGTCAACGCAGGATTGGAACTCGCCCGCCAGGTCAAAGACGGGCTGTTGCCCCGTCCTACTTCCATATTTGTTCCATATGGTACGGGTGGGACAGCCCTCGGGCTGGCTGCAGGGGTTCAATTGGCAGGCCTTTCCACCAGGGTAAAGGCTGTCAGGGTAATAGATCGCCTCGTGGCAAACCGTCCCAGAATAGAGCTGTTTGCAAGGGCGCTCGAGCATTTGCTCAAGGGTATTGACCCGGGATTGAAGCTTGGCGATCCCATTGGGCGCAATCTCGACATAGTTCAAGGATACATCGGACGGGGATATGGATATTCCACCCGGAAATCAACGGAGGCACAGAGAGTGTTTCTTCATGAACAAGGTCTTAATCTAGAGCTTACCTATACGGCCAAGGCTGCGGCAGCATTCCTTGACGAGGCCCAAAGAAGCAAGGGACCGCTACTGTTCTGGAATACTCATTCATCTTCGGATATTCAGAAATGGGTGGATGCGGGTTTGAAGCAAAAGAGAGTCAATGATGCTTGATGAGCTGCTGGATTATACGGTTTTTGATGTATTTTCAGATAAGGCGTTTGGGGGTTGTCCGGTTACCGTGGTGAATTCTGCAGGAGCGTTGGACTTGGAGCAAATGCAGATGATGGCTTCGGAGTTTGCAACTCCCAGGACAGCTTTCGTAACGGGAGGGGCAGCCGGCCTTTCTAAAGTGATGTTTTTTTCTCCATTACGGCAAGTGCCATATAGCCCTCTTTCGGCCCTGGGAGCTGCGGTGGATATATGTCGACGGGATGAATCTTTGTCAAACCGTCAAACGCAGGCCATTACCATTTCCACAGCCACGGTGGATATCAAGGTCAAGGTGTCTTTGAGGAAACAAGATGCTTCAGGTAAAAACGGCTTTTTTGATGATACTTTTTTCGTTGGTGCATTTTTGCCAAGGCCTATCTTTGCTTCTTTCGGATACAACCTGGCACTCTTATCCGGTGCACTGGGAACTTCTCAGGAAAACATTCCATCAACATGGCCCTTGGGTCTGGCCTTCGGAGGCGCATGGAACCTGGTGGTGCCCATGGTTACACCACAATCGCTGGCTGAGGCAAGGCCTGACCTGGAGGCGATTTATGACCTGACCAAAAAACTCCAGTGTCAATCGGTGGTCTTGTATTCGCATAGTGGTCCAAACGAAATCAAATGCCGTACATTATCTCCTGCTCTGGGTATCATGGGTCAGTCGGTGTCTGTGACAGGTGCAGGGTCTGTGTGTTCGTTGTTGGTGAAAGAATCTGCTGTTACCGAGGACTCTCCTTCTACACTCATCACGGCAAGAGAGCGAATGCAGGACCGTGAGCCGAAGTTGAAAGTGCAGGTATACGGCACAGGAGAGGAAATTACCGCGGTCCAGGTAACAGGAATGTGTGTTGCTGCCCTGGAAGGGAAAAGCAAGGTTCCTGGATGAATCCCAATCTTGATTTTAGTTGCAGGTCAAATTATCAGGAACACAATTGTAACCCAGCACTTGACCATCCGGGCCGGAAAGTTCTGCACAGAAATAGCAGTTTGGACACTCCTGGTCGGTCGAGCAATCAGTGCCGCAGAATTGTTCTCCCTGTTGATTGATGAGGCAGAAGTTTCCATTTCCCCCACAATCTTGTTGAGAGTTGCACCAGGTACACAGGGTGTCCGAAGGAGCTACACATGAACCCTGTAGGCATGACTCGCCACAAGCACAATCCGCGTTCTGGTTGCATCTGCCGGGATCCTGGCAGATGCCGGAATTGCAAACTTCCGGGTCAGGGCAGTCCCAGTCGAATTCACATTCGGGTTCTATGATGCACTGGCCATCCTGGCAGGTGGTTCCCATAGGGCAGGCCACATCGGCACACGGATCGTATTGACAGAAATTTCCCACACATGAATATCCCTGAGGACAGTTCGAGTCGTTGAGGCAAGCCTGGATGCAGTAACCCATGATACACCACTGACCACCTGGACAATCATTGGATGTTTGACACTGTTGGAGCATGCACGTGCCTTGCACGCAAAACTGTCCGGAGGGACAATCTCCGTCAGAGACGCAACCGTCTAAAATGCAGTTGCCACCCTCGCAATGATAGCCGGGATCGCATCTTACGGCCTCACATGGGTCATGCCAGACACAGGCATTGTTTTCACACCAATAGTCCGAACCGGGACAATCATCATTGGTTGTACACTCAGGACTGAATACACAACTTCCGCCTACACATGAGAAGTCTTGCGGGCAGTCACTGTCGTTGTAACACTGAGGTTGCGGATGAGTGCAGACGTTGTTTTCACAAATCAACCCAGGGGGACAGTCCCAGTCGTCCCAACACTGAGGATCGAACTGGCACATGCCGTCGATACAGGCATCTCCAGGAGGACAATCGTCATCCGAATAGCATTCAGGTTGAAACTCACACCTTCCATCTATGCATCCATAACCGTCGGGACAATCCCGGTCGTTCTGACATCGAGGGCTGAACTGGCAAAAGAAATCCACACAAGTGAAATCCTGTGGGCATTCCCAATCGTAATGACATTCTCCCCAAAACACACACTGGAAGTTGTCACAATAATATCCGTCAGGGCATTCGTTATCCGCATGACACTCGCCTATAAATATACATTGGTAATCCTGGCAGATGTTGCCATCAGGGCAGTCCTGGTCGGTAAGACATTCTCCGTTGAAAACACACTGGTTGTTTTGGCAAAGGTGTGCGGGCGGACAATCAGAGTCGTTTTGACATTCCTGGTGCAATACGCATTGGCTGTTTTGGCAGTCGTAGCCCGGAGGACAATCCCTGTCGCTTAAACACTCTCCGTCGAACACACACTGGTAATCCACACATCGATGTACCGGTGGGCAATCCCAGTCCGTGTGACACTCGCCGGTAAACACACACTGGTATCCGACACACGAGTCACCAGGAGGGCAATCCGAATCGTTTTGACATTCTCCAACGAACACACATTGGAAATTTTCGCACCTGTGGGTAGGAGGGCACTCTGTATCATCATGACACTCGCCAGTGAATACGCACTGAAAGTCAACGCATGAATTACCCGGCGGACATTCTTCATCACTTTGGCATTGACCGGTGAATACGCAATGATAGTCCTGGCATTCGTGCCCGGGAGGACATTGCGAGGTATAGTCGCATTCGTGATAAACACATTGGCCATTTTCGCAGATCCAGTTCAACCCGCACGCATTTCCACATCGGCCACAATTTCCCGGGTCGTTCATTGTGTCGGCGCAATAGCTGGAGCCTTGCGGGTAACAGCATGTCATGCCGTCAGGGCAGTCAGAATCCGCGCCGCAGGTGTGTTCCTGGATGCACTGATTGTCTATGCAGATCTCTCCTTCCTGGCAATCACTGTCTGAACGGCATTCCCATACCAATACACATTGACCATCGATGCATTCAAACAGGTCAGGACAGTCTCCGTTATTATGGCATTCCGGCAAATAGACGCATCTCATGTCGATACATCGGTATTGAGGCGGGCAGTCATAGTCCGCATGGCATTCGGGCTGATATACACACCTGGAATCCACACAGAAATATCCAGGTGGGCATTGGTAGTCACTGACACATTCAGGAGTCCAGACACAACTTCCATCCTGGCAGGTATAGCCCTGATCGCAATCATCGTCCGTAGAACATT
>CAYSLH010000032.1:0-26228 GCA_964431605.1 uncultured Myxococcales bacterium
GGGGGCGTGGATTGAAACAGAATCAACCTTCAGATAATAATTCCAGGGCAAGTCGCCCCCCATGCGGGGGCGTGGATTGAAACGGGTGTCTGAGTTGGGCTCGGACGACGAGTGGGAGTCGCCCCCCATGCGGGGGCGTGGATTGAAACTGAATGTAGGCCAAGCCACCCCGGACGACATGTTTCAGTCTTTAGCTTTTTTGGCCTCCATTTACAAACCGTGGCTCCATTATGATGAATCATCCCAATGCAACTTGACGCTGCTGAAATGATTTGATTAAGATTTATGGTATGTCGATTTCATCGTTATTGGTGGGACTGATTGTTCCGTTCCTGGTGATCTTGGTGATCGTTTTTTTCGTGCGTCGCGTTTTGAAAAACTTCAGCAAAGATTTCAGCAAGGACATCGGCGGCCAGAAGATGAACGCACCGGGATTGTTCAGCCAAATGTTCAGCAAAGAAAACAGGAGCCTGCTTCACCGTGCGTTCGAGGTCGGCATGGGGTCAAGTGCGGATTGGCTAAGTGATGAGAAAAAAAAGATCCTGCAGACAGGTAACCGTGCCAAAGCACGCATCGTGCAGTTGAGCCACCCTGGTGGCGGTGGCGCTTCGGTCAACGCTGCCAGGTTCCTCAAGCTGGCGTTGATATTGGATGTCATGAAGCCGGACCGGGATTCGTACCGGGTGCAGATTACACAGATGATAAGCGAACTGTTGATCCCGTCTTTGCAACCAGGCTCAGTAGTGGATGTGCGTATTGATCCCACCGACCCGCAAAAGGTCGTAATCGCCGGGCCGGACCAGGCTTCCACCGACATCCAATGACAAGTGCCATAACAGGTGACATCTGTTTACCCCGGAAAACAGCTGATAGCTGGTAGAAATTCTTTCAACCCACCAAACCTCTTTACATTCCGGGAACGCCGTATGTTTATGGAGTTAGACGAAACTGGGCTACAGCAGGAACAATGAGCAATTGACAATGAGTAAAATGTCTATTCTAATTCAGTTGACTTCGGAAAGTTCATCAGGATGCAGGGCTAGGGGCTACTGTGGGTATGAGTACGCAAGATCCAATTGATTGGGTTCAGACCCAAAAAAGAAAAAGGAGGACTGTTGTGAAACAGTCGCATTTAAAGGTCGGATTCATACTTTGTTGTTCAATCTTTATGGGTGCCACGTCATTTGCAAAATCTCATGGAAGCAGCCATGGGCTCGAGATATGTACATCTGCCGATGGCAAGAGTGGAATCATGGAAGCCAAGGCTTTGTATCTCCAAGGAAACAAAGCCTATGTTGCCAAACGCTACAAGCAAGCCTATGAAAATTTCAGTAAAGCCAGTAGCCTTGGATATAAGCCCGCCGACAGGATGCTCAAGAAGTTGGAACGTATTGCGAAGAGCAAGTACGAGAAAGCATATGTCATAAAAAAGACAGCTCCTGAAAAAGCTATAAGGAATCTTGAGATAGTGATGCAGATCATATCTCCCGATAATGTTTACTATGGTAAGGCGAAGAGATTGAAAAAAAGGATCAAGTCAGGTTCAGTAAAAAGCGCCACAAACGATCAAGGTGAATACAAATTGATTAAATCTTTGCCTAAAAAATCACACAAATTGACTGCAAAGGAAAAAAGTCAGGTTAAAAAACTTAAAAAGGCAGCAGATGAAAAATTGAAGGTTGAGGAATTCCAAAATGCGATTGATATCTATTTGCAGGCTCTGAAAATAGATCCTGGTAATTGTGAAATCATTCTGAGGATTGGCATTAGCAGAGTCAGCTCCGGCAATAACTCAGCTGCATACCTGTGGTACAAAAAATATCTGGAGATGTGTCCCAACAGTCCAAAAGCCAGGCAATTACGGCAGGTCGTTGAGGATTATGAATCGAACTATTGACAATAGTAGGTTCATCGGAAACAGGTGACGAAGCAGGTGCTGTTTCGACAACTTGTTTCGACTTACCCGAATGTGAGTTCAGGTTCGGAGGAATTTTACATGACCAGACCAATCCTTATGCTGTTTCTCTTCTTTTCTATTTTCGCTGCAACACCCCAAACCATGGCCCAGGATGTAAGTTCCATGGCCAAGAACCTCACCCTCCACCGCCTGGATGGAAAGCTCGTGAAATTTGGAGATATTAGCTCCAGGGTTACGGTGGTGGCTGTTTGGGCTACCTGGTGTGAACCATGTATACGCGAGCTGCCTTACGTCGATGCCCTGTATCACCACTACAGCAAGAGCAAACTTGTATCGGTCGTAGCGCTGAACGTGGATTCAGGAACGTATGAGAAAAACGCTTCATCCATCGAAAGTCTCAAAAAGAAGATGAAGTTGAGTTTGCCCATGTTTCTGCAGCCAGAAGAAAAGCTCACTAATTTCCTCACCACCGGCAAGATCATCGAATCATCGGTGTTCCGGTTCATGCAACTTCCGTTGGTGGCGATCGTGGATGCCAAGGGCAAGGTGATGCAAAAAACAGGATTCGAGGAAGGGCTCTCCAAGGAGGCGTTCATCCAGGAATACAAGAAACTCGTCACCAAGGCGCTAAAGGGCTTCTTGAATGTGCCCAGGGATGCTTCCAAACACTGACGTGACTGACGATCGAAATCCAGGAAGGCCCTCAGGCAAAACCTGCCTGAAACAGGTGCCCTGAAACAGGTGCCAGCCACTTGTTTCGACTTGTTTCGACCGACTAAACAGGTGCCCGACTAAACAGGTGCCAGCCACTTGTTTCGACTTGCCACTTGTTTCGACTTGTTTCGACCAGAAATCCCTAGCGATGGCCAATGCATCGTGTAACCCCGCGTATCTAAACAAAAAGACAGATCAAACCTGTGACATGACCGATTTGACTGACTAATATATTAAGCTTATTATAATAGTCATGACGTCTGTATCCAGAAAGGTGCGCGATTCCAGGATGCTGCTCGGTTTGTCTCAGTTAGACCTTTGCCGGCAGGCCGGTGTCAGCTTGGCCACGGTTCAGAACATTGAAGCCGGCAGGGCCAATCCGTCGCTTTCAACACTCGAGCGCATTCTGGAAAGCCTTGGCTTGAAGTTCCAAGTCGACTATGCCGGCGCAGACTGGGATTTACTGGCAGAGCACGGGTTGCCGCTTGCATCCGAGACGCAGAGCACGCGACGCCCAACACCCGAAGGGCTCCGGTACCATCTGACACGGGCAGTGGTCGAGCTCGAAGCCGGCGGCAGGCTGACAGACCGCGAACGCAGAACAGAAGCGCTTCGTGCAATGTTGCTCGCTCTGCTCAATTCTTATCCCAAAATTTTTCAGGACTGGTTCGGCCGATCGGGTGCTGTCAAGCGACTCGTGTCAGCCAAGCCTTCCGGCCGTGTGATCAAGCTAAAGCGTATTGCCGAACGCGCGTTGTCGGAGTACTTATGACGCTGCTGAATTACAAGACGCTAAAGAGGTTTGTTGAGCTCGCAGGTGATCGTCTCGTAGGAGACTGGGTGATCATGGGTGGCACAGTGTTACCGCTACTCGGCATCGAACACAGGACCACGAACGATATCGATATCGCCGGTCCCGAGGATGCCGGCAACGAAGGGCTGTTTGCCTTGATGTCGATTGCAGAGCAACTTGGCCTCCCTGTGGAGACGATCAACCAGGCAGGGGCTTACTTTCTCCACCGCATCGACGGATGGCAAAACGAAATCATACTCCTTCACAGAGGGGAGAGTGCTTCTATCCATCGTCCCGGTGCAACGCTTTTTATACTGCTAAAAATCGGTCGCATGACCGAATCAGACTTGGCCGACTGTATAGAGTTTTTACGGTACGCCGAGGAGGTCGGTGATCCTATTGATTCCGTCCGTCTGGACAAGGTAATCCGAGCGGCAATACGAGATGCTAAAACATCTGAACCGAAGCGTGACCGGCTACGTACTCTGCTCGATGCCATACACAATCAGCCCTAGCCCCAGAGAAACAGCCCCAGGAAACAGGTGCCACTTGTTTCAGGTGCTGTTTCAGGTGCCAGCCACTTGTTTCAACTGGCCCTAGCCCCAGAGAAACAGCCCCAGGAAACAGGTGCCAGCCACTTGTTTCAACTGGAGAAACAGGTGCGAGAAACAGGTGCCGTTCGACCGTCTAAAAAGTATATCCCAACACCAGCCTGCCCATGAAGCCTGTCTGTGGACCTGGGTCCTGACCGTCGGTAGGTACCTGGTTGGACAAGTATGCAAGTACCAAGGCAAGGTTTAGCTTGACCTCGAAATGTTGGGCTATTTCGAAGTAAGCCGTGGGCCCCAAAAGAAATTTAGCCCCTCCTTCAGATTCCTCAGGCTCCCAGAGTCCTTCCATGTCCTCGACGCAAAGCTCCAAACCCTGTCGATACCATGGTGTGATGGAATATGAACCGGCAAGGCTGAGCATTAGGTCAACTTCGTCTCGCTCTTCGTTCACTGGGATTTCTGCCAGGGCGGATAAAATCGTGTGGAAATCGCCGAACGATCGTCCCACGGACATTCTTATCCTTGGTACGTGATCGCCAAGGTAGTCGAAAACATAACCTGCTCCCAGGTTCAAATCCAAGTAATGACTGGCTTCATTCAAAACCCGGAAGTTTACTTCCACCGATGCCGCCTTTGCCTTCAACCCCTGGGCACCAATGAGCATTCCGGCCCATCCCTCTACGTTGACAAAACTCCATGGTTGGAATCTTACTCGTAAACCTTGCTCTAAACCTTTGCCTCCGAAAAAACGCGACTGGCGGGAACCGTAGGCTGTTTCGTATTCAGTGGTCACGGACATGTTGTCGCCTGAACCCACCCTCTGGTAGACGTAGGGAACTGGTGAGCCCACGGCCACGGAGGGAAAAAGCATCACTGCCGCCATTGTAAATCCGAGCAGTGTCTTTCGAAGAGTAAGCATGTTTATTGCTCCTCGTGTAAAAGGGAAAAGTTCATACTATGACCGATAGATTAGTAACAATACCCAGCCACGGTCCAGAAGAATATTTTCTTGCCTGTTGTTAGATATGCGCTTGTTCGGTACGTTGATAAATCTGCCCGATTTTGGTAGAAAAAAGCTGTGATGGAGCAAAAAGACAGCGCAGTGGAAAAAGCAATCAAGGTCTTTGGGGACCTTGGAGCATTGTTCCTTGCCGCCAACTTGGCGTTTGACCTCAGGTACTACGTGGATTGGGGGACCTTGCTGGAACCAGGACCTGCGCCGTGGGGCGAGTTATACCACGCGTTGCCCTATATGCTCTTGGGTTGGTTCGTGATTTTTGTGACGTTTGGGCTCTATCGTCCATTGTTGCGGAGACGCGAGGAGTTCGCCCTGTTGTTGAAGGCATCTGGTTTTGCTTTCATCGTCATATTCGCAGCTGCTTTCTTTTACCGGGGATTTTCTTTTTCCCGCGCGGCCGCCATTTTCATGGTTCCCCTGGCTTTCGTCCTCGCCGTGTCCTTCCGGTTGCTGTTCAGGGCCGTAAAGGGCCAGGTTCTCAGGTGGCATACGGTCGAGGAACGAGTGGTGCTAGTTGGAGCGACCCATGAGACCTCCAAACTGATCGCCAGGATGGCTAAGCCTGATAATCCTTATAGGCTCGTGGGGCTGTTGTGCCTCGATGACAGGGATGTTCCGGAGGGAGTCCAGCGCCTGGGAGCATTTGATGACCTACAGGCAGTTTTGGCCCGGGAGCAGGCAGACAGGGTCCTGCTGGTCTCGTCTGACATGAGTCATGGAGACTTGATGAATGCCATCGACGTGTGCCTGCGTTCAAGGATTCCGTGGGCGGTGGTTCCAGACCTTTATGACATGTTGCTCGACAGGTTGCACATGGATGAAGTCCTGGGTGTTCCCGTAATGGGCCCGAGGGGGTCGAACATCGTTGGGATGAACAGGGTCATAAAACGTTTGGTGGATTTACTGGTGGCCATCTTGCTGCTGGTGGTGCTTTCGCCCGTAATGGCGCTTGTGGCCGTGGCGGTGAAGTTGACCTCGTCCGGCCCGGTGCTTTTCAGCCAGGAGCGTGTAGGACGGTTGGGAAGACGTTTCAAGCTGTACAAGTTCAGGTCCATGTATGCGGATGGGGGGCGGGATTTTCACCAGGCCGAGCAGCAGGTGCGAGAGGCCATGACCAATGTCATAAACGGCGGCAAGGCGGAAGTGGACCAGAAGGGAAAGCCTGTTTATAAAAAGACCGCGGATAGACGTATAACACCTGTGGGCAGATTTTTACGCAGGTTCAGCCTGGATGAGTTGCCACAACTTTTCAATGTGATTGCAGGTGACATGAGCCTGGTGGGTCCCAGGCCTGCCGTCCCGTGGGAGGTGGAACAATACCGGGAGCGTCACAGGCGACGGCTCGAGGCGCAACCAGGCATCACCGGGCTTTGGCAGGTAAGCGGTCGTAACAGGTTGTCGTTCGACCAGATGGTTGAACTCGATATCCAGTATATCGAAAACTGGTCCGCAGGACTCGATTTGAGGATTTTTTTCAAGACAATCGCTGCCATCATCATCTCTCGGGGCTACTGAGACCATGGCGAGAAATCAGTTGGTCAATGACGAGCAAGAGACCCTGGACAAGATATGCGGCGAGTTGGAGGTGTTCCAGGCCAGGAGGGGTTACAGGTTTGGCATAGAGACGCTTTTGCTCGCGGGATTCGTCGGTCATGGAGCTGAGAGGTTACTGGACCTGGGAACTGGCAGTGCCGTGTTGCCGATGGTTTTGGTACATTTCGGCAAGGCAAAAAGCGCCCTCGGTGTGGAGATCCAACCTCGCCTGGCAGCAAGGGCTTGTCGGTCGGTGGAGCATAATGGCCTCGAAAAAGCCATAGAAATCAAAACGGGTGATATCCGTTTGCTGGAGCAATTTGTGGAACCGTCCTCATTCGATCTCGTGGTCTCAAATCCTCCTTACGGTAAGACAGGCAAGGGAAACACGAATCCGGATGGAGAAAAAGCCATAGCGAGGCACGAGCTTTTGGTGAAGCTCTCTGAGGTCATAAGGGCTGGAGCAAGGGCTGTGAAGGTCCGGGGAAAATTCTGCATGGTCATTCCTCCGACTCGCCTGGCTGAGACTTTGACCTGTTGCATGGAGCAACGACTCCGGCTGTCGAGGCTTCGGTTGGTCCATGGAAGACGAAAGCTTGCGGCAAAGCATTGCCTCATAGAATCCGTCAGGCAAGGAAAGATGGACCTCGTGGTGGAGCCGCCTTTGATTATTTACGACGAAAAGGGCAATTACACGGATGAAGTCAAATCCATGTTGTATCCTGGCATGGCTCGTACACACCAGGAATAATAAAGTCGGGGGATTTTCGGATGAGAGAAGGCCAGGGAACTATGGGGCCGGGACCCAGTCGAAGCTGAGGATGGTGACCGCGTGGGCAAAGACCTTTGCCGGGAACTCGCCCAATGGCACCTGGTTGCCCTGAGAGTCTTTGGCAAGGCAAGAGACTCGGTGCGATCCTTGCTCCAGCCCGATGGCAGCATAGATGCCGTTGGCGTTGGTGGAATCCCTGCTTTTGTCAGGGCGCGGGTTTTCATTGTCCGTGAAATACGTCAGTTTCGTTGGTTTGTCCACGGCGGCGCAGCGAACATTCTTTAGAGCCAGGTAGCTGCAGTCTCTGACTGTTCCTGCTATGGCGCCCTGGTTCGCGGGAAGCTCTGAGATCCCCACCGACATCAGTATGACATCGAAGGTCGTGGAACTGATGGCATATCCCCTCCAGGGACTGAGGCTGATGGTCGTGTCTGTGCGGGGATCATGGACCTGTTGCCTGGTGTCGAAAACGAATGTTCCTCCTTCGTCCGTCGCCAAGTCCGACCACAGTATTAGGTTGAACTTGTAGGTGGTGATGAATACACCATTGGTATCATAGGTTTTTAGAATCAGCGGGGTGTTGGTCGGAACGTCGGTGAACTCGAAAGATCCCCAGTAGCGGCAGTGCTCGCGGTCTTCTATGGTCTCCATGTCCCAGGGACTGTTGGAGGTAGGGTCCTGATCCGCCTTGTAAAGAGCCACGTTCATGGAGGTGGTGACATCACCGATACCAAAAGCATCCACGCAACCTCTGAATGTCACTGTCTGTGGACCTTCAGGCGAGGAAATTCCACAAAATCCGTTCCTGCATACGAGACTGGTACCGGATGCGTCGGATGGACAGTCAGAATCCGAAGAGCACGGAGCAGAGTTGTGGCAGGAAGTATTTCCCATGCCCCGGCTTTGGAATTCTTTGTCGTCTTCGTTTACCCAGACCTCCTCGAAAGCTTCGCACTCGGTGTCCGCCTCTGGCACACACATGGACTCGGCGACACATTCCTCGCTGGATATGCAGGGAAGTTGTTCACCACACCTTTCGTCCGTACCACCGTCATTGTCGGTTTTGGCTCCGTCGCTACAGGCTGCAAGGAGCATAAAAGCCGCACAGGTAAAAACACCCAACGCCCTGTCGTGCCGTACGTTGATCATATCAACCATGAGATTCCTCCGTGTGGTCCATAGTACAATCATGAGCTTTAATGCTCAGGCTCTGCCTGTGTCAAGGCCCGGCCTCTTCTCAACCTCGAGATGGTCGCCTTGTAAATGGCCTTTGCCAGGTCCGGGTCGTCCACCTTGGAAGACAAAGCTTGCGCCTGTTCTGTCATCTTCTCGGTTATGGGTAAAAGAGTAAGAGTGTCTTTCGGGGTTTCGTCAGGTGCTCGTGTCATGAATTCCGGCATGGGCTCACCAGGCACCGCTTTGAGTTCATCCACCCATGGCCGAGGCAAAAGCTCCTGTAGCCTCGCGAGGATCGATGGCGCGAGATAGGTAAGCTCGGCGACCCAGGAAGAATCATCCACCGCCAGCCTCAGTTGCTTTCTTACCAATCTGGCCGGCCTGACGTGTTGGGCGACGAATTGGCCGGCAGCCTCTGTCCATTTAGAGTTGATTATCTCCAGCTTGGCCAGGTGTACGAATCTCCACTTGCGGGTTTTTGACTGGAGCAGGTCACCGAACAGTACGGGCTTTCCCTTTCTCCTTCGTCTTGTTGCTTTTCTATGGCCCATTAATTGGATAAACTAGCATAAGCCATTGGTGAAAACCAGGTTTTCGAGTTTCGGTTTATGGTTGAGAGACGCCATCGGCGGTGCTAGATTTCTTTCATGGTCAAGCCAGTGACAACCATCGAGAGGAAAACATGTATTCTATAGAAGCGCAGCTACACGAGGTGGCAGAGAGGCTGGCTGCCGGTAAGAAAAACGTCGCCCTTACCGGGGCCGGAATAAGTGTGGACAGTGGAATCCCTGATTTTCGTTCGCCTGGTGGATTATGGGAGAGATACGAAATAGCGGAATATGGCACCATCGAGGCGTTCAACCAAGATCCGGTCAAGGTCTGGTCCATGTTGGCGGAGGTGGATCGCGTGGTGGATCGTGCGGAACCAAACCCCGGGCACTTGTCTTTGGCAAAGCTCGAAGAGCTCGGTTGCCTCGAAGGCGTCATCACACAGAATATCGACAACCTGCACCAACTGGCTGGTTCGAAAAATGTCATAGAGTTCCACGGCAATACCACAAGGCTGTTGTGTCTTACCTGTGGGCTTAGGATTGGGGCCGAGGAAGTTCGGCAGCACATGACTCCGGATTCATCCGACTTTCCTCCAAGGTGTCCTTCTTGTGACAGTGTGTTGAAGCCGGACGTGGTAATGTTTGGTGAACCCATACCAGACCAACCAGGGCGGCAGGCTATGGATATTTCGGATGGCGCCGATGTTTTTCTGGTGGTGGGCACATCTGTCAACGTGGCCCCAGCGTCCTATCTCCCATCAGTAGCAAAAAATTCCGGTGCTTGCGTGGTGGAAGTCAACCCGGAACCAACTTCCCTGAGTAACGGCTTGGCTGAATTTTCCTTGCGTGGGGGGGCCGGGGAAATTCTTCCCAAGTTGGTGGAGATTGTCACAGGGTTGTTGTGATGTGGGACATCGGCACCCACTGTACTACCTTGACAATAATGTGTTTTTGCAATAGGAATTGCCGAAGTCAAAGAGCCACTTCGCTAACCATAAAGAATGTGGAGTTTTTTAGCAGAGGCGAATTTTTCACACTTTTATCAGGAGGAATAACATGAAGGGATTGAGAAACTTTCTTGCACTGAATGTGCTGCTGGCGGCCATGATGGGTTTGGTGGGCTGCTCCGACGGTAATGGAAGCTCGGAGACTTGTGAAGACAAGGGATTGCACGAGTGTGAAGACGGTCAGTGCCACGAGTGCTGCAACACCGACCAGTGCCAATCAGGCGAAGAATGCAATGAAGAGACTTTCGTTTGTGAGGTTCTTTGTACCGAACAAGGAGCCGATTGTTCCTCTGACAGGGGCAGTTGCTGTGATGGGTTTGCCTGCGATCTTTTCAAAAACACCTGCGAAGCGGTTTGCAGTGCTGATGATGATTGTGTGAGTTCGCACGCCGACGTGGATTTCGCTTCGGACCTGCAATGCCAAAATGATGGAACGTGTGATTTCCAGCATTGTTCCAGTGACGATAACTGTCGTCCCGGAACGGTTTGTTACAATGGTGATTGCGTAAGCCCCGCTGATTGCAGCCAGGTGGCATCTTGTTCCCTGGTGCCTGATTCCGTGGTTACCCAAACAGGCACAACTGCGATTCTCTCCGCATCGGCATTCTTGACATCCGGTGCTCTGGCTCCCGGAGCTTCTTTTACGTGGGCTTCTGGAGATGACACAATAGCATCTGTTGCCGCGGGAACAGTAACCGGTGGCGCCAGTACCGGCAGCACCAAGATCACAGCCACAGTGGCAGGTTGTGATACTACCTGTACTGCTGACGTTCTGAACTATGGTGCTGTTGAGTCAGGCGTAAGGGTCGTTGCCATCGATGAACTCACAGGCGAACCTCTCGAGGGCATTACCGTGGACATCGAGGGTGTGGGCACCCAGACCACCGATTCTTCCGGTGTGGCTGCTTTTGCCGGCGCCGACCTGTCCACAACTCCTGCCAACGTGACCCTGTCTGATTCCACGATTGGCTACGTGTCTTTCATGCAGGCCGATTCCAATGATATCATCGCCCATCTCGGTATCCAGCCAGACGATACAAAGGCGGGCGGCTATGTTGGAAAATTCGATTTCAACAAGGTGATATGCGCGCCAGAGGATCCATGCGAAGTGAAGCTGGGATTTACCGGTTGCTCAATCCCCGGCAATCTTTTCAACCTGAACGTGGATTCCCTTATCGGCGAGATGATCATGACCCACATCGAGTTGGGTAGCACGGTGGTGGATCAGGCTCTGCCCGGTGGTCTGGTGTTCGGCCTGAATGACACCTGGTTCCGTGAAAGCTATCAGGCAACAGGTACCCCTGGAATGCGCGTCGCCTGGGGCCTTGGTGGCAAGCTGAACCTGGCTGATTTGATAGAAATCCTTGGACCGGTGATTTCCGGGGGCGACATGGATATCGGCGCTATTCTGGCCGCTGTTCTTCCCATGTTCTCGTCTTTCTATACTTCCATCGTTCCTAACGTGGCCATTAATCCCATCGACAAGGTGGCGGATACAAACGATATCAACGGTAACGAAGATACCGATGAATTGGTGCCTGACTATGACAATTTCCCACAGCTTCCAGGTGGTGACATGGTCTTGAAGGTTCCCATGGACCAGTCCGTGACCATATCGGTTCCCGCTCTTCCGTCCGATGGAAATGGCGGTTACCTGTACGATGGAGTGATCGTGTTGGCCGGTGTGATGGTAAATGGCGCAGGCTTGGTTCCTCTGGGCATCAGCGCTGGGTTGGATGCTCCCACAGCCGAAGACACCCCCGATGGAACCATCGATGATTTTACCATCAACGTATCGGACGTTGCGGGCCGGTTGCCGGATGGTACCTACGACAGGGTCATCGTGGTGTTGGCGTTGAATATCGCAAAACTCAGCGACAAAGAAAATACCGATCCCCTGGTACTGGGTGGACAGGTCAGGTATGTGGATAGTTTTAGTGGTAAGTTGAACCTGAACGCGTTCATGGAGCCTGCTTCATATACTTTCGATTCGGAAAACCGCCAGGTCACCGTCGATTCGGTGCCTTCGGACGCCAGCGCCATGCTGTTTTTGGCGAACAAGAAAGACGTGGGATTGTGGCAGATTTTCCATCCCATCGCCACCGGGACCATTGAAATGCCCGCGGCACCAACGGCGGGTGACAGGCTTGATACGGTGGGTATGGGCGTGTTGAAATTCAGCGGTGGGGTCACCTACTCGGATCTCATCGAGTTCAACGACACGAACCTTGTAGACCTGGTAAGGCTGGTCAGCGATTTTGTCGTGGTGTATGGAAACAGCGGTGGAGGCTCGAGCCTGAGTTGCGCGACAGGCGCTTCGACCGGCAGTGTTTTCAGTCTTGCGGTGATGTTGCTGGGTCTCGCCCTCATCAGGCGACGTAAGTAACTATTCGATGTTCCAGACCGGAGCAAACCTTATCTATGTATGGTTTGCTTCGGTCTTTTATTCGTGTAGATTTCCGCATGTTGTTTTGCCGACTAAAATAGAGAGTGGATTTGGCAGGTAAAGGTAAAACCGTTGTCACGGTGATCTCCAAGATTTCCGATCGGCCAGTTACGAACGAGGCTGCCCTGGTGTTGATATATGGGTTGGACCTGGGCAGGAAATTCAACCTGGAAAAAAAATCCATCATCATAGGACGTTCATCCAAGAGTGACATCCAGGTGGACCAGGAGTCGGTATCACGCTCCCACGCGAAGATCGTTCAAGACGGTGAAAACTTCGTGCTGTCCGACCTGGGATCGACGAACGGAACATACATCAACGACGATCCCATTCTGGAAGCTAAACTCAGGGATGGAGATTTCATCAAAATTGGCCGAACCATATTCAAGTTCATTTCCGGCGGAAACATAGAGAACTCATACCATGAAGAGATCTACCGTTTGACCACCGTGGATGGACTCACCCAGGTTTTCAACAAACGTTACTTCATGGAGAACCTGGAACGTGAGATTTCACGCTGCCAAAGATATGGACGAGACCTGTCGTTGTTGATTTTTGATATCGATCATTTCAAAAAGATCAACGACACGTATGGACACCTGGCAGGCGATTCGGTCCTAAAGCAACTGGCTGGACTGGTGAAGTCCCAGATCAGGAGAGAGGACTTTCTGGCTCGCTATGGTGGTGAGGAATTCACCATCATCCTTCCCGAGATAGAGCATGCGAGCGCCATGGTGATGGCCGAGAAGGTCAGATCCCTGGTGGAGAATGAAAAGTTCACTTTCGAAAAGATTACAATCCCTGTTACCATCTCGGTGGGGGTTGCCAGCTTCAATGAAGAAGTCACGGAAGCCGTGGATTTCATTCGTGAGTCTGACAAGTATCTTTACGAGGCGAAACGTTCTGGTCGTAACCGCGTGATGGGTTGAATCACCTTTCCGGCTCAGGATCCGAAATACGGGTGGGATCTTTTTTGCAGCAGATCGTCGACCATCTGCTGTATGGTACTGCGAACCTTGCCAACCATCTCCATGATTACAGCTTCGTAATCACCTGAATCGGGATCGGGTTTTTGCATGTAAATCGGGCTGCCGAACGCAATCAACCATTTACTTGGAAGAGGGAGCAACCCGAGTGGGCCCAACCAGGGGAACGTCGGTGTCATGGGTATGTAGGGTAGGTCGAGCGTTCTGGCAAGCCATTTCATCCTCGATAGCATGGGATATGCCTCTTCCGCACCGACTATGGCCACAGGAATAATGGGGGTTGTGGTACGTAAGGCTAGTTTTACGAATCCACCCCTTCCGAAACGTTGAAGCTTGTAGCGCTGGTTGTATAGTTTTCCGATACCCTTGACGCCTTCCGGGAAAACTCCCACCAGGTGGCCCTGCTCGAGCAACCGGGTGGCATTGTCCTGGCACGCTCTTACCCCTCCGACCCGGTTAATAAATGTTCCAAGGAAGGGAAAGTGGAATATGAAGTCTTCTACCAAAAAGCGAACGGCCCTTTTTGACGGCAGACTCTTTTCAATGGCCAATCGTAGCATGATGCCGTCCCATGGAAGAGACCCTGAGTGGTTTGCCACAATCAGTGCGCCACCAGCATCCGGGATGTTCTCCTCTCCTATGATCTCCACTCTCCAATACCGGTCGAATAGAAATTCGAACACAGGTTTGACTCTGTTCCAAAATCCCGGATCGAACCCGAAAGGCCCAACGTCATCGGAACTCCAGAACATACCCATCTGACCGATTCGCCGCCCATGCAGAGACTGGCGCAGATAACGGCCTAGTGATGAAAACAATTTCAGCACGGAGCCGGGTGGTGGTAGCGGCGTGGCCAGTAATTCCTGGTTGTCTATCTGAGATGCCATGCGATCTATTTCCACCTGGTCAACAGGCTTTACTTGTGCGGCATCATGGATTTTACGTGGAGACCTGGTTGCTTTGGACCTTTTGGTGGTGGTTTTTCTCGCTACAGATTCAGGAGTTTTTTTGTGTCTAGTCTTGGTCTTTACTCTCCTTCCTGTGGCGGATTTTTTCGAAGCTCGATTCTTTTCTGATTGTTGTACCGGCTCAGTGAAAGGGTCCCTTCCTAAAACATCCGCGCTCATGGTGTCACCTCGTGACTCGAATCTGCTTTTTCGGCGTTTATTCGTTCGATGCGGGCCCAGTCCAGGATGGTGTCCCTCGTGCTGTATTGGTATCTCATTCCCATCTGCTTTCGGGCCTTTGTTCCATCGGCTACCCAGAGGTATTTCAAGTAGTCTAAAAAGTCGGGAGGAACGGTGGTTATCTGCGAAGCCCACAAAAATCCCCCCAATTTCTTTCCCATGAAATGGGGTATGGGCAGAGTGAACCTGCCAGCCAGCTTGATGATGGTGGACAGGGGAATAACACCATCTGCAACTATGTTGAATGGTCCCCTGTGGTCATTGTCCATGGCTATTTTCAAGGATATGAGAGCATCTTTTTCATGAAGTAGCTGGATGAGGGGATCGTATCCCATCACAGTGGGTACCACCGGTCGAACCAGCATCCTGGAAAAAAATGTATCCACCTGGGGGCCGAGTCTTGCCCCCATCCGAAGCATGGTGCAGACAGTATCCGGCCTGCGTTTTGAAAAGTCCCAAAACTGCCGTTCCACGTCAAGCAGGTCGGCCATGAAGCCATTCGAGTCCGCAGCGCGCAGGGGTGCTTCTTCCGTTAGGAAGTTGGGATTGTCGTATCGAGCACCATATACCATTACCGTGCCCAGCATCACCACCTTGCGCAATTGGGCCGCGGCTGCTGCGTTTAGCACATGCATGGTCCCTGCGACCTGCAATTCGTGTGCGTAAGTTGGATCATGGGCCGGGTTGGACAAGAACGCCAGGTGGGCCAGGGTATCAACCTGGTTGGCCTTGAATATCTCGGCAAGCTCTTTTCCTGCTTCCGGGGTGGTGAGATCAACGTAATGGAAAGATGCCTTCGGACTCAACTCACCGGGATCGCGGACATCCACAGCGAGAATTCTCCTGTAAGCCGGGTCTGAATCCATCAAACCTATGAGCCCAGAACCCAATTGTTCGCTGGTTCCCGTGACAGCTACCACCCTGCCTCCCACGTCGCTCTTTGCGGCGTTAGAACGCTTTTTGACCATTGGTTTTCCTCCGTGGTCTTGAAGGTAGTTGATCGCGACTTGGCTGTCAAACACGTTATCCCCCATTTGTGCACGTGACCCGTTTTAGGCTGTACTTCCTGATACCGATGACGGATAATGGCATATAGTCACGAACACCTTTGAACGATGGTCAACCCACAGCCCAGGACCATGCCGGGTTTTCCGAGGCATCTGGAATGGTTCTTACATAAAGTGTCTCGGACAAGGAACGGTTCAAAGTGAAAATTTTTGTCGGAAATCTGCCTTACAGCATGGATGATGGCGCCCTGGGGGAATTGTTCGAGCAGTACGGAGATGTGGAATCTGCTACGGTTGTTCTCGATAGAGAAAGTGGCAGGTCCAGGGGTTTTGGGTTTGTCGTCATGCCGAGTGATGAAGATGCCAAGAAGGCCATCGAGGCCACCAACGGCACAGATGTCGGCGGCAGGCCTCTTACGGTCAACGAGGCGCACAACAAGAGACGAGACGGCGGACGTCGAGGTGGTCGCGGTGGTGGAGGCAATCGCCGCTGGTAAAGGTAAAAGGGACGTCGAAGAACTGGCTCTGAGCATCGATGCAGGGATTGCGGCCAAGGCGAAAAATCCTGGGTATATTCATGTGCTTGTTCGCGTGGTAAGCCTGTGTTAGCTTTCTTGCCATGAAAGCCAAGATCCAAGTCCTTCCTTCGTACCTCATTGACCAGATAGCCGCGGGAGAAGTGGTGGACAGACCTGCTTCCGTGGTCAAGGAACTGGTGGAAAACTCTCTCGATGCCCACGCTTCTACAATAAAGATCCAGGTCCGCGACGGGGGCAAGGCCCTCATCAGGGTCACTGACGATGGAGATGGCATGAGCCGTGATGATCTGGCCATGTGCGTGGTTCGTCATGCCACATCCAAGATTCGTACCGCCAATGACATGGATTCCATCTCCACCCTGGGTTTTCGGGGCGAGGCTTTGCCTTCCATAGCCGCCGTTAGCAAACTCACAATCACCTCGAGAACGAGACGGGATGAGGTTGGAACCAGGCTGAGCCTGAGCGCCGATACGAAGTTGGAACTTAGTGATGCAGGTTGTGCCCCCGGTACAGACATAGAGGTAAGAGAGCTTTTTTTCAATACACCCGCCAGGCTGAAATTTCTAAGAACGCCAGCCACGGAGATGAGCCATGTCAGTGCTTGGATTACCCATCTGGGATTGATGCGTCCCGACGTGCACATTACCTTGATAAACAATGGACGAAAGGTCATAGATGCCCCCAGGCACGTTGATCTTGCCCAGAGAGTGTCATCTTTGCTCGGCAGGGAGTCTTTCGATCATTTGCATGAGTTCGAGCTGGACGATCCGGGCGTGCATATCTCAGGGCTGGTCTCAGACCCAGGTCACAGCCGACCAAACACCAAGGGTATCCACTTGTTCGTAAACGGCAGATTCGTAAGGGACAGGTTGCTGCAGTACGCTGTCATGGAAGCCTATCGCACGGTCCTGCCGGATCGGAGATTTCCTCTCGTCGTGGCAAAGCTGGAACTGGATCCTGAGTTGGTGGACGTAAACGTGCATCCGCAAAAAATAGAGGTACGTTTCAGCGATTCGAGGCGGGTCCAACGGGCCCTGACTTCAGGAATCGTCCAGGTACTGGCAAAGAGCCCGTGGATGAATTTTGGTGATACGGTGTCCGAAAAGCATGTATCAGCATACGGATATTATTCGACTCGTTCATCCGAAGAACAAACTGCCGGCTCGCACCGGGAGGCTCGGGTCAAAAAGGCCCTTTCTGATTTCAACCTTTCGTCCCAAAATTTCGTCCCGGGTGGTTCGTTCCGTTCACAGAGGTTCAAAAAGACCACATTCGGTGCGGCACGGGAGCAAGAGGCATCCGGATTTTTTTCCCAGCAGCGGCGATCGTTGTCTGAAATGCAATTGGTTGGAACCCTGTGGAATACCTACATCGCTTTGTGCGATGAAGAACGAATGGTCCTCATCGATCAACACGCAGCACACGAGAGGATAACCTTTGAACGATTGAAGGAAGAAGAGGAAAAAAAGGGGGTGAGGTCACAGAGGTTGCTCGTACCGCTACAGGTGGAGATCGAACCGGAACTACTTAGCGTGGCGGAGGCGGAAAGTGCAATTTTACTGTCCACCGGGTTCGAGATGGAGCCCTTTGGGCCGGGTGTGTTGAGCGTAAAGGCCGTACCCGAGTTGTTGTTGGATGCACCGGTGGTGGAGTTGGTCAGGGATACCTTGTCGGAGTTGATGGAGACCCGGCAAATGGCATCATGGGAGACGAGACGGTTGGCTCTCTTGTCAACAATGGCATGCCATGGCTCTGTGAGGGCCAAAAAACGTATGGGAGAGGATGAAATCCGCTCCCTGTTGCGTCAGATGGAGAGGGTGGATTTCGGCGGTCAGTGCCCCCATGGCAGACCGGTCATGGTGGAGTTCAGACGTTCTGAAGTAGAGCATTGGTTTCACAGGGGATGAACGTTCGCAAGCAGGAACTTGGTTCAGTGGTGGTCATCTGCGGTGCAACCGCATCAGCAAAGGCCTCCGTCGCCAGGCGATTGGCCAAAAGGCTTGGTGGGGAGATAGTCTCGGCGGATTCGAGGAAAGTCTATCGTGGGCTTGACGTGGGCACTGCAAAGCCTGGACTGGAAGCTCGACGTGCGGTTGCTCATCACCTGATTGACGTGGTCGATCCAGGTGAGCATTTCGATGCGTCCATGTTCGTAGACCTTGCAGACCGGGCTATTGAGGAAATAACGCTTCGTGGCAACATCCCTTTGGTGGTAGGCGGTACAGGTCTGTATATTCGTTCGTTGCTGAAGGGAATCATTCGCACACCTGATGTGGATGAGACACTGAGGAAAAGTTACATGGAGTTGGAACGGCGCGAGCCTGGCGTGCTTCACAAGATGCTCTTGGCCTCAGACCCAAAAAGTGCCGCAAGGATTGGCAGGACGGATGTTCGAAGATTGGTCAGGGCCCTGGAGGTCTTGGAACTTACCGGCAAGTCCATCAGCTGGTTGCAGCAACAACAGGGTCTCAAAAGCCGATACAGGTCCGTGGTTTTCGCCATACGATGGTCCAGGGATGAACTCTACTCGAGAATAAACGAGCGGGTCCTGAGGATGATGGCAGCAGGATGGTTGGACGAGACCATTTCCCTCATGGCCACGGTTGGAACCGGCGCCCTGGACATAGTGGGTTACAGGCAATTGGTACGATACCTCAGGCAGGAGTGCAGCTTGTCCGATGCGGTCAAGGATATCCAGAAAGCTCACAGGCGATATGCGAGGCAACAACTCAAATGGTTCAGGGCGGATGCTGATGTAGAGTGGATCGATGCCCCTGTTGATTTGGATATGCTCGCGCAAAAGGTCGAGGCATTCATGGGGCTATGACAGACCGTGCGGATGTCGTCAGTTATAATTATATCCAACTCGCAGGAAAAACGACTGGTAGGTGTCTGAATACTCTCCCATGCCGTCTGTGGAATCGTCGTTCATCATGTATTGAGTCAGGTCGTAACCCAATCCAATGTGTACCATCTTGAACATGTCCAGGTCGAATCCTGCAAACACGTTGAATCCAATGCCCGAGCCCGCAACGTCTTCACTGGGCGATACCAGGAACAAAAATCCTCCGGAGACAAAGAGGCGAAGGTAGGGCTTGAAAAGCATAAGGTATATATCCAAGGATGCGTATGGTGAGGTATAGCCTGCGCTCAGGGCCAAATCACCACTGCCCTTGTCTATGACAGAAGAGGTGGAACCATAGCCCAGCCTGAGCATGAACGCAGGGAGCAAACCCGTATCGAGGGCCAGACGGTAGATCAACTCACCACGCCATTGCATTTGCTGCGCGTCCCATGCACTGTCTGCGTCGGCGTAGCCGTATTGCAGCCCCATGGACATGTCGAACATGCCACCGAATCCAATGTCACGAAGCACCGGGATATCCAGGAATGTTCCCATGAACATTCTGGCATCCACCCTGAGCCCGGGGAACAGGCTGGCTTCGTGTTTCGGGCTCAACCCGGATCGGTGATGAAAACTACCACCGACCGCCACGAGCAGATCGTTTACCGAACCGACCTTGGACCTGCGGCGTTTTGGTGCTGGTCGTTGCACTTGTTCGTCTGCTTGGTTTGCGACTGGTTCGGGGGTTTTGTTCACTTTCGCGCTGGCAGTACCGGAGGCAGAGCCTTGCTTGTCAGACCTGGCCCATGCGGGCAAGAAAGCGTCACTGGTGCCGGTGGATTCTTTTTTCTCTCCTGCTCCGCCTGCGGCAGAAGATTCGGTGGATGTCTTTTCAGGCACAGGCTCTTTTTGCGCAACCTCTTCGGTCTTTTGCTCGCCACTGCCTATTTTCTCCATTATGATATCGGCAAGATGGGATGCGGTTTTTTTGGAAAACACCGGTCTTTTGAGTTGGTAATTTTTTTTCAGCACGGTTTTTCCGCTGGAGTCGAATACCCGGATGGATACAGTGTATCTACGTCTTTTTCTTTTTGCCGAACCCCAAATCACTGCATCGAGATCCATCTTCTTGGAAATTTTCTTTATGGACCTGGGCCTGAGAGCCTTGTTTATTCGAATTCTATTTTTCCTGGCTGTTCGTATGTATTGTTTGTAGGAAACTATTTTAGCGCCACGGCTCTTGAGTTGACGAGCAATGGCCGCCCACGCTTTTTTCCCCAGTTTTCTTTTCGAACGGTCCACAAACTTGGCTATGACTACGTTTTGGGCGTTGGCCTTAGTGGGTAGGCATCCAAGAGCGACACCGAAGGCGAGGATACCGATGGCCAGACTGCTCATTCTTGCTTTGAGCGAGAAGGGGATTCGATGCATGATTTTCCTCCCAAGTTGGACATGCAGCTATCAACATACCGTAAGTGATAACATTATCATTGTGCGGGGTCGGTACTGTCAAGATTTGTCTCATGAACAGAAAAATGTCTTGTAATGAGACAGTTTGATATATGTCGAATAATACCGGCCCCGGCCTAATACTTAAATGTTTTACCAGGATAGACGAGTTGTTTTTCAGTGGCATGGCTTTTGCTTTCCTATTTATAAAGATGTTTTATCAAAAACCGTCAATCGAGGAGGCGCGGCATGTCAATCTGTGCAATCAAACTGTCTGAAAAGCAAATCCAGTGGCTCGATGCTATTCTGATGGATGAGGATCAGCAAGACGCACTGCGTTTTTGCGAGGAGATCAAGAAGCAGATACGTGAGCAACAACCGCAAAAATGCGGTCCCAAGCTTCTCGACCCGGTGCCCAAGTAAAGACAGGCACTCGCACCTCGGTGGAATAACTACACGGGAGATGGAGATAAGGAGACGCTGTGATTGTGTTGAGCGCAAAGACAAAGATAAGCGATCTGCTCAAGACGTATCCGTTTTTGGAGGATTTTCTTGTTTCATACGATGCCAAATTCGAGATGCTCAAGAATAGGATGGCACGGGCAACCATAGGCCGCCTCGCCACGTTGCGGACCGCTGCGGGTATTGCTAACCTGGACCTGGATTCATTTGTAAAAAAAATCGCTTTCGAGATAGAGGACCAAACCGGTAAACGTCCTAATGTCGAACTCTCTGAGCAGGATTCGGCATTGACACGCGAGCAGCGTCTCGATGTTCTCAAGGAGATCATCCGGGACCTACATGACGGCGGCGACCTGGACAAGGCGAGGCAACGTTTTACCTCAGCAGTCGAAGACGTGGAGGCGTCTGAAATCGCAGCCATGGAAGAGGACTTGATAAAGGGTGGTCTGCCCGTGTCCGAGGTGCAAAGATTGTGTGATGTTCATGTGAGTGCTTTCAAGCCGGTGCTGGATGAGCACGCCCAGGTGCAAGCTCCACCCGGGCACCCGGTCCACACCTACCTGGCTGCAAACAAGAAGATAATTGAATTAGCGGATAAACTTGGTGAACTCGCCGGTTCTTTCGACCCAGAAGATGAATCCGGAACAGAGAAGGCTATCTCAAAGGCAAAAGAAATCCTGGCTGAATTGTCCGGACTGGATAACCATTACCAGCGGAAGGAAAATCAACTCTTTGCTGTTCTCGAACGCCATGGAGTAACAGGCCCGTCGAAGGTGATGTGGGGCGTGCACGACCAGATCAGGCAAGAGTTGAAAGACGCCCAACGAGCCGTTGAAATCAATGACATGGAAGGCTTTAGCTCCACCATAACCTCCATCGCAAGGGACGTAGTGGAAATGGTTTACAAGGAGGAGAAAATTTTATTTCCCTTGGCTCTACAGACACTCTCGGACGGTGAGTGGATAGAGGTCAGACAAGGAGAGGACGAGTTGGGCTATGCGTTTGCAGAACCCGCGTCACCTTGGCCGAAACAAGGCCAGGGAGGCCAAAAGAAAACGACACCTGATGCGGGTTTTGTTTCCTTGATGACCGGAGAACTCAGCTTTGAGCAGTTGAACCTCATATTCAAACACTTGCCCGTGGACCTTTCGTTCGTGGATGAAAATGACGAGGTGAGGTTTTATTCCGAAGGACCGGACAGGATTTTCCCTCGCAGCCCAGCTGTGATCGGGCGCAAGGTGCAAAACTGTCATCCCCCCAAGAGCTTGCAAACGGTCCAAAAGATTTTGGATTCATTCAGGTCCGGCAACAGAAATGAGGCTGAGTTTTGGATACAGATTCAAGGTAGGTTCATCCATATTCGCTATTTCGCTGTGCGTAACGAGGCAGGCGAGTATCGAGGTTGCCTCGAGATGACCCAGGATGTGACTCGTATCCAAAAGCTCGAAGGAAACAAGCGCCTTTTGGACTGGGACAGTAATGGTTTTTGAATCATTTCAACCCGGGGAAAAAGCGGGAAGGAAGGTGGTTTACCATGAAAAAAGAAATAGAAGCGGGCATGCCTGCTGCTCAAGCACTGGAGTTGGCTGGATTGGTCGATTACCAGGATGGAGCGATAGTGAGTCGAACACTGGTGAAACAAAACGGTGGTTCATTGACACTGTTCGCTTTCGACGCCGGGCAGGAACTTTCGGAACACACGGCTCCTTTCGATGCCTTGGTCGAGGTCCTGGACGGTCAAGTCGAACTCAGCATAGGGGGTCGGAAGGTCTCTGCTAAATCGGGCCAGTCCGTGTTGATGCCGGCCAACGTTCCCCATGCCGTTTTTGCATCGGTGCGTTTCAAGATGTTGTTGATGATGATACGCAAAGTGTCTAACTGATGGAAATCAAGGTTTAGTACACACATCTTTTTTCTTACTATTTTTTCTGGCAGTTCCCACCCAATATGACAGGAGTTTGCAGATCTGAGAAATCAGAGTGTTACACCTTTGACCACTAGCGGACAAACATTTACTATTGACACAATAGAACAGAAAGGACCGTGTCATGCTCAAGCCACCGTATGTGATCACAGGCTGTGTGTTTTCCTTTATCCTGTTCCTATTGGCAAACACGGGTATGGTAAATGCTCAAAATTGTACCGGTTCCATGGGTATCTCGTGCGGTGACTGGAAATATGAAGACACGAGCTCCAATGACGATGACAATTTCAGCAGTTATCAGTGTACGAACAACGCGTCCGGACCGGAAAACTACTGGGCTCTTTCCATTGGAGAGTGTTCCAGGGTCAGTGTTGAACTATATCCTGATGATGATGATATTTTCAGTTGGGATGCTGTGCTGGTCCTGCTGGCTTCGGACGGGTCGGGTTGTGATCCGCAACAATGCCTTGCAGGCGCTGATGATGGCGCCAGCGGGTCCTATGAAGGGGTCACAGTAGACCTTGCTCCAGGCACCTATTATATCGTAGTAGATGGATGGATGTCAGGCGACTATGGGCAATATGACCTTCATGTCTCGTGCACTCCCTATTCATGCACTGATTCAGATAACGATGGTTACACCGGAAGCGGATGTCCTTGTGGTGAAGACTGTGACGACTCGAATCCTCAGGTCCATCCAGGTGCTCTTGACGACACATGCGACTTTCTGGACAACGACTGTGATGGGCAGACAGACGAAGACGCTCCGACCCAGGATGATTCGGAAAACTGCGGTTTTTGTGGAAACGTATGCTCTTTTTCAAATGCACAATCACAATGCTCTGCCGGCACCTGCATAATGGTGTCTTGCGATACGGGATTCGACGATTGCAACATGTCGGATCAGGATGGATGTGAGACTTCATTGGGTACTGGAGAGAACTGTTCTTCCTGCGGAGACTCGTGCAGTTTTTCCCACGCTACTGCAACATGCCAAGAGCATTCGTGTGTCATGGGTCCGTGTGATGCAGGCTGGGGGGACTGCAACTCGTCTGTGACAGACGGGTGTGAATCACCCCTTGGGACTGATAATAACTGTTCAGCTTGTGGGGATTCTTGTTCTGGTGGTTTTTTCTGCTATGACCAACAATGCACTGACCACTGTCCATCTGGAATGTCGAGATGTGAAGGTGCTTGTATCGATGTGACTTCGGACCCTTCCAACTGCGGAGATTGCAACGTTGTCTGTTCACCTCAAAACGGCGAGGGAACATGTGAGAGTGGTTCGTGTGCCATTGGTTCATGCAACAGTGGATTCGCTGACTGTGATGGGCTGGAATCGAACGGTTGCGAAGTACGACTTGGCACTGTCGACGATTGCTCATCGTGTGGTGATTCCTGCGCAGGAACTCAGGTCTGCTCAAACAATACCTGTGTCGTGCCATGTCATGACGGAGACTCGGATGGATATGAAGATGCAGCTTGCGGAGGCGACGATTGCAATGACTCGGACCATGATATCCATCCAGGCGCTGTGGAAATCTGTGGAGACGACGTGGATCAAGACTGTGACGGCGCAGACGAACAATGCCCATGCCAGGACGCGGATGGGGACACCTACGAGGATTCGGCATGTGGCGGCACCGACTGTGATGATGGAAACTTTTCTATCCATCCCAATGCTCAGGATGCGTGTGGAGACGGTATCGACCAGGACTGTGACGGTGCAGATGAACAATGCCCATGCCTGGACGCAGATGGAGACACCTACGAGGATTCGGCATGTGGTGGTAACGATTGCGATGACTCTGACTCAACCATACATCCCGGTGCTCAGGATGTGTGTGGAGACGGAATAGACCAGGATTGTGACGGACAGGACACTCCCTGCGATTGCCCGGACGCGGACCATGATGGGTACAAGGACCAGGCATGCGGCGGTACTGATTGCGAAGATGGGTCCAGTTTCATTCATCCCGGCGCGGAAGAAATTTGTAGCGATGGGGTGGACCAGGACTGTGACGGAAAGGATCTACCCTGTGCATCTTGTATGGACGACGATGGCGACGGTTACCTGAGTGTCGATTGTGGTGGGCAGGATTGTGATGACCACAATCCCAATATCCATCCAGGCGCAATCGAAAGCTGTGACGATGGAGTCGATCAGAACTGCGATGGCGAAGACAGATCCTGTAAGGACCTGGACACGGGTTGCGGATGTTCTTCGAGCACAGATCCTAGGGGACGTTCTTGGTGGATTCTGTCCATGCTGCTTCTAGTTGTCTGTTTTATAAAAAGAAAATAAATTTTCACCTACACTTGCATTTTGTTCCCTTGGCGTGTAAGCTCCCGTTCCCATTCGGGGATTTTCCCCGTGCAGGAGGAAAACGTACATGGCTGATACGAAAAAGTTGGATCCCAAAGCGCGCAGAAAGGCAAAGAGACAGTCCAGACGCCAGGCCAAGAAGGATTTTTCCGCTTTGACCTTGCAGCAGAAAAAAAAGCTGCGCAAGTTCGAAGGTACCTTCAAGCAGTTTATGGCTGAACAGCAAAAGGAAAAGCAAAAAGCAGCCGAGGCCTGATTAGCATTGATTGTCCATCGTTCCTGCCGATAAACCGAGGGGTATTTCAACGATGGAACAGGAACTCGATCTGTTGGCCACAGACGCAGCTCGTCTGCTTTCAAAAAAATATCCCGAGCTGCGCAAAGGCGAAACCATCCTTATTGACTTCAGCTTCCACCGTGGCATACGTCAGGTGCACTTGGAACTGGTGAACGAGGCCGATGATTCGGTCATGGAGTTTTTTGTCCACATCCCGGACATTGAGGGCCAAAAAGCTATAGAATTGGGTCTCGATTTTCTGGACGGAGTGTTGGAAGAGTTTTTTTTATCAAAACGCGAATCCATTCCCAGGCTTGATCCGGCTCCATACGAATTTGAAGGCCACACCTTGTACCTAAGCGGGGGAATGAGACGTCCGGCGTTAGAGCAAGCTGCAGACGCTCTGTTGAAAGGCGTTGAAGACCCTCAGGGTACAAAGACCCACAAGTAAACAATCGAAAGAGTGTTCCCTGTCGCCCAATGGTATCGAAGCATCGACACGGTGATAAGGATCGAGGCGAAAAATCCAGGGGGACTAAGATGCTTGACAAAATCATGTTATCGCAATACGCCATTTACCATAGCTTGATAAACAACGGCCTGGCAATCAAAGGGAGGTCCAAACAATGGTCGCCAAGAAAAAGCCCGCGAAGAAGAAGGTAGCCAAGAAAAAAACCGCTAAGAAGAAGGTCGCCAAGAAAAAGCCTGCGAAGAAGAAGGTAGCCAAGAAAAAGCCTGCGAAGAAGA
>CAYSLH010000033.1:0-9725 GCA_964431605.1 uncultured Myxococcales bacterium
CGAAAATCTCCCTTGAAAAAGCGGTAGGGTGGCCGGGCTCTCCCTTGAAGCAGGCAACAGCACATGGAGCATCACCGAGGGCAGCCGCAACTTCACGAACAGTCTCTGGCAAAATACGGGCTTGGTCCACCAGGACAAACAGGATTCCATCGGTTCCAGTTGCCGCATCCACTGCACACAACAGAGAGGAGATTTGCCCCAATTCCGGATGGGGGTTATTGACAATCTGAACATTTTGCAATTTGCATCTGCGTTGAATCTCTTCGCCATGATGGGCCAAAACCACTAACACCTGGTCGCAGCCGCCTTTTTCTAAAGACTCCACCATGGACTCGAGAAAGGTACTTTCCCCAATACGTGCGAGGGCTTTGGGACTTCCCATTCTACTGGAGGCGCCGGCAGAAAGCACTACACCAGTGATCATCGTGCTATCCGACTGGTCATGCGTTTTCTTCTGGCCCTGTTCATCCTGGACTTTTGCTGTAGGACACGCAAATGGTCGAATATTTCCAGGAGGCCCTCAGTAAGCAAAGCTCCAACCACGTTCTTCCTGTACTTTGCCGTCGAACGGATGTCATCGATGGGTAAGGCCGCCTCACGACAGGCCCGGGCCGCATCTCCGATCAAAGAAGTAGTCAGGCTCTTTCCTTCCAGAATTTTTTCTGCTTCAGACACACGTATCACCGTGGGTGCCACGGCTCCCAATGCTATTTTCACCTGTGATAAGGTTCCGTCGCCGTATCGTCTCGCCACAAATGCCACCGTGGCCTTTGAACAGCACATCCCAAGGCGTTGACCAGCCTTCTTGAAAAACGCTACAGTTCTTCCATTGCGTGGAAGAAATCTTACGGATTCTATAAGTTCATCTGGAGCCCTGCTGGTAGAGCCTGGACCCAGGAAAAATTCCTGTATGGGAACCTTCCTGTTACGATTCTTGGACACGAGGTGGACATGAGCATCCAGACAGGCAAGGGCTGGGAGAGAATCTCCGGCTGGTGACGCATTTCCCAGATTTCCGCCGATGGTCCCCCTGTTGCGAATCTGCAGGGAGCCAACTGCTGAACAGGCCAGGGAAAGAACCCTCGCCCTCCGTTGAATCAATGGATTATCCGCAATGGACTGATGAGTCTGTCCGGCTCCGATCCGAACGAACCCGTTTTCGTCCAGGCCAATACCCAAAATAGCAGGCAAGCTGCTTATATCCACCAGGAGTTTTCGACCTTCCATGGAGTTTTCTCTGACCAGAAGATCCGTACCACCAGCCAGGAGCAAAGCCTGAACTCCGTCAGCCCAAAGCAACTCGGTGACGTCATCGAGATCTGTCACCTTGACGAAACTCACCATATCGATCTCTCCAAATCATTCCACCGGCGGTTCTGGTGGCTGCTCAGATTGTGGCGTCTCCGGCTGTTTGGCTTTTGGAGCAGGTGGTGGTTTCTGACCCTGGGTAACTTCACGCATGGCTACTTTCTTTTTACGTTTTATGGCTGCGCTCCTGGACTCAGGAAGAACGCCACGCCTCCATAAATGCACCAACTCCCCTGCTACCGACACGGCAATTTCTTCCGGAGTAACAGCCCCAATGTCCAGGCCGATGGGTGAACGAATAGACTTGATCGCATCCTCGTCCACACCCTTATCTCGGAGCAGGTCCAGAGAGCGTTTTGCTTTTTTCCTGCTCCCAATCATTCCAAGATATACCGGCCTTTGCTGTACCACCGATTCCAATACGAGTTGGTCCTGATCGTGCCCTCTTGTGACAATGATGACATGGTCCTTTGGACCTGGAGGCGATTCAGTCAGATATTCGGCAAAAGGTTTATTTACGATCACATCCACCTGCGGCATTCTCTCCCTGTTTGCCCAGTCCGACCTGTCATCCACCACCGTAACCACGCATCCAAGCATTTTCAGCTGACGAGCCAATGCTGTTCCAACATGACCCCCGCCGAAAATCACGATCTTTCGAGGAGCCAACAATGGTTCGATATAAACGCTCATGTCCCCACCGCAGCTCATCCCCAAATCATCCAGGTTGTATCTCAACGATCTGGGACCGCGACCGTCCTCTAAGGCATTCAAGGCATCGGCCATCACCCGCGCTTCTATCACTCCGCCCCCGATGGTGCCGAAAATATTTCCATCGGCCAGTACCAACATCTTGGAACCGACTTTACCCGGAGCAGAGCCAGCACTGGCTATCACAACCACAAGGGCTCCTGACTCCTCATTGTCGATTAGCCTTTGTAACTGTGCAGCAATGGTTTTCATGGTATTGCCATCCTGCATGACTACCTCCTGATCTTGGCGGCACGATGCCGGGCCGCTTTTCGAATAGCTTTTACGATCTTTGTATATCCAGTACAGCGACATAGATTGCCTGAGATACCTTCCCGTATCTGTTCGGTGGTTGGTCTGCGATAGCGTTGCAAAAGGGCCTCCCCGGCCATGATCATCCCCGGTGTGCAAAATCCACACTGGACCGCGCCTTCGTCCACAAAAGCTTTTTGGAGATCATTCAGCCTGCCGGCTTTTTCCAAACCCTCGATGGTGGTAATCTCGCTTCCGTCGGCCTGAACGCTCAGAACCAAACAGGATGGCACCAGTTTTCCATCCATCAACACCGAACAGGCCCCGCACTCTCCAACTCCACACCCTTCCTTTGTACCGGTAAGACCGGCTTTTTGCCGCAAGGTATCCAACAATCTCTCCCTTGGATCCACATCCAAGGTTGTATCGACTCCATTTATGATCAACTTGATTCGCAAACTCATGACCCTAGCGCCTCCATCACGTCTTCAGGTAAAACCGGCAACTTGGTAAACCTTTTGGCAATGGCATCATCTATGGCGCTAACTACTGCGGGACAGGGTCCAACCATACACGTCTCACTGATCCCCTTTGCGCCCCACGGACCAGTTGGTTCCTTGACTATCACCGGAACCGTTTTGATTTGCATTGGTACATCCAAGCTGGAAGGAAGAACATAGGTGTCAAAATTATGAGTAATGAAACGGGATCCATCGAACTTCACCTGCTCAAAAAGCGCATACCCTATACCCTGTGCGATGCCACCTTCGCTCTGCCCTTCAAATCCCTGTTTCGAAATGACCTGACCTCCGTCCAGATGCGCTTCCACTGCCAGGACTCTGACCTCTCCGGTAAGGGTGTTTACCTCCACCAAGGCTACGTGGGTGCCATAACTGTAAAGAATGTGAGGCAACCCATCACCTAACTCCACATCAGCCACGGGAATATGAAAGGTTGCCCTTGCCACAAGTCCTCCTGGGTCCAAAACCCTCTCCAAGGGCGCCTCTCCCCCTGTTCCACAAACTTTGTCATCAACGACGTGAGCAGGTCCCCGTGGCCAGCCAAGTCGTTGGGTCGCAAACCTTGCAAGCTCCTCTTCCAGTTTATCAGCGGCCATGCGTATGGCGTTTCCAACAGCATACGTAGTCCTGGATGCCGTAGTGGTTCCTGAATCAGGGGTTTGGCCGGTATCGCCACCGATCACCCGGATCTTGTCAGGGTCGATCCCCAACCTCTCTGCTGCCATGCGATTATATGCAGTATAAGAACCTTGTCCGAACTCACTGGTGCTGGCACGAAGGACAACACTTCCATCCAAGGCAAGGTCCAGTTCGACTTCACAATAGTCCGGCAAACCAACGCCCAGCCCAAGCCCCTGCATCTGGCTCGCGACCCCGATCCCTCTCTTGATATACGGGGCGAGGCTTGGCGAGACACTCCCAGTTTGCTTTTTGAGTTTCCTTCGCTCGGTCCAGAGTTTTCCTTTTCTTGCAGACTTTATGGTAGCCTTTGCTCCAACCGCGGTGACCATCTCATAACCCAGCGCTGCCTTATCACCCTTTTCCAGGGCATTCGCCTGCCTGAATGCCAAGGGGTCACGACCCAGGGCTCTGGCCATCAGGTCCATCTGGGCTTCGATGGCGACACACGCCTGGGTGCAACCAAATCCTCTGAAAGCACCTGAAAATCCATTGTTGGTGTATACAGCCCAGGCATCGATCTTTGTGTTTGGAACCTTGTATGGTCCTGCAGCATGCTCAATCATGAGATTGAGAACAGGTCCACCAAGGCTGGCGTAAGCTCCGGTATCCGATATAAACCGGGCCTGTACCGCTAAAAGTTTACCACTTTTCGATACGCCGGTTTTATAGTACATACGCGCGGCGTGACGTTTGGTGGAAAACACCATGGACTCTTGCCGAGTCGCCACAAGCTTGGCCGGCCTCTTGGTGTGGTAAGTCATCAAGGCGAGATGTATCTGAACTGTGATTTCATCTTTGCCACCAAATGCACCCCCGACATAGGACCCAATGGCCCTTACCTGGTCCAATCGCAACCCCAGGGCCCTGGCAATCTGGGTCTGGTCCCTGTAAACATACTGCCCACAGGAATCCACGGTAAGCCGCCCTTTTTCATCATAGAAGCTTATCCCGGCTTCGGTCTCTAGATATGCATGCTCGATAGTGGGTACATCGTATGTTCGCTCCACTACCACTGCACTTTTCCCGAACCCATCCTCCACGTCTCCTTTGGTAAAGTGACCCTCGTGAAGAATGTTGCCGCCGGGATGAATCAGGATGGCGCCCGGCTCCATGGCTTGTTCCGGATCCCCTATTGCAGGAAGGACTTCATATTCGACCTTTACCAGTTCTGCACCAGCCCTTGCAGCATCCAAACTTTCAGCGCCAACCAAGGCAATGGCGTCACCCTGGTATCGCACCTTGTCGAAACACAGAACCGGCTGGTCCTGAATGGCGATCCCAAATGCGTTCTCCCCAGGAACATCCTCTGCTGTCAACACTTTTACGACACCTGGATAAGCTTTCGCTTCAGAGGTATCGACACCGAGTATTTTCGCATGGGGATGAGCGGATCGAACCACCGAGACCCACAACATTCCGTCCATCCTTTTATCAGATGGATAGTCCAGTCTTCCTGTGACTTTGTCCTCAGCGTCGATGCGCCTCGATTTTTTCCCGATGAATCTAAGCTTGTTTGCCAAATCTTTTCTCCCCATAATCAACCACCGCCCACAGGCTGAAAAAACTGGACCTGGGCTCCATTATGCAACTTAGAATCCAGTGAGGCTTTCTGTCCGTCCACCAACGTCCATATGTCAACCCTGTTCGGAAGGCCACAGGCCCGCAAGGCATCCGACACCGTTGACGAGGTCGCCAATTCGAGGGTAAGAGTGGGATTCCCGCCGCCCCTCAAGGCTCCGAACAGTGTCACAACTACCTGAATGGCCATGGTTCCTTGAACCTTGGAGTATCCATGCTGCACATCATACACAAGCCCAAGGCCAAGGGTAAACACTGAATTTCAGATTTTTTCAGTAACTCCAAAATACCCTTAGAGCGGAAAAAGACGGCCTGACGCCATCCTGGGTGGTATTGAGTTTCACATCGGCACTCAACCAACGATGACCCTGAATATCCGGGCAGGAGCTAAGGTCAGCAGGGCTGGCATTGAAAGGACCACATATCTGACTATGATTCGTCACCAGTTCTGCTTCACTATCTGCAGACACGAACGTGACGCTGACAGAAGTTGCAGCTGGGACAGATGCCTCCCATGTCGCGCTATGCCAGATGGGGGTTTCGTAGCCTGAATCGAAATTTTGGATCCAGTGTCCTTCCCTTGTTGTAATAGTACGAAGCTGCATGCCAGTCATGTCCGAATATGTATACAGTTCCTGTCCTGGGTCTACGGGGAAGCTGGCATCCAGGGAACAATCCGGATTGAATCTGTTGGCATAGCCGCCATAACGGTTTGGTACCCAGATCTTACCATTTGCATCCACCGCAATACCGTGTGGGTTGGTGCCGTTGGGAGTCGGGGCCCTGCATACCGCTGCCCCTGTGTTGGGATCGATCTTTACCACTTCGTTGGTGCCATAACTCGATCCCCAAATGTACCCATCGGGAGCCACTGTCACCGCCGTAACATTGCTGACCGAAGTGTTGAATATGGTGTGGGGAGCATTGGAATTGATCTTGTGAACAACACTACCACCAGACCATCCTCCCAACCATACGTCGTTATTTTGATCGATTGCTATACCATAAAAGGTCGGGTTGGCAACGGTTTCCACATCCATTGTGGCAGTATTGACCTTCACAGTATTAGGAGCAGAGGCGGCCCACAGGTATCCGTTCCCATCTATTGCCAGGCCGTAGATAGGAACACCAACATTTTTTGTACCAAGCACACGGCAACAAGGGGGACGGGCGCAGTCCGTGTTGTTTGTATCCGAACCATGGACCTTGTACAATGTCTGTCCGCTATAGGTTCCAAACCAGGCATTGCCGTCTCCGTCTATGGCTACGGCTCGACAGACGTTGACAGCATCCACCCTGCACAACAGGTTTCCATCCGCGTCCAGGTGTACTCCGTTGGAATAATCAGGATTTAAAGGATCACCGAATCCACGATTGCCCACCCAAACCGAATAATCCAGGGCGACGGCGGTCCTGGACGGATAATCGCCGTGGGAAGCCACCTGCCATATTTTAGCTCCCGTCTCAGTATCGAGCTTTGCCACCTGGTCTCTGCCGGTAACAGAAATGTAGATAAACGGCGTCCTTACGGTACCCTGTCCCAGGGTAACCGAGTCAGGGTCAGAAGGATCCGGGACAGTACCATCACAGTCCCTCAAATCTGCATCACAATCTCCCGGCGAATCCCAGTCCTGCTCGTAGCAAGGAACATCAGGACAGCTTCCACACGCGGTAAGAAGGCCCTCGTCCGTCAATCCATCACAATCATCGTCCATTGCGTTACATTCAGTCTCCTCAGCCACAGGCAAACACTGTCCACAAGCATTTCTCAATCCCTCGTCCGTAAATCCATCACAGTCGTTATCCAACCCGTCGCAGATCTCCACTGCATCGCAGTAGCCGCAAGCGTTGGAACCGATGGCCCATCGCTCATCCGTCTCGCCATCGCAGTCGTTGTCCTTACCATCGCATATTTCCGGGTCCGGCAACACGTCTCCCTGACAAGCTCCCCAAAATTCTCCATCACACTGCTGGGTTCCAAAAGCGCACTGTCCGACTCCCTGCGTACCCACAGGTCCCCTGTAACACTGCCTGGTCTCGGCACCGGAACACCCTCCACAGCCTTCATCCACAGAACCGTCACAATTGTCATCCAGGCCGTTGCCGCAAACTTCTTCAGGAGTATCACCGCATAGACCACATGCATTGGTAACACCTTCGTCCACCAACCCGTTGCAATTATCATCCTTGTTGTTGCATGTCTCAGATGCTCCGGGGTTGATAGAATTGTCCGAATCATCACAATCTTCAGGTGGCGCATACCCATCACCATCTCCATCTGGCATGCAATTTTCGTCGGTGATACCATCACAGTCGTCATCGAGTCTATTGGCCATTCCAGCCATGCACTCCACCGAAGGTTTCACCTCACCCTCACAAGCAGTCCAGGCCCAACCGCCGGCACCGTCAGGAGCACAATCATGGGTCCCACCTTTGCAAATGCCGAATCCAAGGGTATTGGGCGGGCCTGAATAACAGGGCTGTCCCACGGGGGGATGACACTGGCAATTACTGCCGGAGCCTGGATCATCACAATGGCAATTTGGATCACAGGAACAGTCTTCATCCATCAACCCGTCACAGTCATCATCCAGACCGTTACCGCATATTTCCACCAGTTGGTCATCAGGCGGCGAGCATTGTCCACATCTGTTGAGCAGACCTTCGTCCGTCTCCCCGTCACAGTCATCATCCTGTCCGTTGCATGTCTCTTCGGTAGGCAGCACCTGTCCCTGGCAAGGTCCATACTCCTTTTCGTCCGTGCAGGTGGCCACACCCAACCTGCAATTTCCAAGACCGAGGGTATCGAACGGACCATCGTAACATTCCCACTGGTCCCCAGGCTTACAACCACAATCACCTTCGTCCGTCTCCCCGTCACAGTCGTTGTCCACACCATCGTTACATTTTTCCGGAATCGCCGGGTTGACCAATCTATCCGTATCATCGCAATCAGGGCCCCTGGCGCAATTCTCGCCAAACCCATCCTGGTCCTCGTCAACGCAATCATTTCCGTTGTTGCCATCGAAACCATCCCCGGCGTCCTGCACTTCGTCCGGCTTACAATACTGGGACTGGCAATGCTCACCTTTTGCACAATCATCGTCCGACTCACACGGAGTCAAACAAAATCCCGATATGCAAACATCGCTGCCATCACAATCGACGCTGGTAGTGCACTGGGTACGACAGACCCCATCATAACATCCCGTTCCTTCCGGACAATCCGAATCGAAAGAACAACGTATGATATTCACGGCAGTATCGTTGGAACAGGCGAAGAAAAGAACCGAAAAGAACATACCTAGGACGATTTTATAAATTGGGCGCATCATAGCCGACTCCTTGTCGTGCACAAATTTTTCAATCCATGATTATCATTCTATCACGCATAGCATATACGAGGGAAATCCAGAATCGGTCAACTGGCCTCGGCTTTCCCAGGCTGACAGGAGCCGGGCTTTGTCAGGTTGCGTCAAAGTTTTATTTTTTCGATACTTATGGCTGAATGGCAAGTACTGAAAGAAAAATCACATAAAAAATCAGCCACCCACCGGTACGCATGCTCCAAGAATGCATCGTTGCTGAGAGCGACACTCGCTGTCATCCTGGCATCCCAAGCAATAATGCAACATACCACATGTCTGATCAGGCCTACAATCCTCGTCGCTGGTGCATTTGCCATCTGCCGGGTAGCATTGTCCCGTATCAGCATCGCATAGCTCATCGGAGGCACAACTGTCACCGCAGGGATCAGGCCCCCACCTAGGCACACAAGCTCCTAGCACACACTGTTCCAACGGTTTACACTGGGCATCGCTCTGGCAACCCAAGCAAAACCCATACTGGCACTGGAGACCAAAAGCACAATCCGTATCATCCTCACAGCCTGTATCCTCGACGCAAGAACCTGCATCACACCGGTATCCCGCTTGGCAATCCGAATCATCGCTACAGTCTCCACCAGCTGAGACACACGTACCGGCGTTGCAAACCATCCCATCCGCACAGTCGCCATCTGTTTGGCAGTCCTGCCCATCAGCCACGCAATCACCAGTTTGGGAATCACAGTGATAACCAGGATCGCAGGTCACTCCTGAACAAAAATCCGCGGAGCCGAAGCATGTACCCAGGATACAGTTCTGTCCAGGATAACAATCCTCGTTTGATGAACATCCCGTACAAAAACCGTATTTGCAGCTCAAACCCTCAGGGCAATCTGCATCGGAAGCACAACCGGTGGAGGACTGCTCGCATTGATGTGTAAACAGATTGCACTTGTATCCATCTTCACAGTCAGCTGTTGTCTGACACCAACCAGGAATCGGGTTACAAACACCAGCGTCACACTGCATGCCAGTCGCGCAATCCTGGTCCGATTGGCACTGAGTTTGTGTCTGTGTACATATGCCCTCGACACATGCATACCCAGCATCGCAATCATCATCGCTTTCGCACCTAGGTCCTAGGTCGGTACAGATGCCACTGATACAAATAAGGCCTTGTGCACAATCGTCATCGGATCGACAGCCCTGTACCACGGGCTGACACAAGCCATCTACGCAGGTCTCATCCAATCGGCAATCCTTATCATCCCTGCATACAGGTCCTGCCCAGACGCAACGACCATCCTTG
>CAYSLH010000033.1:9735-26193 GCA_964431605.1 uncultured Myxococcales bacterium
CGCCGACTTCGAGGAGAAAGCGAAGCCGGTGGCGCAGGTCTCGTCGAAGCGGCAGTCATCATCTGATACACACATGGGACCATCTAGACATTTTCCCGTGTCCGTATCGCATATTTTTCCTGACGGGCAATCATCGTCGGTTTGACACATTCCTGCGCCAGCATCGACACACCTTGCCGTTGCAGCCGCGCACTCTTGTCCTTGCGGACAGTCATCGTCCGTCTCGCAACCGTCCACACACTGGGCCGTATAAACAGAGCATATCTGACCTTCAGGACAATCCGACCTATCCAGACATCCGGTGATACACTGGGCCGTATAGGGATTACAGATCTCCCCCCGTTTGCAATCATCATGGCTCTTGCAGCCTACCATGCAACCACCCATGTATGGGTTGCATATCTCACCTGCTGAACAATCATCATCCGTATCACACGATGCCTGGTGTAAATTGGTGTTACCGTCACAGCCCACCAACAAGCCAAAAGTCAAAAGAAACGCAGATAAAGAAATAGATTGGAATGATTTCATCAAAGCACCTCCGAAACAGAATCTAGCACAAATGTCTATATGTAAGCTATCATGAGTTCATGTCCACGCACGCTACTCAACTTCGCGCAATATTGACAGCAAGCATAGTCCCCGTCTTGATGCTGGTTGGCGCCTGTCCAAAATACGCACAGGACGAAATTCAGCCCTCATCCAATAACCCAAAAAAGGCTGAGAAAAAAATCGAGCCTATCATCGATTCACATATCCATCTGTCTCCCACCCCTGAATGTATGCGTCGTGCACTGGCTCTTTTCAAAAGATGTGGAATCGTAAAATTCTGCACCAAGAGCGCCGGTCATCCTGGCAGTCGCAGGTTTCGTGCCACTGTTGCCATGGCCCACGAGCTTGGAGATCGATTCGCTTTTTTCTCAAACATCAGCTGGGCAGGAATCGACGATCCCGGATGGTCACAAAGAGAAGCATCCGCGCTACAAAAAGCAGTCGAAGCAGGTGCCAGGGGTGTCAAGATATTCAAGGCACTTGGACTTGGCGTTCGCACTTCGGATGGAAAGCTTTTGAAAGTCGACGACCCCAGACTGGATCCCATCATGGACAAGGCTGGAGAGTTGGGCGCCATCGTGGCCATGCACACTGGCGATCCTAAAGTGTTTTTCGATCCGCCGACTGTGGACAACGAACGATATTTCGAATTGCTTTTCGCTCCATCCTGGAGCTTTTGGGGAGAGGACATCCCATCCAGAAAATCCTTATTCGAAGCTCGAAACCGACTCATAGCACGACATCCCAAAACGATCTTCCTGTTGATCCATCTTGCCAACAATCCGGAGGACCTGAATTACGTCGACGCACTGCTCGAACGATTCCCCAACGTGTATGTCGACACATCGGCAAGGATTGGAGAAATAGGCCGCCATCCATCAGAACAAGTGCGAAGCTTTTTCATCAAAAACGCAGATAGGATACTTTTCGGCTCGGACATTATCATCCGACCCGGGGGATACCAACTCGGTTCGCTGAGTATTTTTCCCGACGACGAACAGGATGCCGATTGGTTTTACCAAGCCCACAGAAACTTTTTCGAAACGAACGAAAAGGGCCTCGCCCACCCCACCCCCATTCAGGGATATTGGACAGTGGACGGGATATCACTCCCAGACCAGGTTCTGAAAAAGATCTATTATGAAAACGCACAGAAGTTAATTTTTGAATAACATTGGGGTCGGGTCTGGTCACTTGACACTTAGACTCATCCGGCCAATTTTCGCCCTCAGTTACCCAAAAGTCTTTCGAGCTGACGGATCTTCTCTTGCCCGTCAGGCTGTTGAAGCAATACCTTGCAAGCGGAAGGTTCTGCTTCTTCCTGCCGCAGAGCCGTTGCAAAAGCCATGCATGCCGGGTACCCGCACAAATCGCAAGGTGCTTTTCTGGGCAGTAATTTCAACACCTCTATGACGGACGGTGGTTCGAATGAAGTATTGTCAGGTTCGATGGAATCCTTCCTGGTGCTGATATCGCTGAATAATTCCATGATTTCGCCTGCGAACTTTCTGGCGGTCTCTTCATCTGAAAACTTCGCGATGGACACGGTGTTGTGGTCCACAACCACCTTATGCCCCTGGTGCATGAACTTCAAGAACGAAGCCTTTGCGTTGTACCTTGCGCTTTCGATTTCCCTGTTGATGTAAGGCAGCAGATCGGTAAGATCTTCATCGATGGTAAGATTGTAATTGACCTCCTGCGAAGATGCCTCACAAGCAGGTGCGAACAACTTATATTCTTTGATTTCCATTGTTGTATCCTTTCTAACAAAACCGGGTGGATTGTACACAAAATCAAGAGACATTTACAGTCTCATTTCTTTTTTATCAACCATCATGCTTGACCATTTATCCCCATTGATTCCTCTTGAACAGTCGGCCATAGGACGGCTAGCATAAAGTGTGGATCGAGAACCAAAGACCAGCTTTGCACACCGCTTTATTGTGCAATCTCATGAAGTGGGAAACAGGCTAGATAAAATTATTGCCACCCGATTCGACTTGTCCCGCAAGGACTTTCGTAGCTTGGTCAGCCAGGGACGAATTCGTATAAACGGTCGCTCTCTTCTTGCTGGAGCACCCAGGCAAAAAGCTGGGGACGAATTGGAGATCCTGGCAAAAGATGCAAATCCTGCCTTATTGCCTGAAAATATTCCTCTTCATATTTTGTATGAAACAGATCGACTTGTGGTGATCGACAAACCAGCAAAGATGGCCATGTATCCTGGTAAAAAGCGACCGGCCGGCACTGTGGCCAACGCCTTGCGAGGTTTGGGTATACCTTTGTCTTGCTGCGAGGGACCACTACGGCCAGGGATAGTACACCGTTTGGACGCAGGTACATCAGGTGCCCTGTTGGTAGCCAAAGACGACAATACGCACAGGCTGCTTGTAAAACTACTGAGCCAACACGCCATACATCGGGGCTACCTTGCCCTGGTCCATGGCTGCCCTGATTGGGAACAATTCTACTGTATCGATCCCCTTGCGGCAAAACGACCAGGCAGAAAAGGCATGCGAGTCTTTTCCAAGGGCAAATCTGCTCAAACTATCTTTCGAGTCATTGCAAGAGACAAAAAGCACAGCCTCATTGAAGCCTGGCCTCAGACCGGTCGCACCCACCAGATAAGAGTACACCTGGCTCATCTTGGATTTCCACTGGTGGGCGACACCCTGTATGGAGGAGGATCGTCTGCTGTTTACTCAGCAGCCAAGCTCGGTATTGATCGCCCGGCCTTACACGCCAGAAGACTTCTTTGTGAGGCGGAGGGGATAGACGTTTTGGCTCCCATACCTGAGGACCTGATTGTCGCCATGTTCAAAGCCGGAATGAAAATAAAACTCGATAGCATCTGAAGGTCTTTCCTGTTTAGGCAGTAGAATTCAGGCACAAAGGCTAATTTCAAAAATTCTTCCGTCCAGCATCACATGCAAATGAAAATCAATGAATGAAGGGATACGTGTATGAGCATATTCAAGTTTTCAATAATCGTGTTGTTGTCCATGTTCCTGACCTCCGGATGTGGACATGACTCAGGTTCTTCCAAGTGCCAGGCTGACTCCTGTTTTGGTCACGGGACGTGTGATGATTCCAGCGGTATGGTTTTGTGCCAATGTAAGCAGGGTTACGATGGGCTCAGATGTACAAACTGTGCCGCGGGATTTCATGCCAAGAATGGAAGGTGTGTGCTTGATAATTCCTGCGATGCATATACCTGCTCAGGTCACGGGTCATGCGATGACAGCAACGATACATTAATTTGCATATGTGACCATGAATATACCGGAGAACACTGCGACACCTGTGCTCAAGGCTATCAGGACAATGATCAGGACGGTACTTGTCGGCAAGATTGTGAGACAGCCGGACTGTATTGCAATAACAACGGAACCTGTGAAGACGAATCTGGTACAGCCAGATGTCGCTGTGACAAGGGTTATTCAGGAAAGGATTGCAGCGAATGTTCTGCCGGCTACCACATGGAAGATCAGCAACAATGCGTGGAGGATGACACCTGTCAGGCCAATTCATGCAATGCCCACGGAACTTGTGATGATAGCTTAGGGTATGTTTACTGCAGCTGCGATCTTGGGTACACGAGCGCCAACTGCGAAAATTGTGCGACAGGATACCAGGACAACGATGAAGACGGTGTTTGCTCACCAAACTGCGCCAACGCTTCTGTAAACTGCTATAATCATGGACAATGCTTAGACGACAGCGGCCAGGCAGTTTGCGAATGTGATACAGGTTATGCGGGAGGGGATTGCAGAGGATGCGACTCACAGTACCAGGATAACGATGGTGATGGAACCTGTGAGCAAAGTTGTGCGCTGGTACAGTTGTATTGCTCCGGCCATGGTCAGTGCAGCGATGTCTCTGGTACGGCACTCTGCGTATGTTATGATGGATTTGGCGGCGACGATTGTTCTGAATGCGCTGCCGGCTATCACCCTGATGCTATTGGTGGTTGCATCCTGGATACAACTTGCCAAGCCAATTCATGCAGCAATCATGGAACCTGTGATGATTCCAGCGGCGAGATAGTATGTGATTGTGGAGTGGAGTATACAGGCGAAAATTGTCAAGTATGTGCTTCCGGGTACCAGGATAACAATCATGATGGAACTTGCCTTGCGAACTGCATGACCTCCGGGCTGGACTGCGGCCAACATGGCCTGTGTTCCGATTCTTCCGGTATCGCCACATGCCGTTGCCAGGATGGGTATTCGGGACAAGGCTGCACAAATTGCAGTGATGGTTTCCAAGATAATGACAATGATGGCACCTGCATGCCGGCATGTTCTGTGGCTGGACTGGATTGTTCTAATCACGGCCAATGTAGCGACCTTGCTGGTATGGCTATATGTATTTGCGACGAGGGCTATACCGGAGAGGATTGCACGATATGCGCAGAAGGATTCCAGGACAACGACGGCGTTTGTAGCCCGGTTTGTCCTTTGGGAGAGGTAACCATTTACGACATTCAAAACCCTTCCTCTGCAAATCATGTTCCAGAGGATTGCCTCGTGAATGTGGAGCATGTCATTGTTAGCACTCCCGTTTATTCCGCCGGCTCTAACTCTGCCTTTTTTGCCCAGGAGCCTCAAGGCGGTCAGTGGAGCGGCTTATTGGTATATTGTCCCGACCTGGATCTTACCGGAATAAGACCTGGTGGAATTGTTGATATCACTGGAACCATTACCGAATACTACGGGATGACCGAAATCGTAGCGAATTCCGTTCAACTCTTGTCCAACACCGTACCGCCTGACGCTGTGGTAGTGACCCTGTCCGATATAAACGACGAAGGTTCTTTGTCAGAGGCATATGAGGGGGTATTGGTAAAAATTGAATCAGTCACCACCACCCAGACTCCTTTTTTGGGCCAAGACGGTGTGGACCATGGAGATTTTTTGGTTGCCGACGTGAATGATAATCCATCGCAACAGCTGGTGATTGGAGACATGCTTCATTCCGGCTTTGCTTGCACAGACGAACAAATGGGGATTTTTTGTGAGCAAGACCACAGGGAATTGGGACAAGTGTTCAACTCGATAACCGGCGTAGTCGCATATTCATACTCCCATTTCCGGATTGAACCACGTGCACTCGATGATTTCGATGAGTCAAATGCCGACTTTCGGCAACAATTGGCTGAAATGGTCGCAAACCAAAACGTTCTCAGTTACTATGAAGCTCGTAATGAGATGTTTTCCTTGGTGGACAATGTTGGGGGACAGGTACAGTGTGTCTATACAGGTCAATGGGTGACAACCTCGTCTATCCCAGACCCAAGTGTCATGAATACCGAACACACTTGGCCGCGGAGTCAAGGTTCCGACACCTTGCCAGCCCTTTCGGATCTGAATCACCTCTTTCCTGTTATGACCGATGCGAATAGCACAAGGTCAAATTATCCATTTGGTGAAGTCGAATATGCAAATTGGAGCAGTGGGGGAAGCCTGGAAGGTTATGATGCTTCCGGTAGAGAAGTATTCGAACCTCGAGATAGTCATAAAGGTGATGTGGCACGGGCCATGTTCTATTTCGCTGTACGTTATGAAAAGTCCATTCCCTACTTTGAAGAAGAGGTTCTTCGCGAATGGAACATCATGGATCCTCCTGACGCCAAAGAAATCCAACGCGCAGGCACAATCGAAGACATTCAGGGAAAACGAAATCCTTTCGTAGATCACCCGGAGTACGCAGATCGTATCGACGATTTCTAAAATCCCTTTTTTTGCCAGCAAACACGGTGACCATGTCGAAAATCTTGTACAAGATGTACAAGATTCGGACACGTAAATTTCCGCACCAATTTTCCATACAAACAAGAAGCCTTTTCTTTCAAGATGTTACATGAATAAAAAAACTGGCACGAAAACTGCTACAGCCTCCCTCTGTAAATAAAACATCAACAATTTATCAAGGAGGTCTGCCATGACAACCAGTTGTTCCATAGCTTGCAAGCCAGTCACGATGGAATCTTGCCCTGACTGCGGTCGAAAACTCGTAGTGTCCTGGGAATGTGGATTTTGCGGATGGAAAGATGAGACAGAGGCCGAACTCATGGGAATCGATATTAAGGATGATAAAACGCTCCGAAAAGTTGGCAAATGGACCAATGCTCAAATGGTTACCATGATTTTGATCTCAATTGTTATCCCGTTTTTCGGTGTTTTCGCTTCCATCTACGGAATGTTCGACAACCAAAAACGCAAACAGGGCGCATTCTTATTACTTGTCACAGTTTTCGCAAGTGTTTTGATGCGCATGATACTGACCGCAGGAGGTTATATCAGTTAACTATCGGACGATACTGTGCATTCATGGTCAACATTTACTCTTCATTTGGCAGAATAAAACCATTGGCACGATTCAGCTATTGATGTATGATGTAGATGTAAATGTAACTGGAACCACAAAATGCACAGGACACAAATTTTATTAGACAAGGAACAGTACATGACCTTGCGAGAGTTGGCATCCCGAAGGGGATGCAGCATGGCTCAATTGATTCGAGATTTTATTGACATTGGCCTTTCCGCAACAATGCCGCAACGAAAAAACAGACAGAAGATACTCATGAGCATGAAAGGATTCATAGACAAGGCCGATGTCTCCGGCCGCGACCATGATTTGGTACTTTACGGGGACGAATAATGCGCAAGGCCTTCGTCGACACCGGGGCTTGGTTTTCCTTTTTTGTAGCGGCCGATCCGGATCACCAGCCTGTCGCAACTGCTTTCGAACAATGGAATGGGCGCTTGCTGACAACCGAATATGTCTTCGACGAATTAGTGACACTCCTTCTCTACCGCACTGGACACCAGAACTCGGTTCGAGCAGGATCTGCCCTTCGTTCCGGGGCAATAGCTGAAATGTTAGTGGTACAAGCAATGGATATAGAAAACGCTTGGCGCAGGATGAGCAGGGAGTCAGATAAACGATACAGCTTCACCGATTGCACGTCGTTTGCCGTTATGCAACGATTGAATATAGATACGGCCATAGCTGTAGACGATCATTTTCGCCAGGCTGGATTTTCAGTACTACCTTGAAGCATCTGTTCAATCAGGCCCATCTTTGCTGATAAGGTAAAAATTCATGCTTCACACTGTACGTCGGTCTTTTTTTACTTATGGTCCCTGACGCGATCTGACTCCTTGCTCCAATTACATTTTTAATATTGCATCCAGAATCACGTCCGAGAATTCATGAGCCAACCATGGTGCGAACAGGTTTTTCGTGCGCAGGTAGGCCACAGAAAAAACCATGCCGGCGGCTGCGACCCCGGCCTGCAAGAAAAAGGGATAGCTCGAATGAGTATAGGCAAAGGCGACCCCGGAGAGGACAACGGCCAACCAACGCCACCTAAGGGAAAACAACAAGCCGGAAAATACAAGCCCCCTGTATGCCAACTCCTCATAGAAATTTGAAAAGATGTTTCCTGCGGCTGAATAAGGATCCATGTGCAACTTGAATCCTTTTCCCATCGCTACCCAAATCATCACGAACAGACCGATCACTACTAACCCACCTACTATGCCATCACGTAAAGAGTTGACAAAATTCACCTTGAGTCCCAAAGGAGAAAGGATATCCATTTCCACCAACAATTGACGCAACACGAAGCAACTGAGTCCAAAAGGCAAGCTGTAAAAAAAGACATGGTTAAAAAAAAGGCTTAGGCCCTTGTGGTGAATTTTCAAAAGCGGTCTGAAGTAGTCCACCATCAAGGGCTGAAGCCAGTAAAGTGCAAAATAAGCCCCGCCCAATGAGATCACCAGGACAAAAGCTCTCAACAACACGCCATGGTCACGATCTGTATTGATAATATCGATTTTATGTTCCATTTCGAACAAAAGAAACAGCCCCCAGGTCAATCACCTGGGGGCTATGGAATACTGCTAATTGCGTCTCTTACGAATCAGGGCAAGGCCAAGCAGGCCGAGCCACAAAAGACCGGAGGCCGAAGAACCAGGAGCACCGGAAGCACACCCACAGCCACCGCCGGTTGTATCACCCGTATCAGGCTCTTCACATCCTTCGTCCGTATGACCGTCACAGTCATTGTCTATCTGGTCATCACAGGTCTCGTCAGCACCCGGATAGATGTCAGCGTTTGAATCATCACAATCATCCCCACCGCATGCCACGTCTTCGTGACCATCAGAGTCAGCGTCAGCACACACGCAAACGCCCATCTCACAACTTTGCCCGGAAGGACACTGGATTCCACAATGGCCACAGTTGTTCACGTCCGAAAGCTTGTCCACTTCGCAACCATCGGAGTCATCTTGGTTGCAGTCGTCGAACCCATTATCGCACTCTTCCAATACGCAACTTCCGTTTGCACACGAAGAAGTTCCATGAGCAAGCTCGCAAGCGCCGCCACAAGTACCACAGTTATTTGGATCGCTCGAAAGCTCTGACTCACAGCCGTTGAATCCCTCGCCATCACAATCGCCCCATCCTTGCTCACATTGAGAGACCACACACTCGGAATCGGCACAAGCAGCGGTTGCATGATCTATCTCACAAACCAGGCCACATTCACCACAATTGTCGACATCTGCCGTGATGTTCACCTCGCAGCCATCCGCATTGTTGTAATTGCAGTTCGCATACCCCTCTTCACAGTCGCCCATGAAGCAGGTCCCATTGATGCACTGGCTGTCAGCATGATTGGTACTGCACACGATGCCGCACCGACCGCAGTTGTCAACATCTTCCATGGGGTTCGATTCACAGCCGTCCGATGGGTCTTCGTTGCAATCGTTGGAATTCAATTCACAATCCCCCATGACGCACTGGCCTGCTTCGCAGGAAGCCGCCGCGTTGGCAAACTCACAAACGGTTCCGCAGCCTCCACAATTGTCCACATCTATGGCGAACATGGACTCGCAACCGTTTCTTTCATTACCATCACAGTCACCCCAGCCATCATCACATGCAGAGATAACACAAGTTACGCCGGAGCAACTGGCAGTAGCATGTGACACGTCACATGTTACACCGCAACCACCGCAGTTCGAATCATCATCCTGTACATTCTGCTCGCATCCGTCAGAAGCTACTGAATTACAATCACCCCAGCCTGTGTCACAAGAAGCTACCGTACACGAACCCGCCTCACATCCGGCTGTGGCGTGGTCGAGAGAACAAGCCTGACCACAAGCGCTGCAATGTGCAGGATCGCTGTTCAGATCAGTCTCACAACCATCCGAGGTATCGTTGTTGCAATCGCCATAACCAGGCAAGCAATTGCCCATTTCACACATACCTGAATTACATGTCACCTGAGCGTTAGGGAAAGTGTCTTCGCATGAATTCCCACAACCGCCACAGTTGGCAAGGTCGTTGTTCAAATCTGCCTCACAACCATCCATGCCATCAGTGTTACAGTCATCCCAATCGGTATCGCATGAAGTGATGGTACAGGTGGAATTGACACAATCGCCGGTGGCGTGCTGGAACAAGCACATGAGACCACACGCCCCGCAATTGTCAGGATCTGATGATAAGTCAGATTCACAACCAGTGGCCGGGTCAGTATCGCAATCGTCCCAACCGGTTTCACACCCAGTGCCGCTACACGCCCGGGTCCAATCGATGATGAATCCTGCGTGTGTAACACTGGAGTCGGAATGGAAAGAGATGCGCACTGAATCACCAGGTATGGGGTCCGTCACGAAAGGCCCCAGGTTTCCGGTGTACTGAGCCACCTGGTTATTCTGTGAATCAAAAATAGTCACGTGATCATAGTTATTCTCCAGATCGAACTGGGCAAAATGAATCTCTATTGCGGTCACACCCTGATGCTCGATAGTCCACTCGAGATCCTGGTTGTTGTCATAAGGGTGTGAAGTCTCGACAGACTCTACGAAAACCTGGCAATCGCCTATTTGACACTCGCCGTCGGCACAATAAGAGCTTCCAACGTGTGGCAAAACGCACTCCGCGCCACACCCGCCACAGTTTTGAGGGTCTGTCAGCACCGACACTTCGCAACCATTGGATGGATCACCATCGCAGTCGTCAAACCCGACGTTGCATTCACCCATGGTACACGAACCACTCTCGCAGCCAACCTGGGCGTTGGGATAAACGTCGGCACAAGGAGTTGCGCAACCACCACAATTATCCACATCGGTATTGAGATCCACTTCACATCCATCGCTCATGTCCGAGTTACAATCACCAAATCCATCCAGGCACTGGTCACTAGTGGTACATGTTCCCCCGGAACAAGTTCCGTTAGTGTTGGGAGCGCCACAAATGTCTCCACATCCGCCACAATTGTTCAAATCCGTCAGGGTATCTGTCTCACAACCGTTGGAACCTTCCCCATCGCAGTCACCCCAACCACTTTCGCAACCGGTGCCTACACAGTACCGAGAAGAGTCGATCACGAATCCATCGTAATTCACACTGGAGTCCGAATGGAAAACGATATTGACCGTATCTCCTGGGATTATTTCGGAAGTAAATTCTCCCATGTTGCCCCAGTACTGTACGATCATATTGTTCGAACCATCGAGCAACTGCACGTAGTCGTAGTTGCGTTCGGTATTGAACATGGAAAAATGCACGGAAATCCCGCTTGCCCCCGAATGGGTGATTTGCCAGGTCAAATCCTGGCTGTTTGAGTAGGGATGATCCGTCTCGATGTTCTCTATGCTTACAGTGCAATCACCAACCTGGCAAGTGCTGTTTTCGCAATAGCTTGCAGTCGCGTGGTCCAGGTCACACACGACCCCACAACCGCCGCAGTTATCAGGGTCAGCAGCCACCGGGGTCTCACATCCATCACTCAGCACACCGTTACAGTCATCCCAGCCCATTTCACATTCGGCGATTGCACAAGAACCATTTTCACATCCCGCAGTGGCGTGATCATAGGGTCCGCAAACTGTCCCGCATCCTCCACAGTTATCCGGGTCTGTCATGGGATCGGACTCGCAACCATTGCCCACCTCCATGTCACAATCTTCAAATCCACCTATGCATGATACCAACTCGCATACGCTGTTGGTGCACTGTGCGGAAGCATTGGCAAAAGAGCAAACGTGGCCACACCAACCGCAGTTCTCTGTGTTTGACGAAGTGTCGGTCTCGCATCCATCAGAGGGATCATCATTGCAATCACCCTGCCCCGGGGGGCAATTGCCGGCATCACACCACCAAACACCATCGATCACGAATCCTTCTTTTTGCACACCGGAATCAGAGGTGAAATGTATTTTGATGGTGTTTCCTTCAACCGTTACGGAATTGAACTCGCCCATGGCACCGTCGTAGACTGCCCACTCATTATCATCGCCATCCAGGATATGCACGAAGTCATATCTACTCTCGGTATCGAAAGACGCAAAGTGAACACCTATGACCACAGAGCCCGGAATGGTGATCTCCCATGTGCGGTCTTCGTTTGCGGCATAAGGATGATCAGTCTCTATGACCGGGTCCTGGTCAGAGTAGTTCATGACGTTTACGCGGGCACGATCCGGCGGTGACTCCAGGCCTCCATCGTCCGTAACCGTCAAGTTCGCCTGATACATGCCACACACATCAGCCAAGAACTGAGGTGCGGCGATGGTGTCATCATCAATTGCTGCACTGGAGTGATCAGGGGGATAGAACTCCCAGGCATAAGTTATGGGATCACCGTTGGGGTCAAAGGAGTTGCTCCCATCCAAAGTGACCGTTGTGCCGGTCATGACCGTCTGGTCTCCACCAGCAAGAGCCACCGGAGGTAGAGGTACACCACTTATTGCCTGTAGGGCCCTGAAAGCGTTTATTCTACCACCAGTCACGGTCACACCCTGCAAGTCTGGAATGGGGTCTACCGTGGCAAACAAAGCCTGCTTCACCTCGGCTATGGTCAACTCCGGACGTATGGACAACATCAACGCCACGGTACCGGCTACGTGGGGACATGCCATGGAGGTACCGGACATGGTCTCATATGCATGGTTCGGCCAAACCGTCGAAAGAATGTCTTCACCAGGCGCACCAACATCGACTGAGGTAGGACCGAAGTTGGAAAAATACGCTATACCATCCGAATGGTTCGTTGCTGCAACAGCGAAGATATTATCGTATGGCCATTCACTGGGCCAATGATTGTAGTTGGGATCGTCATCATCTCGAGAATCGTTACCTGCTGCCGCCACAAGAGCAACATCCATCTGGTCCGCATACTGAACCGCCTCTTCCAAGGTCTGGTTGTAATGCTCCACGGTCCACCACGAACAACTCATCAACCTAGCGCCATTGTCGACCGCGTAATGAATGGCTTCGGCTGCATCCAGGCAGTATGCATCGAGATCCTGGTTTCCTATGATGCGAAGAGGCATAATCGTAACACGCCAGTTTACACCCACCACTCCGATGCCGTTGTTTCCTTCAGCGCCGATAATGCCCGAACAGTGTGTACCGTGACCATAGTCATCCATAGGGTCATTGGTCTGATGCTCGAAATCCCAACCTATGACATCATCCACGTATCCGTTGTTATCATCATCGATGCCATTGTCAGGAATTTCGTCTACGTTGGTCCACATGTTTGCTGCTAGATCAGGATGGGTATAGTCGACTCCGGTATCCAGCACTGCCACCACTACGTCCCTAGAGCCAATAGAAATATCCCATGCCTCCACCGCGTCGATGTCAGCATCTTCCACACCACCCGTTTGACCCGTGTTGTTCATACCCCAACAATCACCAAAGCTGGGATCGTTGGGAACGTTTTCCAGTTCGATCCTGTGATTAGGCTCAGCGTAACGCACCCTGGGATCCTGATTGAGCCTTTTTACAACATCGAGCACGGATTCTTTTGTGGCGATCTTCATCTTGTCAACTCCCATGGGAGTCCTTCTGGCCAAACGTAATCCCATGTCGGACAAAGCACGTTGATCCATACGGTCACGCCACTGCTCTTTGAAACTCACGAGCACTACGCCAGGCTCGAAATCAGTCCTGGTTCCATCTCGCTTTACAGCCGGAATCAGATTGGCATCCTTCGTCCTATGAGAGACTCGCGGAGCCGTGGCCACAGGTGTCGACAGCTTGCTGCCCAAGGTGGCTATTTTGCCAGTCTCCAAAGAAGCTCCAGGAGTACTTTGTTCATTTTGGCAAGCTGACACCAAAAGCAAGCCAACAACAAAAGCCATCAACTTCTTCATAAAATGTCCCGACATACTCATCTCCTCCTCCATTACGTTCCTGTTCCTGTCTTGAACAATCATCAGCGAACAACCCCTCTTTACTAACAATAACAACAAGGGATGTCATACTAATCAATACATCCACACCAATGCAATCACTTTATGTCTCTTTATGATCGAGGTACCAAATCCGGCTTGATACTTTTGTATGCATCTCCTAGTCTTTCACTCATACGGAGGCACAGGTATGACTGTATTCATAGTGGGAATGTTACTACTGGCTGCAGGATACGTGTTCTATGGAAAACTGACCGCCACAGCAGTACATCCAGACCCGAATAGACCCACCCCGGCAATTCGCCTCGAGGATGGGGTGGACTATGTACCCATGCCCACATGGCGTGTATTTCTGGTTCAACTTCTGAACATAGCCGGGCTGGGACCGGTTTTCGGCCCCATCATGGGGGCTTTGTGGGGACCTCAGGTTTTTTTATGGATCGTATTCGGTGCAATCCTGGGCGGTGCGGTGCACGATTTCATGGCTGGAGCCATGTCTATCAGAAACGATGGAGCAGGGCTGCCTTCTCTCATAGGACACTACCTGGGTAAATTCGCCCGTCATGGAGCTACCATTTTCATCCTGCTCCTCATGGTCCTAGTGGGCACTGTCTTCGTCAAGGCGCCAGCAGCACTGATCATTCACTTGTTGCCTGCCGACATGGTTTTTGGATGGGCGGGAGACGACACTGTAAACACACTGAATACTCTTTTCTATCATACATCGCTATGGCAGTGGATCGTGTCGGCCATAGTCTTTGCATATTATCTGGTAGCCACCATACTCCCGGTGGACAAGTTGATTGGACGAGTTTATCCGTTTTTCGCATTGGCATTGTTGGTCATGGTGGCAGGTCTAGCTTGGTCCATGATATTCGGAGACATGAATGCGCCACGATTTACCCTGGCAAACCTCCACCCCCATCATGTACCAGCCTGGCCCATCATCTTCATCACCGTGTCCTGCGGCGCCATCTCAGGATTTCACGCCACCCAAAGCCCCATGATGGCCAGGTGCCTGAGCAACGAAAAATACATGAAACCTGTTTTTTACGGGGCCATGATTGCCGAAGGATTCATCGCTCTGATTTGGGCAAGCGCAGCTCAAGGATACTATGGAGGGGTTACAGGTCTTGCTACCGCCCTTGGTCCAAACCTGAACAACGCTGCTGTGGTGGTGCACACCATTTGCATGCACTCCATGGGCACATTCGGCGGATTTTTGGCAGTGATAGGCGTGATAGTGCTGCCAATCACTTCAGGAGACACGGCCTTTCGCGTGGCAAGGCTCATACTTGGAGATTATTTGCGCTTGCCTCAGGCAAGGATAAGAAACAGGTACATGGTGGCACTACCCCTGTTCGCCATTTCCATACTGCTCATGTTCCTGCCTTTTGGTGTAATCTGGCGATACTTCGGATGGGCCAATCAGACCTTGGCGGCGGTGGCGCTTTGGACAGCAACGGTTTTTTTGGCAAGACGGGGCAACAGATGGTGGCTTGCCGCGATTCCAGCAACCTTCATGACCGTGATGACCACTACTTTCATCCTGGTACAAGAGCGCTCCAAGGGCGGTATCGGCATGGACCATGTAATCGGAACAGTGATAGGCCTCGTGCTCGGGGCCTTGGCATTGGGAGCTTTTTTGTGGTTCAGACCAAGACTTGAGCCAGAGTCGGACGAGCCTGCAAAGGATCTTCATTTGCCGGACGAACTTCAAAAGACCATCGAAAAGAATACGGACGGCGTAGCCTGTTGACACCTTTTATGCTATCGTAACCATACATGATTCGTACTGCTGCCGCAATTGTGTTTTTGTTTTTCATGTCCACTGCCGTGGTCGCCTCTACCCTGAGCGGAATCGTTACCCGTTCTGACACTGGAGCTCCGGTGGATTCCGCCATGGTGCTGATCAGGGGCACGACCCTTCATGTGAGAACTAACTCGCAAGGTGTGTACTCGATTCCATCCATACCATCCGGAGCCTATGGAATAACATGTTCGGCCGTAGGACTCATGGGACAATCCACAGGCGCGGTTGATTTGTCACAGGATAACACCCACGATTTCGCCCTAGCTCCAGGCGCGGCCGATACCGTATCAGTCACTGGTACGACAACCTGTAACGGCTCGCCCTGCACCGGAATCCTGGTGCAGGCACTGGACGGAGGCAGGGTGCTGTCCGTAGCCCTGTCAGGTCCGTCCGGAGCTTTCAGCATCAGTGGTCTTGCCGCAGGGACCTATGACTTTCGCGCCATGGCCATCGGTTACCATGTGGGCACCAGTTCACAGGTAGTAATCGACACAGCCTCGCCTCCGTCTGTCTCCTTGGCTCTTTCCTCAGCAGGGCCATTTACACTGACCGGGCACGTTCGTCTAGACGATAACCCATTGGACCGTTCCGGCTCCAACGTAAGGGTGTTCGGCACGAATCCTTCCGTTATCACAACGACCATTGCCTCGGGAGAATATGAACTTTCAGAAGTGCCTGCAGGACCAATTTCCATAGCGGCATCCCACAACGAATACAGGTGGCACCACAGGTTGGACCTTGTCGTGCAGGGAGACACAGTTGTAGACTTTATCCTCAGAAAGGACGATGGACAAAACTCCACATCTACTTTCAACATTACCGGGACAGTAAGACTCCAGGACACACCCGACACGGATCCTT
>CAYSLH010000034.1:0-18299 GCA_964431605.1 uncultured Myxococcales bacterium
CACTGCTCTCACTGCCTCACGCGCTAAGTATCAGCCAGGAACACGACCACCGGAAAGATGGGGATGCGCATACATCGAGCCGATGCTCAGCCCCTCCTCGGCAAGGACTAGCCGGCCGCTTGCAAGACCGTCTGGCTGTATCCCAGTTTAAACAACATTGGGGCAGTTGGGCAGATGCTGGGGTATAACCAGTTCGAGAACATTCTTGACTTTTCTATGTGTAATGCTTATCTTGCCTGATGTCAGCGGTTTTTTTAGTGATTCTGCTTGGCTTTGAAAATTTATCGTACCATATATGCTTGGCCTGGATCCACGAGGACCGGGACCGTAAAAGGCACCTTGTTCAGTTTACCTTTTCCTCCATTTCAGGCATTTTACATGTGTGGTCAAATCGCATCTTCAAAGGCTTCATGCTATGGAGGTTCGAAAAGTGCAACGCTCCATGTTCAAATCAAAGATCCACAGGGCCACTGTGACAGAGGCCAACCTGGAATACGAAGGTTCTGTAACCATTGACCAGGACCTTCTGGATGCGGCCGACATTCTTCCTGGTGAGGAAGTTCATATCTGGGACGTAACCAATGGTGCAAGGCTAAGCACATACACCTTAGTCGGTCCACGAGGCTCTGGTGACATTTGCATCAACGGTGCGGCAGCTCATCTCATTCACCCTGGTGATAAAGTCATCCTGGCCACCTTTGCAAGAATGGACGAGATTGAAGCGCGAAACTATAAACCCAAGGTGGTACTGGTGGATGAAAAAAACCGTATCCGTACCGAATCGCACAAAGAACAACCTTTCGCCCTATCAAAATAAAACAGTCAAAATTGAATTCTCCCGACATTACCTCGGCATCCATGACTACACTTGCTTTGGGTTTGAATCGAGGTGGCTGTTTATATAGCCACCCGAATTTGACGACTGAATATTATTCAATTCAGCACAGATGTTATCTCGTCGATGTCCCTGAAAAACTTATCCAGGGTGTTTGCACCTGACAGGCTTGCAGTCACAAAAGTTGCTACGGAGTTTGCCAACACGCGAAACGATTCCCTTGTGCCCTTGCTGTCCGGCGTAAACGACGCCACGTTGCTTCTTGGGATACCAAGCCGCATAGAGATGTTGGACAAGTCCTGATTTGCACCCATATACGCAAAGGTCCACCGTCCAGATGCCATTCTCTTCTTCATCATGTCTGAGACATGGGCGTATGAATACTCCTTAGAAGCGTTTTCCTCTCCATCTGTCCAAATGGCAACAAGGTAATTTGAATCAGCAGAATCATGGAAGTCTTTCTCCAACTTCGCAAGGGTCAAGCCAATGGCATCCAACATAGCTGTCAGGTATTCCGGTCGATATTCTTCTATGCTCATTTTTTCCATGGCAGATACGGGTTGAGCAAACCTGACAATCTCGGCAACATCATTAAAGGTTACGAGGGTCAAGAATATACGATCTTCGGCGTTGTGTTCAGAAGCCGCTTTCCTGATGGCCTCAACCTTTTCATTGAATCCTTCCACGACTTCCTTCCTGAAATCATTCATGCTCCCGCTGCTGTCTAGGATCAACACCAAGTGAGTTGTCTTGACTTTGGATTCACCCATCGACAAATCCTTTCCCAAATCATCTTCTCAAACAACATCCAAGGTACATGCTATTAATATTCTACACTTTTCGGACAATTTGTATCCAGAATCTTTGATCCTTATTGAAAAGATCCATTCAGCCACGACACCAATAGATCTTTTTCAGAATCCACGGTCAGGAACAGTTTATTGAGATTTTTCAAACTGCCAGTGAGATAATGAGAAATAATACGAGAGACAACAGTCCATATGCAGCATATGTGTTTATCTGCCCATTGTGCATTCGAGCCAAGGCAGATGAGATCCATTGGCTGACATTTGCCATGGGATACAACACCAAACGATCCACCAGGTGCACCTGCTTACGGTTTTGCTGAATCGAGACACGAAAGTGTTCCGCGATCGTTTTACGACGGTCTACTACCGTTGGACGAAAAATCATTTCGAATACGACCCGCACCGGTTGGGCAAAACCCGTCGCGGTATATGTCATCTCAGGAAGCAAACGCCTCATCCCTCCGTCCCACCTCGGACGGCGTTTGACCTTTCTGTGTCGTGCCACGACGAGCCAAACCACGCTGATACAGACTCCCAGCAAAACCATGAGCGCCATGAGCATATACGAGCTGGACATGGCAAAAACCACCGGGTTTTCCTTGCCTCCACGGTGAATTACTGCCAGACCCCGCAACGGAACCATGCCCTTTCCAACTTGCGCACCGAGATCGTGAAACTCGGATGCAAACTCCTGGGGTAGCTCACTCGATGGAGGATAATCTTCAAAAAAGGGCGGCACTAACACACTCGTGCCGCTTGCACCGGCAAGTGGCGCTACCACCTGGTCCAACATGGGGACTACGAAAGTCGGCAACACCCCGAGCGCCAAACACAATATCGCAAGAAAAGCCATGGATAAAAGCGCCGGTTTGCCGGTCTCATGTGCTTTTTCAGCTTCATTGGACCGGGGCATACCCAGGAAACCCATGGCAAAAGCACGAACGAAACAGGTAACAGCAAGCCCTGCGGTAAGTGCCAGGGCGACACCTGCTGTCACAAAGGCTATCTTGACACCCAACGATGCCAACTCCACGCTACGCAGTAGAGATTGGAGCGTCAACCATTCACTGACGAAGCCGTTCAATGGCGGCATCGCGGAAATGGACAGTGCTCCTGTCAGGACGAACAAGCCGGTCCAGGGCATACGTTTGAGGAGACCTCCCATTTGGTCGAGGCTCGTGCTTTTCATTGCCCCTTCCAGCTCTCCTGCTCCCATGAAAAGCAATGTCTTGAAAATCGAATGATTGAAAGTGTGATATAGCGCAGCGACCAAGGCCAATGCCGCTGCGACCTGATGTGAAGAGGCAACGAATATTGCTCCGGCTCCAAGGGACGTTGTGATGATACCAGCATTTTCGATGGAGCTATGGGCTAAAAGGGTCTTGAAATTGTCTTCAATCGTTGCATAAAGAATACCGGTCAATGCCGTGACCGACCCCACAAGGAGCATCAAAATACCTGGACCGACTTGTGTCACAGGCAATAGATCCCCGTTGATCCGTATGATACCATACAGTCCCAGGTTCAATGTGGTCCCTGCAATCAGTGGAATAAAGGCAGACGGAGTCGCTGAATAGGCCCTTGGTATCCAGAAGTTGAAAGGAATCAGACCTGCCTTTATACCGAACCCGAAAAAAGACAAAGCAAATACCAGCCAACGAACGCCCGGATCCATGCTCATTCCGCTGGCTTTGAGTCCATAAAAGCAAAGCGTTTCAGAATTTTTGGCTAACAATAGCAACGCTATCATTATTGCGAGTGTGCCGGCCTCACCTACAGCCAACATGAGGTATCCAGGACGTTCTTTCCCTCCACTGTTGACCAGTAAGAACACGAAGACGGACATGATTTCCCAGGCAAGCAGGAATAAAAAAACATCGGAGGCTATCAATACCAGGACAATGGCAGGTAATAGTCCAAGATAGAGTGCAGCGAGTATCTTGGCATGATGCCGCCCGCTGTTACCAATTCGTGAAGCGGCAAACAACGAAGCAGGTATGGAGACAAGTGCGCTCACCACCAGGAAAAAGCCCGAGAGGTGATCTACAGTAACAACCAATTTCCCCATGTTGGCAATATTCCACAATTGAGCCTGGTACGCACTGTCGGATAACAAGGCAAACACACCTGAGACAAGTAACGCCAGAGAACCCAATCCGCCAAAGCCGGCAAGGGAAAAGGTAGTCATCCTTTTCGGGAGAAAGAGCACCGCCAAGATTCCCAAAAAGTAAACTCCGAATGCTGTTGCAAGCAAAGCTCCAATAGACACCATCTTTACATTTCTCCTTTTTTTAAAGGAGTTGACACTGATTCGATTTCAGCCGCAGCCTTACGGCCCGAAAGGAGCAATAAGCCATGGAGTATGGCTAATGGAGGAGGAGGGCATCCAGGCACTTTCACATCTACAGGCAGTTTGTCCCCCGCTCCGGGGCTGGTTACGAATCCTGGCCCAAACAAGCCTCCGCTCAGTGCACAGGTACCCACAGCCATTACCCGTTTGGGGGTGGGCATTGCCTCGTAAGCCTTCAACAGGGCGGTCTTCATGTGGTCTGTTACCGGTCCGACGACCAGCAGCACGTCAGCCTGACGTGGCGTTGGCGTAATAAAAAAACCCAGTCTGTGCATGTTGTAAAAAGGATTGTTGAGTAGTTTTACCTCGTTTATGCAAGCACCACAATCACCGGCATCGAGAACACGGATATGCATAGAACGCCGAAATGCCTTGGGAAAGCTGGATGCTCCACCCGTAATGCTTGCCCACTCAAATCCGGCATCCCATGGTATGGGCTTTTCGATGCCGCGCACACAGCGATAGCAGTGTATGCAGCGTGTACGTTCCACAGCCAACCGGTCTGCAACCTCCCCAATGGCATGCATGGGACAGCGTGATATCAATGCTTTATAATTTGTATCCTTGCTGAGTACGGCATGTGGAAACCCGGGAGAGGTTCCTTGGGCGGTCTGTGTTTCTTCACAAGCAGGATAGTTAGTGGTGACAACTCCTGTCCGAAGTCCTTTTATGACCCAACTGCTCATGTCATAACTCCTATCTCAACACGGTTATCGATCATTTTCAGCCACTGACAGCCCGAAGGTGGCCAGGATGATCGGGAAGTCCTGGAATGCAAAATTTTCCGCTGCCAGGTGAAATCCGTGCCAATTTGTAAAAGACGGAGTGATCAGGCGGTACCTTTTGACCTTTCCTTCTTCATTGATACGTATCCAGTTCAACATGGCACCCCTTGGAGTCTCAACCCCAGCCAACGCCACGCCTGGTGCGACATCGCAAGAGATGGATACAGGACCACCAGGCAAGTATTCTACGACTTGCTCCATGATCCTTAGTGATTGTCTTACCTCTGAAAACAAAATACGCAGGCGTGCATAGCCGTCACCTTCTGTCTCGCAGGCTGTATCGAACTTCAACGTATCGTATTTTGCATAAGGCCAAAACTCTCTCAGATCATTACAGTAGCCCGACCCACGAGCCACGGGGCCCACCAGTCCGTAATCCAACGCTTGAGCCAGGCTTATGGCTCCCACTTGTTCTATTCGGTCGAGAAAACTGCTCGTGTTTACCAACAGCTTCTCCACCTCTGCCATGCGCCTGACCAACTGCCTGACTCCCGAAAGAGTGTCTCTCAACGAACTCTCATGGAAATCACGGCTCAACCCACCCGGAATCTGCAGGCCAAACAAATAACGATGGCCGGCAATTGTGCCCAATAGTCTCAATGCCTCTTCTTCCAATATGGCAGTTTGGCCCGCAGCCACAACCAAACCAGTCGAATTGCAAACAGCCTCGATGGTTGCGAGATGACTCCTGATGCGCTCCAGTTCCAGGAAGTAAACTCGCAATAGCTGTGCACGCGGGGGAATCACCAAGTTGCTCAACTGTTCGACTGCCATGCAAAAGGCCATGGAATGGGCGAAAGCTGCTGTGCCTGCAAAGCGCTCGGACAAAAGCAGCACCTCGTCAATGGAACGTCCTTCAGCGGATTTTTCCACCCCACGGAACTAGAAAAAAAGCATTGGAAAAACGCGAAGAACCTCTTCACCTATAGTCTCCAACTGGAAATGAACGGATTCTGACACACCTGAAAATACCGGACCTACAGGCATGACAAAAGCCCCAGGTACATCTACGACCCGCCTCGGGCGCCAGTCTTTATCATGCTTTCGGGTCGAAAGAGTGCCCTTAAAATCGAAGCCATTACGCATGGGCGCAGCCCCTTTTTGCCAGGCGTCGTCATGCAAGATGAAATCGCCCAGGCGGGGATGGCCTTTGAAGAGCAATCCAAAGAGGTCTTCTGCTTCACGTTCATGCCAGTCTGCTGCATGGACTGATACGCTAACGCTCTCAAAATCTATTTCACCGATGGGTGCCTGAGTCCTTACCTGTATAAGTCCCATTTCTCCCCTTCCGACGAAAAGATATCGCAGATCCCATCTGTCAGTTTCTTCGACCACTAGTCCTGTGAAATGGTAACGTTGTTTCTCAAACAGCCAGGAACAAACTCCGGGCACCTGTTCACGCTTACATAACAACTCGGCTGTCATGGAAGATTGCTCGACACTGGTTTTGATTTCAGGCCAAAGTTCCTTCGCCTGGATTGCAATTTCTCCTATCTTTTCTCCTGTTTTCATTTCATCAACCTCCCATGCTTGTTGCTGCGAGTTCGATGAGCTTTTGCATGACAGAGGGAATGTATACTCCGAGCACAACTACAGGAACGGCTGATAAAAAGAGTGTAATTTTGCAACTAGTAGGAACGGAACCGAGCAAAAGTTGTTTGTCGGATTCGCCAGTGCCAAACACCATGCGGCTGATGTGATTCATGATTCCGAAAAAAGCGATGGCAATAAAAATCACCAAGAGCCCGGCAGCCAGATATTGACCCATATTCAATCCGGCTTTCAGAATAGAAAACTCGCTTAGAAAAAGAGCGAACGGGGGTGCCCCCGCGATGCCCAGCCCTCCCAAGAGCAAGGCCACACCAGCCAGGGGCGAACGTTTTATCAACCCTCGCACCGAGGCAATATCCCTGGTTGCCATAACCAGCATCACAGCACCTGCTGCGTAGAAACAAAAAGATTTTGTCAGAGCATGTCCAATGACTTGAAGCATCGCAGCTTCATGGGCCGAAGATCCTCCCAAGCCGATTGCGACTAGGATAATTCCCATATGCTCTATCGTGGAGAAGGCAAAAAGACGTTTGAAATCACGAACGCCCAGCAACACGAATGCAGCCGTAGCTACGGATATCAGTCCAAATACCAATAGCCACGTGTTTGTATGGGTTGCAGGAGATTCTGACACAATGGGCAATAGACGTAGTACTACGTACATCACAGCCGTAGTTTCAACACCGGAAAGTAATGCGCAAACAGGTGTGGGCGCCTGGCTGTGGGCATCCGGCAGCCAGGTATGTAACGGCACCAGCCCTATCTTAGCTCCGAAACCTAGAAGAATTAAAATGAACGCAGCCTTGACCAATACGGGTGAGATTTGTGGCGCAACCGCCAAAAGCCCGGACCATGTAGGGTGGAGGGCGTCGGCCTGCCTGGCCGCCCAATAAAGCAGCAGGAAACCTAGTAAAGCAATGGCTGCTCCCATGATGGTCAGGACGACATACTTCCATGCAGCCTCGAGAGCTTCATGAGTATTTTCAAAACCAACCAGCAACACGGAAAACAAGGTCGTGAGTTCTACGGCAACCCATACCAGGTTTGGCTCCTGGATCAACGGCACGATGAGCATCGAAAAGACGAACAGGTTGAAGTTCACGAAGTATCGTCTAACACCGCCAGTCTCCCTAAAGTCCATATATCCCATGGAGAACAGGGCTGCCGTCAGGTTCACAATGGAAATGAGCAACAAAATGATCCCGCTCAGAGCATCAATGGCAATCCAGTGAGGTACTGCAACGAGCAAATGGTTTGAAGAAGCAAGCAGTTCCAATATGGCAGAGACAGACAGTCCCAATATTGCCACAGAACCCATGAGAGTTACGATTGATCCAATGCGGGCCCTTCGGGATAAAGCTGATGATACAGCGGCCGCCAGGGGAATCATCATGAGTACGAGCAAGGTCATTTGTAGTCCCCCTCCCTGAGCCTGGAGAGAGTGCCGACCGTGGTGGTGCCGATTCGTTCATGTACCGTCCTGGTGAGCACCCCGACCACGAAAGTCAATATGAGAATGTCAAAAGCCAACGCCAGTTCGGCGATGAGGGGCATATCGGGTGCTATGGCAACGCCCGCAAAGAAGGCCCCGTTCTCCATGGTCAAAAGGCCCAGTAATTGGGGAACCGCTTCCCGTCGGTTAGCCAACGTGTATGCTCCCAGCAAGAGCCCCGCCAACCCAATGGGTACGTTGACGGTTGTGGCGCCAACGGCACCTGATACCTTCAACCACGGCAGGCTCAAAAAATATGCCGCAATTACCAATAGTAGGGCGATAACAAGAGAGATAGGAACACTGACGACCTGGGTGATTTCCCGTCTCGTGTATACCTCTTGCTTGACCATACGCCGCAAGAGCCAAGGCAGGAAAATGACCTTGGTAAACAGGTTTATGACTCCTACTGCGACAAGATGGGTTGAAAATGGAACAGCTCCTATCAGGAAAGCAGAGGCAGCCAAAAAGATCGACTGGAATATAAAAAACTTCAAACAAGCGCGCACCTGACGTGTTGCCACTATTCCAAGAGCTGCTATGATGAAGAGACCTCCGGCAAGGGCGTTCAAGTTGGCTATCAAGGCAAGCATCTGTTGAGATTCTTGCATCAGTTGCCTCCTGATTGAGTAACGACACTCGCAAGCATTGCAATCACGGCTATGACAAAGGCTGCGCTCATGAACTCACTTATGCGGAAGAGTCTCAGTTTCGCCAACGACGACTCGATGAAAACGAGGAATAGTATGAAAAACAAAATCTTGAACAATACCAGAACAACGGCCAACAATACTTCCCCCCAACCCATCGTAGAGGCAAGTCCCCATGGGGTTAAAAGGACGTTCAAGAAAACGATCATCAGCACAAAAAACTTCATCCAGCCGCCCCACTTCATAAGCGCGGCACCCTTACCCGAATATTCGAGATCCTTGGATTCTTCAATCATGGCCAGTTCGAAATGCCCGGAGGGGTTGTCTACGGGAATGCGTCCTTTCTCAGCAAGTATGAGCATGACAAAGGCAACCAACAGTAAGACATGACTGGGCTCGAAAAAGTTCGAAACAGGGGTTACCCATTTTTGCTGAACTATAAAAGGTATTGTGGAATCCGCAACGAACGATACCGTGAAAAACACAATGAGAAAAATCGGTTCTGCCATGAAACCGACCATGCGTGTACGGCTTGCGCCCATTGGTCCATAAGGGTTTGCCGTATCGACCGCAGCCAGGGCGGTAAAAAAACCGCCGAGTGCCAGGACGAACCCGGCGCCTACCATGTCAGCCATGAAAGCCCAAAACAGGGGATAATCCGTCAGAACCGGGATAAGGAGTGTTACGAATATTGGCGCCACGAACACGATATAGGGGGTGACACGGAAGATCCACGAACTTTCTTCCGATACAACCTCATTCTTGGAAAAAAGTTTCCACAGGTCCCGGTAAGGCTGAAAGATGCTTGGCCCTCGCCTAGACTGTACGATTTCCTTGAAGCGATTCATTACTCCCACTGCCATGGGAGAAAAACCCATGACTACCATGACCTGCAAAACATTGAAGAGAATCCGCTTGCTCAAGTGCTCCTCCTTGTTTACGCAAACAAATTACCCACTGATGAATCGGCTGTGCATATATACAAACAGATAAAACGCGATGAAAAGGCGCCTGAGATCAAAGCCGACACAAGACGGATAAAGCAATCCGGTACGAAAAGAATGACAGCCCGGGGCATATGTATGGTCCTCCAAATAATCTTACGGGTCCCAGCTCACGCACAAAAAACCTCATTAGCCGGTGCTACCAAATAATTGGCAGTCCCTGAGTTCAGGAAGCATGCGTGGCAGGAGTCATCAGCCCTACCCGGGCGATTATTCGGGGGACTCCATCCCCAGAGCAGAGAGCGAAATAGTTGTATGAACGACAAAAGTCAAGACCAAAATATGATACAGGCCAATTACCTGGACAACGAACTGAAAGAGCAAAAATAAAAAACTGTTGATCTTTTTCCCTGCAAGGCTAGTGTAATGTCTCGTCATCGGATTTGGAGGAAGCGTCCATGCCAAAAACGGCCAAAAATTTCTTACTCTTTGCTTCCAGTGAACTTGGAAAGATTACAAGTATCACAGAAATTTTTCCTTGCTGTCCAAATCAAACTTTTTCTTGTTCTTAAAACATGTTGGCTAAATCCAACAGAGCCAACTCGTACGGAACTCAACATTTTTGTGATAATGTCGTTACAAAATATTTATAGCATGAACCGGTTTTTCGGTACCTTGACTGAGCAGCCACAGGTTGGCATCCTGGAATTTTTTTTGCTGTCAGTGCATGGTGCCCCATCGACACTATAGGCGATTTCTCAGGAGCCATGAATGGAAAAACTTGTCACTAAAACCTGCCTGGCCATGATGATCGGCATTATGTTTCTTGTCACAGCAAGTATTACCCAAGCCGAACCACAACAAGGACAATCACCAGGTTCCACTGCGACACAGCAATCATCCGATAAGGAGCAACAATCAGCCGTCAAGTCCTGCGACCCCACCACAGCCAAACCACCTTGGCGTTCGTCGTATTTCGTATGGAGAAACGCCCTTGGCACAGCCACCATGGACAAGGACTTACTCACCTACAATCCATATTATGCCATGGTTTTTTCGCTTCTTCCCAGGTGGTGGTTTACCGACCGGATCTTCGCAAAAGCGAATCTGGATATCACACGAGAACTTACAAACGCCGACGATACGACCTACCGGGGAGAGACAGTACTGGGGGACCTTTCTGTGGGAGTCGGCATGTCCAGGATATGGAAAATCCCGGTAGTTGACATTGATCTATCGGCAGACATCAACTTCTACCTGCCCACATCCAAAGCCTCCCAGGCCAGGACTCTGGTCATGGCAATCCGACCGGGAGCCAGACTTTCCAGGGCTTTCGATATCCTGAACGGATTCCAGTTGGGGCTAAACCTACGAACAGGCCCATCTTTTCACAGGTACACTACTGCTGAACGCGAGACACCACTGATATCTTCATGTTCGTTGTCTTCATCAGGTTGTGACTCTTTTTACAACACAGGGTTACGCAATCCCATGTATCGCTTTCAGTGGACCGCTGACGCATGGCTTGGAGTCCTTCCGTGGCTCGATGCCTACGTGGTATATGGCCAAGTGATAGATTGGTTGTATTCCTTTGACGGACATGCCGGGACATCTTTCGAACCTGAACCAGACTCGAACGCTCGTTTCCTATCTGTCTTTGCTGCGGAGCTTACCTTCAGGCCGGTTAAATATTTGGACCTCATAGCCGGATACCAGACAATCAGTCCCCAATTGGGACCTGATTCGAATTTCTATAATCCATTTTATAACCCATATTCCATTGTCTACATCGACATCCGAATCGATGCTGCCGTCCTGATTTCGACGATCACCGGCGGAGAAACACAAAGGAGCAACCAATATGACCTGTAAGAGATTCTGTTCACCCCTGATGGCCATAGCAGCCCTGTTCTCACTGGGAATCATGACCAGTTGCGCTGAGCAACGCGAAGCCGTTGACAGGGTACAGCCCTATGCATTGGATAAATCGTTTTTCGTCGGACAGGACTTACAGGATCCTTCCGACAATCCGGAGTTTTGGGCAAGGGCGACCTTGATCGATGTGGGCTATGGTGCAGCCCAAGACGGTTTGTTCACGTCCACCTATGCTCAGCCCGTATCTCGAATCAAATGGCAAATTACGGAAGATCTCCTCATCGGCAGATTAGCATATGAGCGAATAGAGGGTTCGGACGGCAAAGGTGCAGGCAAGGCCACTAACGATGGCGTCATAGCAGTGGCGTTCAAGATCGAAAAGCACTTCGACATTGTCCGTGCATATAATCCCACCACTGGCGAGCGCTTGAACATTAAAGAGGAAAACACCACAGACAGGCCCTGGTACGAACGCCAATACATGCGGGTTGATTGGTCAAAAAACCTCAACACGGACTCCTATGACTTCGACACCCTGAGCATGATGGGGATATTCGGTGGGATCACCTATGAGCCCATGGCTTATGATGTCACGGATCCTTCTGACCCCAACGCTCCTTACTTCGATCAACAGGATGGCTACTTCGATGTAACAAACAAGGCGTTCGCGCAGCCGGAAGTCATCGATCTTAGCTCTTTTGGTTGGGGCATCGACTCTTTTCCAGCGTGTTTCCTTCCCCCTGACTTCATGGACGGAACCTATCCGGTTGGCACTTGCAACCCGGTGGAACTTACCATTCGTGAGTCCTTCCGAAAAGTAGAGGATGATGACTATGAACCAGTGAACTGGGATGGATATCGTTTCCAGGCATACGGCGCATTTTACACTGAACGATTTGGATATGCGCGCAACTACGGTATGAGCGATGAGCTGTGGCATAGGCTTATAAACCGTTACGACATCTGGGAACGCAGTCACTACTACAATGATCCAGAGAACATGAAGGGGGAGGTTCCATGCTACACTCCTGAGACCACTCCGTTCGGTTCAGACGCAAACCGTGACTTCGACAGAAACGGCACAGACGACGAATGCGAAAGCGTAGGTCCGGGATCTCATTGCGACAAATTCCGGCAAAGATGTACGCTGCCATATGCCCAGAGGACACCCAAGACAATTGCATGGTATTACACAAACTCTGGTTATCCTGAATTTTTCGATGCTTCGGACATGGCGGCACACGAATGGGACGTGGCCCTTCGAATGGCGGTTCGTTCAGCCCAGTATGCGGAATGTAAGGCAACAGGCGGGTCTGATTGTGGTCAAAAATTCCCCATGTTCTTCGGACAGGAAGATGACAACGTGGATGCAGTCAGGCTGGCTCGCGAGGTGGACGCCTGCAGACATGGAAAGGCATACTTCGGCAAAGATTGTGACCAGGTCGCCGATGACATAGGAAAGGCGAGAGGCTATGATCCTGGTGTAATTTCCATTGCCAAGATGCCGGAGATGATCGTCCTGTGTCACAGCCCGGTACAGTTCGATGATCCCGAACAGTGCGGCGATCGCAGGCTTCCCCAGGGATACACATCGTACGACTGTTATTTGGCCCGCCAAAATGACGATCAAGAAATGAAGGAAATCTGCGACCAGGCTCTAACGGTTCGTCTTGGAGATCTTCGTTACCACAAGGTCAACGTTATCGAACAACCGCAAACTCCCTCTCCATGGGGTATTATGGTCAGCGCAGACGATCCCCTTACCGGCGAGGTAATAAGTACCAGCGTAAACACCTGGGCATGGGTCAACGACTACGTAAGTCAATTGGTCGTGGACAAGCTACGACTCATCGCTGGAGAATTGGAACCTGAGGACATTACTGAAGGAAAAAATATAAAAAACTGGGCAGAAGCAGCCAGAGCTGCAGCAAAAAGTGGTGTACTGCCCATGCTTACCAAGAACCAGATAGCACATAGAATCGCCCGCTTTTCAGGTGCACAAGCCGACCAAATCGTATTGAAGGGCGACACAGGCCAGTCCATGGTCAGCAACCAAATCCTTGCCGAGGCAAAAAAGCTCAAGGAGCAACTCCATGGAGTCCAGGCTGCCATGGGAGCGCCTTCGGCCTTTTCCGCTGAATATTCAGCCAGAAGGCAGGCCGCAGCCGGAACATCTTTCGAAGCAGGTCTCATGACTCCCATGGTGCAGGTTCTCACAGGCATATCAGGCATGCCCATGTCCAAAAGTGTCCTTGACGTGGCATCCCCTCTTCGTGGAGCAAATCCCTCACTCCGAAGACAGCTCTATAACCTCAAGGAAGAGGCTCTTGCGAGACAAGGAGCATGTATTCTGTCCAGCCCCGAAGAAGCACTCGCTCCAATATCTTTGACCGGACTCAAAAAGGTCATGGAGGCAAAGTTCGGTTCGTTCAATAAAAGCGATTCCCTTGCTGTCCAACAAGAGCGTGCAGAAAAAATGAGGAGATTCCTTTCTAACAGGATGCAGTACGCCGTAATCGTACACGAAATGGGACACTCGGTAGGATTGAGACACAACTTTGTCTCCTCATCCGATGCATGGGGGTACCGCCCCCAATATTGGCAACTAAGGACCAGAGACGGACAGGTTACTAATATCTGCAATGATCTCACCCAGGATGGTAATCAGTGCGTAGGTCCCAGGTATTTCGATCCAGTCACTGACGAGGAACAGGATAACCTCATATGGATGTTCTCCCAGTCCAGCGTCATGGATTATCCCGGAGAAATCACCCAGGATTTGCTCGGCCTCGGTGCATTCGACTTTGCCGCAGCGCGAATGTTCTATGGTGACGTTGTCGCAGTACATGCCAGCAACGAATACAACGCCGGTACCGACAAAGGCATGAGCATGCTTTCCAAGATGGATAATTTCGGAGGCATACTTGGTATTCAACCAGGGCGATGGAATGAGTACCAGGAGACAATGGACGGATTTCATTATTCCGAGTTGCAAAACGAATATGGTCTCATTCACGACTGTAAACCTATCGATGACATCAACGTATTCAAACCAGCGGTTTGGGACGAGGACCGGGATGGAAAGTGGAGCCCGCTTCTCGATGGTCTCATCGTAAAGGTCAACGGACAATATAGCCGGTGCAAACAGGAAAAAGTAGATTACCTTACCTGGAAGGGACTGAGATTACCTCTGCCTTCGGAACAACCAGGTTACTACAGGGGCGGGCCTGCCATCGACCCTGAAGGCCGAACCAGGATGCCGTATGGATTTGCCACTGACTCTTGGGCTGATTTGGGTAACCTCAGCGTTTACCGCCATGACAATGGTGCTGACGCATATGAAATTTTCAACTATTTCATTACCCAGCAAGAGGTGGACCACATCTTCGACAATTACCGGCGTGGTCGCCAGACCTTCAGCGTTCGTCATGCTGCAAATCGTATCCTTTCCCGTTACAACGAAAAACTTCGCGATGGAGCAAAGGGCTTAGGGTTGATGAAAAATGTCTATGAGGATTTCGCTGTGGAGATAGGATACGATTTCGATACCCTGTGGCCGTATATTGCCGGCCAGTTATTCAGCGACAATATCCTGGCATCGGGAATGGCCTTCGATCATTTTGCCAGGCAACTGGCACGGCCTGAGATCGGCGAACACTTCTTCGAAAGTGGAGATCCCGTTCTGAGGTCTGCTAGGGATGCCATAGCAAATCCAGGACCCACCAAGGTGATCATCCCGAACGGGGCAACGGGAGTTTATGGCAATATCGGACTGGGCGGCAAGGCTGTGGAAAATATGCTGGCTGAAGACCAAGGGGAATATGATCGCGACTACACCATAAACGCCGGCTCTTACTATGACAAAATCAATACGGCCATGCTGATGACCGAATCGGTCGATAACTTCATCTCCGACTCCAGGCGTGATTTCGTAGACCCCCGCTACCGCGCAGTGTCCTTGGCAGACCTGTTCCCTGAAGGTTATCGACGTTGGCTTGCTAACAACCTGACTGGTGACGACTGGATCAAAGGCCCAAGACTGGCTGCAGATGCACAAGGTAACCCGCTCGTGGAAAGCGACATGTATCCCCAGCAGGCAATCGGATGGACCTCATGGTGGGGAGACGAGCCCAGGTCGTGCTTCCCAGCCAACGGAACCAACGTATGTTCCACATTAGCCGGCAGGGATGATTCCCAGTTCGATCCTCGTGTACCGGAACACACAGTCGTGATCGATCCGCAGGTAAATTGGGAACAGTATAAATTCCTCATCGCCTGGACAATGATGTATCTTCCCGAAAACCAGCACATGAACTGGTTGGACTTGATGCGTATTTGGGAACTAGGAGTAGATGCTGACCCTGAATTCGCAAATCGAATCGAATTCCATAATCCACTTGGTAAGACATACGTCGCCAAAACGTTTGGCAAAGAGAGCGTGTTCGGAAAAACAGTTCAACGAGGTATTGCTGCAAGGGTTTTGGAATACGCCAACGGTCTGCTCGAACAGGCCTACGAAGTCTCTGATGGGCCGGACCTGGATGGAGACGGCTCCCCCGACTGGTATATACCTGCTTACGATCCAAACACGGGTCTTCCCATTGTCAAGTACGACTCGTCTTTATCCCACATCGATGAAAACGGCAGTCCCATAGGCGGAGTCGAGGGTTGTGACGAAAACGACAATACAAACTGCACTTGTTCATCAAATCGTGCTTGCATGATGCTCAAAGACTACGTCTCCGTACCGGCTTACCTCAGGGAGGCTCTCGACGCATACCAACTGGGTACTCCCGAGGAAAGAGGAATTTATTAGCCATTATCATCCGCCTAAAACTAGAATAGCTGTGAATTCTTGTGCTAACATTCCGGCCATGCTCTGGCAGGTATAGCTATACGATCATCTCTCACCATAGTTGTCGCTATACAGAGAGAGCCAGGGAGAAGTTTTAGACTGCCCGTACTTGCAGCATCGACACAGAGACATCGTGTCGGGGTGAAATTCAAGACGAGGTGCCATGGCAAAGGAAATTACCAGCAAAGAACTCTGGTTCAGACGCATCATCAAACTCGCCCTTTTTGCGACTGTCGTCGTTGTTATCTGGACTTGGTGGCCCAAAAAGATCCTCACAGTTCGATGTGTTCCCGTACTAAAGGGAACGGTGGAGTCAGTGGTCCAGTCTATCCAGGGCGGTGAGGTGAAATCCAACCGCCGGGCTGTTCTAAGACCGACCACCACCGGCAAAGTCATGAATATCACGGTAGTGCGTGGACAAAGGGTCAAAAAGGGCCAGTTGTTGCTACAGTTGGATTCCGCATCCATCAATGCAAGAATTAAGCTTGCAAGAGCGAACCTGCAGGCAGGTATGATAGCCTATCGTACCTCAAAACTTCGAATGAAAACCGCGGAGACTTCATTTGAGCGAAATTCGAAATTGGCTGCAAAGGGCGTGCTGGCTCCCGGCACCCTCGAAAGATTTCAAGCTGAATTCGATCTTGCAAAAGAGGCTGTGGCAGCTTCTGAAGCAAACTTGGCGCAGCTGAAGGCTTCGTTGGAGTTGACTCAAACAGCCTACGACGACACTAAGATAACTGCACCTTTCGATGGCTTGGTCGTGGATGTGACAGTGGAAGTTGGAGAGATGGTCTCGCCGGCTTCAGCAGTGGCTGAAATCGTTGATGACTCCACCATCACCATAGTTGCAGCAGTGGATGAAGCTGATGTCGGTCGGCTGAAGGTGGGCATGGAGACGAGGGTCGAGACGGATGCATATCCCAATGTGCCTTTCCATGGAAAACTCACGTACATTTCTCCGGTTGTTGCTAAGGACCTTCGACAGAACAGGTCTTTGAATGTAGAGGTCAGCCTTATGGACGGTTCTGATAAGTTCAAAGTTGGCATGTCCGCAGACATAGAGGTGGTGGTTGCAAGGAGACAGGATGTACTTTGGGTTCCAACCTCCGCAGTACTCAGACGAGGTGAAAAAAAACAGGTCTATGTCCTGTCTGGTGCAACTGCCAGGCTGAGAACCATCAAATGTGGTCTGACCAATTGGGAGAGGACTGAGGTTATGGAGGGACTGCACCAGGGGGAGTTAGTTGTGATCACCCTCGATGTCCCAGGCTTGGAAGATGGAGTCCCGGTCAAGACGGACGAGGCCGCTCGAGCGCACGCTGTAGCCTATTGAATTGGTTTTGGTTGCCGGAAAAGAGTAGCTATAGATGATCGAAATCAAGGATGTCACCAAGGTCTACACCATGGGAGCCGAAAAGGTCCACGCCCTGAGGGGAGTGAGCCTCATGGTGGAAGATGGAGCCCACATTTCCATTGTTGGGCCATCCGGCTCAGGCAAATCTACCCTCATGAATGTCATAGGTTGCCTGGACACCCCTACTTCGGGTACTTACAAACTCGATGGGGAGTTGGTATCCGAAATGGGCGACGATTCCCTGGCAAAGGTTAGAAATCGAAAAATTGGATTTGTGTTCCAGACATTCAATCTGCTTCCTCGTCAGTCCGCCCTGGAAAATGTGGCACTGCCTTTGCTCTATGCAGGGACAGGCAGAAAAGAAAGAAAACAAAGAGCCATGTCAGCCCTGTCCAGGGTCGACTTGGCAAACAGGGCCAATCATAAACCATCGGAATTGTCTGGAGGCCAACGACAACGTGTGGCCATCGCCAGGGCACTTGTCAACAATCCATCCATACTGCTTGCAGATGAGCCCACCGGAAACCTGGATCAGGAGGTGGGCAAAGAAATCGTCAGTCTTTTTGAAAAACTCAACAAGGATTCAGGTGTCACACTGGTGCTGGTAACTCACGATCGAGACCTGGCAGCCACTGCTCCGAGGCAAATCGAGATAGTGGATGGACGAATCGTGTCTGATTCGGATCTCTGAGGAATAACGTATGGACATGTTGGAACAAACTCAAGTGGCCTTGGATTCCATCAAGTCCAACAAGTTGAGATCGTTTCTTACTACTTTGGGAGTTATCATCGGTGTTGC
>CAYSLH010000034.1:18309-21712 GCA_964431605.1 uncultured Myxococcales bacterium
TGCTTCTGTCATATTGCTGGTTTCCATTGGTGAAGGGCTGAGGACCTACCTGACGGACATTTTTGCAGGAATGGGCTCCAATCTTCTTTTCGTCACCCCTGGTAAAAGAGATACCAAAGGGGGGGGACACGGAGCATCGCTTTTTACAGTTCATAAACTGACTATCGATGACGCCCGCGCCCTTGGGCAGCGATCATACAACATCATGGGAGTGGCTCCACGGGTAGTTGGAGGAGCAACCATCGAGAATGGTCCTGTGTCGAGAGACTCCGTGGTACTTGGAACAGACGATCAATATTTGAAGGTACACAACCTGAAAGTCGCAAGCGGCAGGTTTTTATTGAAGGAGGATGCGGACGGAAGGAGAAGAGTCGCTGTTATCGGGCAGACCATAGTAAAAGAACTCTTCGGTGACACTTCTGCCCTGGGCAGGACCATCAAAGTCTCAGACACTCGTTTCAGAATCGTGGGTATCATGAAGCCCAAGGGACAGTCTTTGGGTATAGATTACGACGAAGTGGTGTTTATCCCTGTCACTTGCGCCCTTGAAATGTTCAACCAGGAGGGGCTCAGTAGCCTGAGTATCAAGGCAGCCAACCCCACGAACCTGAATCCCGCCATAGCTGACATCAAACAAATACTCAAACACAGGCATAACAATCGTGAAGATTTTACCGTGATAAGCCAAGCCGATCTTTTGGCCACGGCGAACCGCATAACATCCACCATGACCCTTGTGCTGCTGGGAATTGCATCCATCTCGTTGTTGGTAGGTGGCATAGGAATCATGAACATCATGCTGGTGTCTGTCCGTGAAAGGACAAAAGAGATCGGGATCCGAAAAGCAGTTGGCGCACGCCGCATGGATATAATGACCCAGTTTCTCATAGAGTCCATTGTCATAAGCTTGTTTGGCGGTGCTATCGGACTTTTACTTGGGGCACTGATCTCGCTTGGTATAACTTCGGCGGTCCCTCAGTTCCCTCCCCCAAAGATAACCATGTGGGCTGTCATGGTGGCCTTCGGTTTTTCCGTTGCTGTGGGTGTATTTTTCGGTGTTGCTCCGGCAAAGAAAGCAGCGGACCTTGACCCCATCAGCGCCTTACGCTACGAATAGTAACAAGATGGTATCTGATTTGTCTTGAATTTACGTGGATGAATCTCAGGAGATTTTTCATGATCAGATCTTTTTCTATTTTTGTTTTTGTAACCATTACAACAATACATCTGTGCCCAACGGCTCGTGCAACTCCCAAATGGGTTCGTATATCACCTACCTCAAATCCGACCTCGGCCATGTTTGTAACCTGGAATACCGAATCGCAGGAAGACTCTGTTGTTCAGTATGGTTTGGACCAGTCCTACGGTTCTGAACAGCAGGCAACAGAAGACAACGTAGGTGGTGACATGGGAATCGTACACAGTGCCCGGTTGACGGGATTGAGCCCTGACACTCTTTATCACTACCGGGTCGGTGGTCCGTCCAGCGGATGGAGCGAGGATCATACATTCACTACAGCACCTGCAGACCAATGTACTCCTTTTTCCTTTGGAATCGCTGCTGACAACAGAGGAAACCTCTCCGGCACATCCACATGTTGGGCGACAGTTTTCGAGAAAATATCACAGCAGGGTGTTGCGTTTGTCATCAACTCCGGAGACTTGGTGATGGATGGCTCACACGACAACGAATGGAAAGACTTCTTAGATACATCGGAACCATGGATGGGTGACGTGTCGCTGCTTCCTTGTATCGGAAATCACGATGACGACACAGTTGATGGAGACGGGGCACTATACAACCGCATATTCTCTTTACCAAGGAACAACTCTGACAACACAGAGGATTTCTATTCCTTTGACTATGGAAATGCACATTTTGTGGCTATCTCCACCTATACTTCGGATTTCAACACCCAGTATGCTTGGCTCGAACAGGATCTTTCCAGCACATCCAAAATGTGGAAGGTCGTGTACTTCCACACTCCTGTTTATTCCTCCGGCTCCCATGGTAGTAACGAAGACGGAAAGACATGGGGATACATTCCGCTTTTCGACCAATATCACGTGGATCTGGTCATAAATGGTCACGACCATATATATGAACGATACAAGCCAATGAAGGCAGGTCATGAAGTTGCATCCTACGACGAAGGTACCTGCTATTTACTCTCGGGCGGTGGCGGGGCAGCCATGGACCCCATCTACAATTTCAGGCCCAAGGAGGATGGACTTGCGGTAGGAGATGCAAAGCACCATTATGTGCATATCACCATTAGCAACAATATAATGCATGTCAGAGCCCAGAGAGTGACAGGAACCGGATGCTTTCAGGGAGGCGAAGGCATCATCGACGAATTCGACATTGTCAAAACCCTTCAAAGCGATCCTTGTTCCGGCTCAACTGATTCGGACAACGACGGATTTTCACCACCTGCAGACTGTGATGACAATGACCCGGACATCCATCCAGGAGCCGAGGATATCTGTGGTGACGGCATAGATCAGAACTGCGATGGCCTCGACCAAGCCTGTCCATGCGAAGATTCCGATTCGGATGGTTTCGAATCGGATGCCTGTGGTGGAGAGGACTGTGACGACGAAGATCCCAACATCAAACCAGGCGCAGTGGAGCAATGCGAAAACCAGAAGGACGATGACTGTGATGGACAAACGGATGAGCCGGACTGTCAGACATGCTCAGATGAAGACGGTGACGGATACATGGCGACCGGTGCGCAATGCCCGGCAGGAAATGACTGCGACGATTCGGAGGCTGAAGTCTATCCAGGTGCCTTCGAATGGTGCAACAATGTAGACGACGATTGCGACGGACAGACAGACGAAGGTGATGCCTGCGCAGGTGGATGCACCGACTTGGATCAAGATGGTCACTATGGCCAATCACCAGCATGTCCCACCGGAGATGACTGCAATGACACAGACGCGACAATCAACCCTGAATCTACCGAGGCCTGCAACCTGTTGGATGACAACTGCGATGGAAACACCGATGAAAATCTTGGTACACAGACATGTGGCCTGGGAGTATGCAAAGTGCAAATAGCAGTATGTGAAAATGGTAAAATTCCACAATGCACCCCGGGGCAACCATCAGAACCGACGGAGACAATCTGTGATGACGGTCTGGACAACGATTGTGATGGACTCGCAGATTCGGAAGATGAAGACTGCAATCCGGAAAAAAATCCGTCGCCCTCAGGTTGTGCATGCACTACAGCCAACCCTGGTACTGGGTTAGAACAGTTTTTGTTGCTATTGAGTATCCTGTTGCTTACCGGCAGGAAGAAAAACACTTCCGACTAGAAACTTCAGTACATTTCCCTGCTATAGAGATTGCCCCCATTCATTTCGTTTTTTCAACTTTCTCAGGAGCCGGCTT
>CAYSLH010000034.1:21812-24261 GCA_964431605.1 uncultured Myxococcales bacterium
CTCAGGAGCCGGCTTTGCCTCTTTGGCCTCGGGCTTTTTCACTTGCTCAGGAGCCGGCTTTGCCTCTTTGGCCTCAGTTTTTTTCCCTTGCGATGCGGAGACAGCTTTGGCCTGAACGTCATATCCCTTGAACTTTTTTTCCTCATCCGTGGCACCAATGTGATTATCACCAGGCATTCCATTGGGGGAGAATAAGCCTTGTTTCATTTTTGATGTATAGTCAAGCCTAGGCGCCTTTTGCTTGTTGCATGCGAAAATGGATGCAACTGCCATCAAGGCCACAGCCAAAAGTGAAAGCTTTTTTTTCATGATTCCTCCTGGCCTTCAAGTTTGCCTTCAAATTCTTCCTGCGGCAGCGTATTGCATTGAATCGAAACTTGTCAAACAAAATCAACTAGAAACGCCGTATTTATATCCCAACAGTGCCCTGTACTGTTTTGGCGGGAGCTGGGCTGGAAAGCAGTGACGCCATTGATGAAAATGGCATTTGTTGCTAGTGTCAACAAAGCCAATCATCACAGGGAGGTTCTCATGGTACTTAGGACGTTGCAGAATTTGCTGTTCGTATCAATCTTTCTAATTATTTCCGCTTGTGGTGGACAATCGACCTCATACACCCCATGCACTTCGGACTCATCCTGCGACCAAGGCATGATCTGCTTAGCTGGCCAATGCAAGGCCGCTCCATCATGTGCTACGAACGATGATTGTATCGGCGGCAGAATCTGCCAGCAAGGATTCTGCGTCACTGCCGAGTGCAACGAAGACACTGACTGCGCACCAGACCAACATTGTGAAGAACACAAGTGCGTTGAAGGTGCACCTTGTAACTGTTCCACGGATGCCGATTGCGCACCTGATGAATATTGCAAGGATGATTGCCTGTGCCATTCAAAAGAGGTGACCACCTGCACTACTGATGGAGACTGCGCAGCCAACGAACTTTGCATCGACAGCAAATGCGCTCTCGCCCCGTCTTGTTCATCCGATTCTGACTGCCCAACGGGAACCATTTGCGAGTCTGGAAAATGCTCGAGGCCATGTTCCCAGGATTCGGATTGCTCGTCTCAGATGCAGACCTGTGTCGATGGTCATTGTCTTAATAGATGTATCAATGATGCAAACTGCTCTGGTGGCGACATTTGTGAAAACAACGTCTGTGTCGAACCTCTATGCCACCAGGACTCTGATTGCAGCGGCGAATTGATTCGCTGTCATAATGGAAGATGTGAAAACTACACCCCATGTATAGATGATTCAGATTGTGAACCAGCATACCAATGCCTGGATGAAATATGTGAAGAACGCCCTCTTTGCTCAATTGACCAGGACTGCTGGGACCAAGGTCTGGATAATACATCTTGCGATGAAGGACACTGTATTCCCGTTGCATCATGTGAGACTGAGCAAGACTGTGAGGCAAGCGAAGATTGTATCGGCGGTCTTTGCCTCGAACACTTCTGCCGTGGCCAATCGGATTGCCCCTCGGAGCAGATATGCGTGGAGGGACAGTGCCAGGATCCAGATCCCGGCGAGACGGTCTACGAGGTAATCATTCTCAACCAAGGAGGCGCCATACACCAGGACCAGGGGATGCAGTTGTTAGCCATCGCTCTGACCCAATCCGGCAACGAGTTGCCAGGTGTAAACATAACCTGGACATCTTCCCAACCAAGTTCGGTGTCCATAGATGCTCAGTCAGGATACGCAACAGGCGGGGATACGGCTGGCGATTCCGAGATAATAGCCACAGCCACGGATGCTGATATAAGCAGTGACCCCATCGTCCTGACCAACGTTCTATCACCTGATTCCAATTCCATGAATGTAACGGTTATCGATCAACTTAGACGTTCTGCCCTGTCAGGTGCCACTGTCATGATTGTGGAGGATGGAAGCTCCCAGACGGCACTTACGGATTCCAATGGAATAGCAACCTTCACCGCACCAACCGGGCCTGCTGACGTACATGTGTTCGCCGAATCCCATGACTACGTCTCCATCATGAACACTACTTCCACCGATCTTCTGATACCAGTTCCAGAAAAGACCGCAAATGCATCTGCTGGTGGCTTTACGGGACAAATGACATTTCAGGGGATTGGAGCCCTGAGCCTGGGCTTGGCTGGGACATCCATTGCAGGAAACTTGGTCGATATGGATTTCGCAAGTCTGCTGGGGCAAGTATTCTACGTCTCCATTCCGCAATTTGGCACCATACCTATGCCATCGCAGATGGTTGCAGAGCTGTCACTCATGGGTCAGGATTTTCCGTTAAAAGACACTTACTACGTACTTGGACAAAAAGGCCTCAGGACGGCCTGGTGCCTTGGAGGCAAACTCGACTCCCAGATTCTTTGGGATCTTATGGGGGGTGGAGGGTCTGTCAATATCGAGGATGTCATAGTTGGCCTTCTCCCCTACTTCTCTTTACTGAAACATGGGCTAA
>CAYSLH010000035.1:0-23881 GCA_964431605.1 uncultured Myxococcales bacterium
GGAGTATTCCAGAAGTTGTCAGGAGGAAACAACATGCAACCAGCCAAGGTGACCTGGTTTTGCCCTTGGTCCCCTCCCTGGTCAGCCCCGGCATCGCCGCCTGCATCTGTTGTGGCACCGTCGTCGCTGACTTCACCTGCATCAGCGCTGGTATTGTCACCCGATTTATCACCCCCTGCATCCTGGATGGATGCATCTTGTGCGTCTTCGATAGATGCGTCCGATTTGTCAACCGAACCCGTGTCGCTGCAAGCTGTGACAAAAACAATCTCCAATAGACCAAGCAGAAAAGTCTTGTACATTTTTTTCTCCAGGGCTCAAGGCAGTGTGAAAGAATCTATGACAGATCCATCTTCTGCTATGGCCTGTCCAGTGATGGAATTTTCATTTATATCGATGCGTGTGTAGTGGTGCTCGCCTGAATGTGCCGCAGTAAACCAGTCTCCTGATGCGTCATACATTTCGACTCCTCCGCCGGACGTCGTGATATAAGTCGTACCTGTGGGGTCTTGTGTGTCAGCCTTGATGGGGTACGTTCGTTCGTAGCAGTGGTTATGACCGTTTAGAACCAACGATACATGATACTCATCTGCCAACTTCGCCACATCCATGGCTGAGGTGAACGGAGTGTGGTCTTCGAAACTGGTGTAAATCGGGGCATGGAGGAAGATTATTTTCCTTGTGATGGACGGATCTGCATCAGCTTGCTCCAGGCCGTTTTTCAGCCAGTCGTATTGGTGTACGTTCCAGCAAGTCTCGTAGAGTTGACTGTCGCGCGGGCCGTTTCTGCAATAATCGTCGCAGCTTTCCCATCCGTCCGGAGGATAGTTGCAGTCGAAAAAATTGAAATAGTCATAGTTAGCACGCAATACGAAAAAGGCGACGTGACCAAAGTTGAAACTGTAATAGGAGAAGTCTGGATAGTCGTCACCACATGGATCGTTGTTGGGTGTCGGATGGTTTATCAACGATGCCATGTCAAATACATCACAAATATGTCCGCCGCAAGGGTCAGGGTACCATTCGTCACCCTCTTCGTGGTTTCCTATTACGGGAAAATAGTAGGCAGGCAGGCCGGGAGCTGGGGCTCGTGAGGACAAGGGCTGGATTATTCTGCTCAGGTCTCCGTAGTCTGCGTCACCGGTGCAACTCCCATCTGACGCAAAGCAGGTGCTGTCATCGTAGCCTGTGACCATGTCTCCGACGTTGACCACAAAGGAAACATTTGATTCTTGAACCATTCTCTGAATCAGGGAAATGTGTACTTGATTTCCACTGCAGTCTCCTCCTGAGCGACTGTCGCCATATACCAGAAAAGAAAAGACCTCGCTCTGATGTTCATCGCCACCTGTGTCTGCACCAGCATCAGTACCTGCGTCAGAGCCGGTATCAGAGCCAGCGTCAGTGCCTGCATCGGGGATGTCGTCCGTGCCCGCATCCATACCAGCATCACTGCCAGCGTGTTCACCATCATCCATGTATGCATCCGCAGCATCGGATATTCCGGAGTCTGAGTCGTTGACCGTTCCTTTCTGGCATGAGGCAAAAACGGCTACGAGCACAGAGAGGAAAAAAAGATACTGGAGGTTTCTGATTGTTTCTGTCAAGGGTGTCTCCTGTGATAATCAAAGCAGTTATTTACAAACGTGCCGAGTTTAGCACATGGAGCAAAAAAGGTCAGGTTGGCCGGTATTCATGTAGTAAGCAGGTCAAGTGTCCGGTCAACTTAGCACATGAAGTGTCCAGATTCGTGCGGACGGGGTATTACGGGTCAAACAATTAGGGGAAGATTTGGGTTCAGGTCTCTGGTTTGCACTCCACGTCAGGCAACATGCCAAGGTTGTTGCCTTCCCTGCATTCTGAGTGTTCACCGTCTGGATTCGCCCCACCTCCCTGGTCGTCCACCACGATGAAGATGTTATGTGGTTGCAGTGGCGGCGGATCGGTCCACAACAACGCCACCACCTCGGCTTGGCCTGGCAACAGTGGTAATGTGGTGTGTTCCGTACCGAGCAATGTCCCCCCGGCCCGTGGGTCTTCGAGATAGAAAGACACGGCCACACCAGGTGGTACCATGCGGGTACCACGGTTTTCTACAGCGGCGTAGATCACGATTCCTTCCGTGGCGCATCCTCCTGAAGCAAAGCCCAGACCCCGGACAGTAAGGTCCGGCGCATTGAATATGCCAACTGGTTGGACGTTTTGGCGAAAGTTGTTCAAGCCTTCAACCAGCCAGTTTTTTTCCGCCACAGTGGGTATGGACCCATTTTCGTTTACGTTGGTCACATGGTAGGCATGTTGGTTCCATATCCTCCTGGTTGTGACCCAGTTGTCCTCCGAGTCTCCAAATACTCTTATTCCTTTGAACTTCTCAGGAGCGTCGGACATGAGATCGTTTTGTGCGATGACGATCTCCGCGTTTCCATCCGAATCCACGTCGGCTATTACCGGGTACTCACATGCTGTGAGTGATGAGTGTGGTTGCTCGTACAGCACTGTTCCATCCGAGCCTTTGTATACCTTCAGAGATACCTCGTCCGCATAGACCACCTCAGCCCTGTGGTCTCCCTCGAAGTCGAACACGGCCGAGCCGGTTATGTTAGACGAGCTGTCCCTGGTGGGAACTGACCACAGGATGTCACCCCACGTGTCAAATACGATGTATACGTCAGCGCCGGCCACCCCGATTTCGGGTTTTCCGTCACCATCGAAATCCGCCACAGTGGGCGGACCCAGCAGACCGCAGTTTGGTTCACACTCTGGTAACTGGTTTAGCTCTTGTTCGTTTTTCAGCCAGACAATCTCGCCGGTCGTAGATGCCTGGACCCTCACTGTTCCCCTGGATACCACTACGATCTCGGGCTGACCTCCCGTTCCGAACTCGGCCACTGCCACGAATCCATCTCCATAGCCCGTGTCCCAAATGACGTTTCCATCGAACGAATAAAGGGTGTCACCCGTGACTATCTCCATTTTTCCATCGCCATCTAAGTCCACGGGCACGGAAAACGGAGCCGATGCGTGTCTTCGATAATTGTCACCCCTTGACCCAGTGTTTTTGTTCCATAGCACGTTACCCTGCGAATCTATGACTGCTGCTCCCATGACTACCTCGGGATTGCCTTCTCCGTCGACGTTGGCAATGGCTGGTCCGCCCCATCCAACAGCCAGCGAATCCGTGTTGGTGCTCCACCTGAAGCTTCCATCAGCGTTGAAACAAATGAGATCTCGCCCCCCGTCCTTGCCTGTCACGATTTCCGGGATGCCGTCTCCATCCAGGTCTCCTGCCGCTATGTTCGAAACCGGGTGGGTCCTGTATGCCTCGTCCGTCACAGACCACAGGGGTTGTCCTGTCTTTCCGTTCACCGCCCTCAAAACTCCATGCTTCGAGTAGCCATCCTCTGCTCTGAACGAGTTGAATACCACTGCCGGAACCACGTAGTTTTCGGCTGATGCCTGACCTGTGAGATCGATCACGACTGGAGTCATCATGACCTCGTCCCATTCCGGAGCCTGTGCGGGGTTTTGCCAGACCCATTCTTCACGAGGTGTGAAATCTCCTTCCGGTGGGATGTATTCGCATTTTGGTTGCGGGTCTGGGTGAGCTTCCCATGGGATGCATCCATCCAGTTGTGGCTCGCAGTAGGTGTCGTTTTCACATGTGTCGTCGTCGCCCGTTACGCAGTTTGGATCTGATGTTACTGTGACGCAAAAGCCATTGAAACAAACCTCGTCCTGGTCACAGTCCTGGGGGCGTTCGCAGGGCTCGAGTCCGCCTGCATCCCAGGTGCCGAGGTCACCATGATCCGCGCTGTGTCCGCCGTCCTGGCCGTCGGGCAAGCCCCCATCTTCATCTGCTGGATTGTGACATTTACCATCCTGGCATGTCTGCCCATCAGGGCAATCTTCGTTTACCAAACAGCTCGTGCCACCCGTGGCGTCCGAGCAAGCCACGCCGATAACAATCAGCCCTGTAAAGCTGACCGCAGTAAATAGTTTTCGGATAAAAACGCCCCTGGCCCAAAAAGAATTTTTCCAACTCATGCTCTACCCCATCTCGAGTCATAACAGACAATCACAGAAAACGGATATATTGACTCATTACTTCGCGTATAAACGCTGGAACACTCAGGTTGTTGCGATTTGCGATTTCCCTGAGTTTTTCATATTGGCCTCGTTCTATTTCGAGGGTGACGGACAAGTGGCCTTCTTTTGTGGCCAGCAACTCGGCTACGAGCGGATCCGGTTCCGATCCTGTTTCCTGTTTGTTCGGGCTGACGAGGCGCCTGATGCTCGAGGTCGTTTTTCTTGATTTAGCTGCCGGATGCGAACTTTCTGGATATTCAGATTCATCCGTCTCGTCCACGACGAAAGAAGCCGTGGCTTCGCCCTCCGGCTCCATTTTTTCGGCTTCCAACTCCGCTTTGGACAGGATGGCTTCATCCCTACGTATGTCTTCTGCGAAGATCTGCCTGATAAAGTTCGAGAGGTGAATATTGGAAGGGTTGAACTCGTGATTGGAAAGAAATTGACGGATATCGAATTGCATCTCCCATGCCGATTGATAGCGTTGCTGCCGATTGCGTTCCAGCGCCTTCATCACGATTTCTTCCACGGCTTTGGGAATTTCCTGACGAAAATAGGATGGAGGATATATTTTACCTTCCACTACGTTGCGCAAGACGTCCACGTCGTTTTTTGCTGAAAACAGCTTCTTGCCGGTCAGCCATTCGTATAGAACGACTCCCAGGCTGAAAAGATCGGACCTGTGGTCCAGGCTCTTACCCATGATTTGCTCGGGACTCATGTATCCCAGTTTGCCTTTTATCTCTCCTACCTTGGTCTCTGTTGCCAGGTTTTCTGCCTTGGCTATGCCGAAATCCAGGATTTTCACTTCTCCGTCGAATGACGCCATTATGTTTTCGGGAGTTACATCACGATGCACGATGTTCAGCGGCCGTCCCGTGTCGTCTGTGCGCCTGTGAGCATAGAACAGACCTTCACACGTGTCGGCTGCCACCTTCAGAGCATACTCCAGGGGGAAAGGTATTTTTTTCTTTTCCGCCTTGTTCGTAACAGCACGCATGTCACGGCCACGAACATATTCCATGGCGATGAAGTATGACTGTTCTATTCTGCCAAGATCATAAATTTGCGCGATATTGGAGTGACTGAGTTGAGCCGCAAGCTTTGCTTCGTTCAAAAACATGTTGATGAATGACTGTTCTTTTGACAAGTGAGGACGGATTTTCTTTATGACTATCTTTCTCGAAAATCCCTGCATGCCTGTGTGTCGTGCGATGAATATTTCGGCCATGCCTCCCACTGCTATACGGTGTAAAAGGCTGTACTTTCCAAACCTCTTGGGCACTTGTTCGGTCCTCTCTCCAGGCACTGATCCAACCATGACATCATACAAGAAGCTGCCGGATGTTACAATTTTGCGATCTCTCTATTGCATACTCCATCCACTGAATTGGCCGCTGATGGAAATCTGGATGTTTTGCCGTATGTGAGCTAATGGATGGTGGGGGTGAACTGAGCCGAGAAAATACCAGACTTGTCCGATAAGCCCACCGACGCGGAGCCTTGGCCTGACGCTGGATTGTAAGTGAGCGTTACTCCGGTGTTGATAGGCAGATTCGAGGTTCCCACGTCAAACACGAGGTTGAACTGTTCGTTCCTGTTGATCCGGCTCCGATGTGGGCACGGCTCCCCTCCATCCATTGGGCAATCCTTGCTCCGGTGACGGCAGGTTGGAAAGGAACGATTCAGCTGACCCCATATCTCCAAGTTCGATGGCTAGTTGCAGAGCTTGATAGGACCACTCAGGGTTCGATGGATCTTTGGAGATTGCTTGTTCGAGTTTCTCAAGGGCGGCCTGGGTGTCGTTGTTGTAATTGTATTCGTGATAGGCTTGTCCGGCCAGGGTAGCAGCGTCGTTAGGTGCGCGATCAAGGGAACAATCCAGAAACCGGCGGGCATCATCACCCCATCCCAACTCCAACATGCATGAGGCCGCGTTGGCCAAGGCAACGGGATTCTGAGGATCGTAGTTGACTGCCTTTAGCACCCCTAAGCAGAAAACTTCCTGGGAGTTGTATAACAGACCCAACATGGCTGCCGCCGTCCAGGCTTCGGCATCAGGATTCCATGCCGGGTTTCCTGGTTCCCAGTCATCCACGAAAGACTGGACCTCCTGTTCGAGTCCTGGTTCGAGAGAGCTGACAAACCAATCGTTCCATTCGGTTATCTTGTCCTGGATGTTGTTACAAGGATCATAGTCCTCGATACATTCGAGCCCCTGTGCATGATAACCGTCTTGGCAAGAGCACACTGCCCCCGCAGACTGAACGGAACATGTACCGTGTCCAGAGCAATCGATGTTCACACATGGGCTGGGTGGATTGCCTACAGGTTGTGAATACGAGCATCCATCCTCAGTCCAACTGCCTCCCGCATCGGTGCATATCTGTTCAGGGGTCCTGGCTGTGCTCCATACCTGTATCTCATCTATGATTCCATGGAAGTAATCGGACCTGTCACCCTTGCCTCCTATTGTAAGCTCGAGGTCCGATGGTTTTGCGAATGCATCAATACCGGATATCCGGCTCATCTCCATACCGTTTACGTATAGTTTGATCTCGTCTGATGTTGCGTCTAAAACTCCGGCAAGGTGTTGCCACTTGGCTTGTACAAGACCGTCTTCATCTCCTATGAAATCGCTCCCGGACCAAAACTCCCATCCGCCAGGAACGTCGCTCGCCCCCAGCCAGAAACCCTGGCTCGATGCCCAATAGTCTACGACGGTCGCCCACTGGACCTGCTCTTGTTCGGGTTTTACCCATGCCTCGACGGTCAATTGATCACTTTCGAAAGAAAACCCCTTGACACTGACCGCATCATCTACTCCATCGAGTTGCACAGCAATGCCCTCTCTGCCTTCTGTGGTTTGGGCATCTCCCTGGATTTCGAGTTGCACATCCCCAATGTCTGCAAGCCCTTGGTGAAGTTTGCTGAAAGAAACACATAGCTCCATGCCGGCCGGGGCGGTTGATGGACACAGAGTCGAATCCTGGTTGTCGGAGGTATTGTCGTCTGTACATGCTGAGCATGCAAACATCAAGCTCAGCAGGCATTGGAAAATAAAGGAGCGATATTCATGACCCATGGCTAAATCCTCCACCTGTCCTTTTGGTTTTCATGACCCAAGCTAACTTACCAAAGACAATGGTGTTAATAAACTGTCATTTCTTTACGGCTTGACATGGGCATACTGTGGACATGGAATTGTTTGGCCGATCTGGCATTGAATCCTTTATGCAGCTATCCTACCATGGGACCACGGAGGTGAGAAATGGACTCAATATGGATAAAAGGCGGCTTGGTATACACTGGTGGGGATTCCCCCAGGGTTATACAGGGTGGAGTATTGTGTCGCGGCGACAACATTGAAGCCGTGGGTTCTGATGATGAACTTGGCAATATGGCTGATGGTGCACAGGTAGTGAATGCAGGTGGACGCCTCATAGTTCCAGGGTTTATCAATGCTCACATGCACCTGTATTCCACCCTGGCGCGGGGGATGTCGCTACAAGGTCCTCCTCCGGAAAATTTTATCCAGATACTCGAACGCTTATGGTGGAGGCTGGACAAGGCCCTGGAACTGGATGACCTGATTCCTTCAGCTCAGTTGCCGTTGGCAGATGCCCTGCTGTCCGGGGTTACGACGGTCATAGATCACCATGCCAGTCCCAACGCCATATCGGGATCGTTGGATGTCTTGGCGGATGAGGCTGCGAAGCTGGGGGTAAGGTTTTCGACTTGCTACGAGGTGTCGGATCGGGATGGCCCTGAGACGATGAAGGCAGGCATAGAGGAGAACCTGCGATTCGCCAAGAGAGCGTCTTCGGATCCCATGTTGGCGGCAACGTTTGGTCTGCATGCGTCTTTTACTCTTTCTGACGAAAGCCTGGACGAATGTGCACAGGCTGTGCAGGATGCAGGCTTACCAGTGCATGTACATGTGGCAGAGGCCCTATCGGATGCCAGGGACTCTGTGGACAGGGGTTACGAGGGGCCGCTGGCGCGTCTTCATTCGTTGGGGGTGTTGCCCGAGGGATCTTTGGCGGTGCACTGTGTTCACACCAATGAACACGAATGGGAGATCATGAGCCAAGCTGACATCTACTGTGTCCATAATCCACAATCCAACATGAACAACTCGGTGGGCGCCACCCGGGTGGCTGAAATGATTGGCGCAGGCGTAAATGTTGGAGTGGGGACAGATGGTATGCAGGCTGACGTACGACAGGACATCAGGGCGGCTTTTCTCTTGGGGCATCATGGAACGGGAGATCCGCGGACCATGTGGTCAGAGACAGGCGACCTATTGAGTACCAACCGTCGAATAGCGTCCGGGTTGTTTGGAAAAAACCTGGGGGTTTTGGAACCTGGGGCAGCAGCAGACGTGGTGGTGTATGACTACTTTCCCCCGACCGAGTTGAATGTGGAAAACTTCCTTGGACACCTGTTGTTTGGATTGTACCAGGCCCGCGCAGATGCTGTCGTGGTGGCTGGGGTGATGAGGGTCTCCAACGGTGAAATTTTGGGATACGATGCTGCAGGAGCTTCGGATATAGCCCGTCAGAAGGCCTCTTTGTTATGGAGACGTGTATGATTGACGGGTCCATTGCTGCGGTAGTTGCATCGTCTCAGAGGTCAGTGAAAATCCGGGTTTGACGGCCCTTTGAAGGTGGTGCTAACTTGTCGGCCGAAAATCGTTGGTCGAGAATTATTGGACTGCCTAAATTCGAACCCAGGAAGGAAACCATGAAAACCATTATCGAGCCATTCAGGATTAAAAGTGTGGAACCCATCAGGTTGACCACGGCCGGTGAACGTTTGAAGCTGTTGGAAAAGGCTGGTTTCAACCTCTTCAACCTGCGTTCGGAGCATGTACTCATAGACCTTCTGACGGATTCAGGAACATCTGCCATGAGCCAGGCACAGTGGGCAGCCGTAATGAGGGGGGATGAATCGTACGCCGGCAGTAAGAGCTTTTTCGAACTGGAAGAGAGGGTCAAGGACATTTTTGGCTATAAGCACCTGATCCCTACTCACCAGGGTCGAGCTGCAGAGCGTATTCTTTTTTCGGTAGTCGCACGTCCCGCAATGGTCATCCCAAACAATAATCATTTTGACACCACTCGTGCCAACATCGAGTATCAAAAATGCGAAGCAGTGGACCTGGTTATCGACGAGGGCACCAAGCCCGAGCTGGTCCATCCCTTCAAGGGTAACCTTGATATTGACAAGCTCAAGAACCTCATTTCCCAGCGTGGTCGCGCAAAGATTCCCATGGTGATGATCACCGTTACCAACAATACTGGCGGTGGTCAGCCTGTGAGTATGGCAAACATACGAGAGGTATCGAATGTTTGCCGGGAACATGGAATACCCCTGTTTCTGGATGCCTGCCGATTCGCCGAAAATGCATATTTCATCAAGCTTCGCGAACCGGGATACGAAAACAAGACTCCACTGGAGATCGCCAGGGAGATGTTCTCATACGCCGACGGCGTCACTATGAGCGCAAAAAAGGACGCTTTGGTCAACATGGGTGGTTTCATCGCCATGAACAATGATGAGTGGGCCGCCAAGTGTCGTAACCTGCTCATTCTCACCGAGGGCTTTCCAACATACGGGGGACTGGCCGGTAGGGACTTGGCAGCCATGGCTCAAGGACTGGTGGAGATACTGGATGAAGACTACCTGCGCTACAGATTGGCGTCTACCGAGTATCTTGGCACTCACCTGGATGAACTGGGAATTCCATGTGTCAAACCCTCCGGGGGTCACGCCATTTTCGTGGACGCAAGATCTTTTTTGAGTCACATCCCGCCCACAGAACTTCCTGGACAGGCTTTGGCTTGCGCCTTGTATGAGCAAGGCGGCATCAGGTCGGTGGAGATAGGTACCGTTATGTTTGGAAAGCTGGATCCCGATACGGGAGAGCAACTACCCGCTCCCATGGATCTCGTAAGACTGGCCATCCCAAGGAGGGTCTACACCCAGAGCCACATAGATTATGTCATAGAAGTGTTTTCTGAACTGAAAAAAAACAAAGACGCTATCCGGCCCATGGCTTTTGTGGATCAGCCTCCGTTCCTTCGACATTTTACCGCCAGGTTCAAGAGGTTGTGATTTCGATGCCGAAGCAAACTTTCCAGTCCTTGCTCGTGGGGCAGCCAGGCACCTTGCTGTTGGGAGAGCATCGTCAGATGGTGGTGCCACCGAGACTGTTGGCGGATATTCAGAAGGGCGTTGAGGACAGGCTGGGTCCAAAGGCGCCGGAGTACCTCTACTCAGCCGGGTCGGTTTGGGGGGCTGGGGAAATGAGGCGCATGAAGAGCGCTTCGGAAAATATTGGAGGACAGGAACTGGTGAGGATCTTTTGCCTTCACGCTACGGCAATCGGCTGGGGGGACTGGAAACTGGAGACGTTCCAGGAGCAGGAAAAAGGAATGATGATAAGCGTCAGAAGATCACCAGTGGCCCAGGCCTATGGGCAATCGGACGAACCGGTATGTCACCTGATGGCAGGGGCCATAGCAGGCATTACGGAGGTGATATTCAGGGTTCCAGCTACCTGTACTGAATTGAGGTGTGCTGCACAAGGGGCGGACAGTTGCCAGTTTTCAGTTACAGGTGATGACCTGGCAAAAGGCGATAGCTGGGACTGGTAGACGAAGGAGACAGGAGGCGTGAAAGGTACCGGAAAAGCATCATGAGTGTGCCAGGCCAAGGCAGATGCAGTGTGTGTGGTCGTCAGGCCCAACTTGTCAGCATAGTACCGGGCGTTGGAGATGTCTGTGAGGAATGCTTGCTTGCCGGGCGCTTCTTGGGATCTACAGGGGCTCCAAGATTTTTAGAAGCTGCAAGAGATTTGCCAAAGCTCAGTCCAGAGATTGTTTTGTCATATGCACCAGACTTGTTGGCCGATGCACAGAGGTTGATGGAGGCAGGCGACCTGAACGGTGCCAGACAACTCCTGATAGAAAAAGCCACTTTTGTACTGTCTGAGGGAAAACCCCTGCTTGCAGCGTTTTTCCTGAAAGGCGCCTTGGGCATTCAGGGCTATTCAGCCAATGTGTATGCTACCCTTGGGGATGCGGCGCGTGCCGCGGATTGCCAAGACGATGCAGCACGGCATTACAAAACAGCCGGTTGGCTGGCCATGAAATTGGGAGACAGGCTGGTCTTAGAACGTGTCCTTGCCGGTATCAAGGAAGTCAGACCTGACGATGCCTGGATAAAAAAGGCTTCGGACTGGCTGAAAGGGGAGCATGAGGAGGGCGAGCCCTCGTGCGGATTTTGCGGGAAATCTCAGAGTGAGGTCGGACCCTTGATCAAGGGTCCACAGGCTGCAATATGTTCTCAGTGTCTCAAGAGTCTTTCCCAGACCCAGTCCAATTAATTCCTAAAATTCCGGACAGGGTATATTGCCCGGGTAGAACTAGTTGAGATCACCAGGTGGTATGATTCCTTCTGCGTAAGATCCCAATTCTTCTTCCAGACTTGCAATACGTGCTTCCAGTCTGATGCGATGAGCTTTGAGTTCCTCGAGTTCGCGCTTGTTTTGTTCCAATACGGTCGCCAGGGCCTTGATGTCGTCTGCTGCCTTGAGTAGGGAGTCGATGGTGGATCGCAGGAGCTTCGAAGAATCATCCTGTACTCTGGGATGATCATGCCTTGCTGTAAGATCTCGTTCACTCATTGGGTGAAAAACTCCCGTGCTTTTTTTGTCGCTGCAAATCAGAAATCGGACCACCTGGCAAGACCTTGAGTGAAATCTGGCGTGATCTCCGTAGTGAAGCATTTCTGTGACAAAAAATAGGCAACCAGGGTGAAATCAATTCATGTCCAAAAACTGCTTATTACCGTCCTCCTATTGATTTCAAAGGGTTTTTTCTCAAGAAAAGTTTGGCATTAGCTTTGCAGTACTTGTAACTCGCGAGGAAAGGAGACAGAGGTGTTTTCCAAAAATCAGGTTGGGCACTCCCGGCGAACGGGTGGAGAGGTTCGTGCGTTCGTTTATTTGATGGGTGAGGTCTTTTGTGTAGCATCTTTCGACAAGACCCGTATCATCATTGGGCGCTCTCCTGAGTTGGACTTGGTTCTAAATTGCACCAGCGTATCCCGCATACATGCCATGTTGACCATAGAGAACAACTCGTTGGTCATCGAGGATCTCGACAGCAAGAACGGGGTATGGGTAGCGGGCCGTGCAGTGAGACGTACCATGATAAAATCATGGGAGCCCGTGGGGATTGGATCATTTGTGCTTCGATTTCATCTGGCCAGAAAACGTGTTTCGGCTTCTGCTGACATGGCGGCTGATGACGAGTTTACAGTGGAAGATGAAGCTTATATGGATAGGGTCCAATCCAACGAACCCCGAAGTGAAGACGATCTATTTGGTGGAATCGGCTTGAAAAAGGAAATAACAAAGGTCACGAAAGCGCCGCGCAAAAGATTGACTTCAGGTCTTCATGATATCCGGGTAAAAAAGAAGGACGAGTTTGAGATAGATTAGCAGATGTTGCAACGTCGTATTTTTCCTGTAGGATATTCCCAATTAATTTTTGAGTCCCAATTTTATTCTTAATCCGTGCTAGGGTTATATAGCAGTATGATCCCTTGGAGGTTGACGTGATACGAACGCAGCTCGTGATGGTTATTTCCATGCTTGTGCTGGTCTCTTTTACGGAAGGCTGTTCCGATCAGGGAGACCATGGAATAGATGGGGGAGCGGACGCGGGGTTGTTACCTGACAAGCTGCCATTTGAACTTACGAGACCGGATGTAGGCCAGGCTCCTAGTGCAGCGCAGATAGATGACTTTACTAAAAAGATCACAGGATTTTACAAACAGGTGGATTACTTCAGGTGGTGTAACTGGCATAGTCATGGCCTGGCTGACGATTTTGATTCGAATATGCCGGGCTATGCACTTTGGTGGCAGGATACTGTCGCCATCAAGGCGCGTGATACCGTTACTTTTGAGCATCGGGGTGGGGCTGATAATCTAATGATTCGAACTTCCAAGGTCCTGACCAATGCCATCGCTGGGTACCTGGCATCGGGCGACATGATGATGAGAAAACTTCTGATAGATTACTGCCACGGCGCAGTGGCATTGTTCCAAGGCCTGGAGTATGAAGGGGAGGATCCACCAGCACCCTATGTGCCTGCCAGGGCCATATTCACCCATAATCATTCTTACACCACCGAAGACGGCCATAAGGTGGTTGTCGATTATGACCCGGTCAAGAAGGAAAAATTCGACTGGAACGCTCATACGGTTCCAAACCCTGACAATCCTTATTTCGGATCCATTTGGGTCAGAAATATGCGTTCGAAGGATGATGTTCCTCATATTTGGAGAACTGTGCCCTTGTTGATGAGGTTGGTCCAGGATACGGATGATGAACAGGTGCGTAAGGCGGCTTCCTTGGCGTTGGAGTATTTCAAGGGTTTTGCCAAGGACATAGTGGATAACGGTTACCTCATTCGTACAAAAGAAGATCACAGGACTTATGTCCCCACCGAGGAAGACAACCCGGATTCGGTCAAGGACCTGGCCTCTTTCGTAGGGTTCGAAGGAGCGATACCAAACGCCGAGTGTGATCCTAAGCTCACAGCAGCCTTGTTGGCGTATGAAGACCCACTTGATAACGATTGTGGCGACGGCATCAGTCCCACCTACGAGGCCATAGCTACGGCCGGGCATTATTTCAATTATGCCATCGTGAGATACTTTCATCTCGCTGCCATAACCAACGCACTGGTGCTGGGGAAAAACAAACTTGCGGAACAATTGCTCAGAGGACTGATCACCAGGGTAGATGCCATGATGTCCGATGAAGAGCAACGGGCTGCACATCGGGAGTGGGATTCGGATTCGGCGGTTTTTTTATTGGCGGCCGCATCGTCGGGCTTACCCTTGACCGCTCAGGAAGCCCGCCTGATCCAGGAGCAATATTCGGCTTCTGTGGAACACTATCTGAAATTCGGGCTTTGGAACCTGTGGTCGATGGAAGTGCCGGACGGTCAATACGACTATATCCCATCCCGCAACGAAGGAGACAGAAGTTTCGTGCGTATCACCGAGATGGTCTATTTGTTCGAGTACTGCTGGTCTCCTTGGCGAAACCCGGCAGGGGTCGAGTTGGTGGATTGCAAACGTTTACTGGACCCTGACAAGTGGGGCCAGTAAGTAGCTGTCTCTATTTAGAAGAAAGGGATGCAATCTGCGAGTTTATTTCCTGCACTTGAACCTTGCACCGGTAATTTAGCTCTATCATGAGTTTCATCGAATCGTTTACCATCTGCATGTCCCGTCTCTGTCTCCATTTGTTGAAACGTTTTTGGTCCTTTTCGCTCATGGACCTGTACTCCTCCTCCATTTGCTCTTGGGCCTTGAGCATCTCGGCCCTGTGCTTGTCTGCATAGGCTTTTACTTTAGCAGCCGCAGTATCGCAGTCATTCAGGTTGTCGTATGCTATGTCGAAAATTTCGTAGAGGTGATCATACATGGCGATGGATTCTGTTACGATTTTCAGATCACTTACAGATGAATCATCAGCTTTTCGGGAAGCCAACAGCCGATCTGGGCGAGTGACCTTCCTGGTGCGCTTTTTGGGTTCGATGGAACTGGTCGTGTTTTTTGTAGTGGTTTTGGTGACTTGTTTTCCCTTGTGTGATGGCTCTTGCCTGGAACAAAAAACACACAAGGAGGCTGCCAAGATCACGCAGAAAGCTGTTTCAATGTTTTTCATGGAGGTCTTCCTCTCAGACATCGCTGTCAGTTCAGCTCTGTTTTGGAATACGCCGTGGTATATCTGGAGAGATTGTCCAGGTCTTGACCGTCAAACGAGACGAGGTCTTCAAACGCCATTCCCTGTACCAGCCTTATGGCATCCAGGGTGACTTTTGCATCCGGCACGGGATCATCGAATCCTTCCGGTGCGGCGGGAAGGTCCAGTTCAACCAGGTCCGATGAAGCCAGCCACACAGTCCATCCCCCATGAGAACCTTGTAGCCTCAACCTCATGATGTCAGCACCAGGTACGCCACTGGCGAGAAGAGTCCTCGTGGGACGGTGAAAGACCGCATCTTCGGCAAAGTTCAGAAAACCTTGTGAAAAAGTAATTTCCGAAGGCATGTCACGACCAACGTATAGCACGGCGCTGAGTTCATTTGTAAAGCCATTGGTGTTCGTGCCGGCAATTGCCATGACTGCCACGGCGTAGTTCCATACTTCAAGTCCATCATGGGCAGGGGCCATTCTCATCCGCGTGGCGGGTAGATCCTGGCCGTTTGCCGACAAGGAGGTCAAGCCCAAGGGAGTAAATCCCGTATCTCCCATGGCGCCTGCCACTACCAGGGCCGTGGTTATGGGTTGGCCATCGTTCATCACGGTAGGAGGGGGTGTGACCTGCAGAGCCATGGTCTGTGGTTGTGATGGAGCCAGATCCACATCGGGAAAGTTGTCCCAGTCGGGACGCATCTCTTGGCTATCGCCGTCACCATCAATGTCATCTTCATCCCGCACCAGGGCAATGGCCCTGACATCCTGTATCGGTCTGATGGCATGGTTGAGCATGGCAAAGTAAGGAAATAGGTTTGCGATGACGTCCGATAAGGAACTGCCACCTGTAAGTTGGCCCATGGCAGCCAGGTCCAGGTTGCCGCCAAACGCCCAAGCCGTCCTAGTTCCGGATTTACCTAGCACGTTGTAATCCGGTTTGATCTGCACCGGTATGCCCTGAAAGCTCAGGCCCAGAACCATTTGGGCTGGTAGGGGAAGATTGAAAGAATAGGTTCCAAACTGTACCGGAACCCTGAATACCGATCCCAGAAGGGAACTTAAAGTAAGCTCTGGTATGTCTCCTCCAATACTCAGCCCGGCAAGACCCATGGACACTGGGGCTGTGCCGGAAAAGGACATTTGACCTACGAAGCCGCCGGCTTTGGTTGTCGTCAACTTTGGTGGCAAGGGAATGAGAATGTCCGCTGAGGATGTTTGTATGATTGAGACTGCATCGTGACCTTCTGCAAAAACATGGATATCCAGTGGAAATTCAGACACTGCAAAAGTGACGGTACCATCCGTTCCGGTCGTGTCTTGTATACTGTCAGAGTCTGTCTGAATGATAACCAGCGCTCCTTGTACGGGCCTACGGTCCAACCCCGATACCGCGGTGATTCTCACTTCGTCAAATGGAGCGTGTAGGATGTTTGTAAAGGTAACGGGCCGGCTGGTACGGTCCGTACCGTGTGCCGTGGCTCTTATTTTCGTATCGCCCTGTTCGCTGCCCCCGGTCAGAACTCCACTGGAATCAATGCTCGCCTTTGTTGGTTCGCTCGAGGTCCAGTCGAAGTCGATTCCCGGAACCGAATTGCCCGATTGGGTCAAGGCGATGGCATGCAACTCGATGCTCTGCTGTTGAACAATCGGACCACCAGGATTCAGGATTACCACCTCGTAGACCATGGCCGGGTTGCCTTCTTCGGTGCACTGGCCACCGGTGCATACCATGTCGGCGGGGCAATCGTCAGCACCCCTGCAAACGTGTGGCACACACAGCCCACCTATGCAGTCGTGCTGCTCATCGCAGTCGCCTTCATCTTGGCAGCCTGTGGCATGATGACAATGGCCATCTAGGCAAATTTCATCTTCTTCACATTGGGCATCTATTACGCAAAGGGGCAACTCTTCGCATATGCCTTCGATGCAGATCCATTCCGAATCGTTGCAGTCAGAGTCCTGTTCACATGGTGTATATGTCTCGCATCGTCCCGTTACGCAGCGGACATTTTCCCCTTCGCAGTCGGAGTCATCCGTACATTGGGCGTCTACACATGTTCCGTTTTCGCAGATTTGTCCCGGAACCAAGCAGTTTGCATCGTTGAAACAGTTCTGTCGACAACGACCGTCGAGGCATTTCGTCAAGGGAGGACAATCCGAGTCTGAGTTGCAACCGTCGAAACACAGGTTGTTGTTACACACCATGGAGTCAGGGCAATCATCATCTGTATCGCATGATTGCCGGTCGCTGCATCGTGAATCAACACACTTTTGGGAAATGGGGCAGTCCATGTCAGATGTGCAGGTGACCACGTCCGGTTCCTTGCACAGGCAGCCGTCTTTGCAAACGGTACCTTCGGGGCAATCTTCATCCGTCATACAAGAACACTGAACGCAGTTATTATCCAAGCATTTTTGCATTTCCGGGCAGTCCGAGTCTTTGACACATCCCGGGGGTAAGCATTTGCCATTGGTGCAGACCTGTCCCGTCTCGCAGTCTGAGTCATTTTCGCAGGGTTGTTCGTCGTGACACAGTCCGGCGTAACAAAACTGATCGCCATCGCAATCTTTATCTGTCTCACACTGGTTATGTAGGGCGTATTCCACACATCCGGAAGGAAGCAGGAACACGAACACGGCTGCCAACGCCAACTTGTTCATGGAGAACCTCCATTTGTTTGGATCTGGATGAAACTAGCATGGGGCCGGAGAAATAGTAAATTCATTTGAGGTCGCTCCGTTGGTGTTGCCCCGAGCGTGGATATCGTTGAATATCACCATTGCATGGTGTAATAGTACAGCCTTGTTTTTGAATTGGACGCAGGTGCACATGTCATCATGAGTTATGAAAAACCCGATCAGGAGATGAGCTTCAAGACTTTGTTGTTGGCGAACACCCTCGGCAGCGGCGCGGTTTTGATAGTGGCAAAGTTCGCTACTTTTCTTTTTGTGGTGTCCGGTTCCGAAGGCAGAACTCCTTTTTTCAAGACCATGGCCAAGCTCATATGGTGTATGGGCTGGGACGTGGTAGGTGCGGGTCTGGTTGGTTTGGCGATAAGTCTTATCGCCTGGCCTTTGATCCGCAGGAAAAAATGGTTTTGGATAATATCCGGGCTGCTGCAGGTTGCTCACGGGTTTTTCGTGTGGATTAGCTATATCGTAAACAAAACGGTGGGGGCCCCCTTGGGTAAGGCCGCAATAGACCTCACCTGGAGGAATTCGGACGATAGCCCTGGAGCTGCTGGTTTTTCCCTCGGTAGTTCCGTGCTTCAGAACATCAACATTCAAAACGTTGTAGTGTTCGTTCTCATGCTTTGCGGTATGTTTTTGTTGCTGTGGTCGATTCCCAGATATTGGTCCAAACGTAGAAAGATACTGGGTAGAGTTCTGTCAGGATTGGCTGTGGTTTTTGTACTTATCACGATTGGATTGCTGCCACACCTTAGAAACGGACAGATCCTGGGAATCAGGGTGCACACCTATTCGATGGAACGAAGTGCCGTGACCTACCTTCTCGGAAGCTATATAAGGCCCGTTGTAAACAGGTTTGTAAGCAAAGAAATTTACAAAGGCGATCCTTTTCGCTTCGATATGAGTTCCGTGGTTGCTCCAGATGAAAAACTACCCACCGTTTTTTCCAGCGTTATTCCGGGAAAATCAAACCTCGTGGTCGTGATCCTGGAATCGGTGGGAGCAGTGGATTATTCGGTCCATCCGGAATCCATGCCCCACCTGCATTCGTTGGGTGACACGGGGGTGGAGTTCTTGACTCATTACAGCACATGGCCTCAGACCATGAAGGCATTGTTTTCGTTTTATTGCAGCGAATTGCCTTATCCGGATTACCGTTCCATTACTCGTATCAATCCTTCCATACCTTGTACCAGCTTGCCCAGGGCGCTGAAGAACGAAGGTTATAGCACGGCCCTCATCGTGTCGGACGATTTTTCATATGACCGACAATTGAGGTTTTTCAAGCATCGAGGCTTTGACGCGATGATGGATCGTTCCAACCAACCAGGTGCTGCCAAGGCCTGGAACGATAGTTGGGGCGTTTCTGAAAACCTGACCGTTGAAAACGTGCTGGGTTGGATCGATACACATAGGAATAAACCTTTTGCCGTTTTCTATAACATGGTAGCTGGTCACCATCCATATTCCTTCGACGGGTTCGAATCGAAGATTGGAACTCTCGAGCAAGAGCACGATTCTTACCTCAAATGCCTTGGTTACATCGACGAGAGAATTTCACAGGTCGTCGAGGGATTGAAAAACCGCAATCTTCTGGAGAACACACTGGTGGTGGTTTTTTCCGACCATGGAGAGGGGTTCGGTCGGCATCCCAGGACTTATTCTCACGGGCCTGTCACTTATGAGGAAGTCATTCGGGTTCCTTTGGTGATTGCCGGTCCTCAGCTGAGTTCCATCGCTGGAACAAAGGTTCGATTTCCCACCAGCCACATAGACCTGGCTCCAACCATACTGGGGCTGATGGGATTGAAAGTTCCTTTTACCATGAAAGGCAGGAACCTGGTGGCCAGCAGAGATAAGAGGTTTGTCGTTTTTGGCGGCAGACCACCTGAAGCCCAGGTGGGGCTCAGGGATGGTAAATGGAAGTTTATTTTTACGAGGGATACAGGACTAAAGGAACTTTTCGATCTGAGCGCCGACCCTGAAGAATCGAAAAACCTTGCGGATGACTTTCCTCTTTTGACCAACTCTTTTTACAAAAAGCTCATGCAGTGGCAGGTTTTTTCCAAAGAACTAATAGAGGAATATCAGTCCATACTGCAACGAGAATTGGAAAAAAAGCAGTCAACCCATTGATGACGTTCTAATTCCGTTCCCTGTTGTGAGCCGCGGCCAGGGCTGGTATCAAGTTGGCGATCAAGCCCTTGAGTCGCAAAAGTACGTAGATGATTACGCCGGTACCTCCATCGAGCCCAAAGAAGGAGAATATCAGATAGCCGGCCCCTTCCGATACACCTATCCTTGCTGGAAGAGTCATGACCACATAGTCACCCACGCTCAAACCTGCATAAATAAGAGCACACAGCCCGAAGGAATAATCGAGTCCCATGAACCTGGCTGTTGCGAACAAAGTGATCCAGGTAGATGTGCGGGCAGCGATCTGAAGACCAAAAACCTTCAGGTAAGCACCAGGGCGATCTCTCCAGAAGGTTCGTATAGAGTGGTCGAGTTCTGCAGCGGATTTTACGAACCCCTCTGGGTCTTTTTTCAGAATGCGTAAGCGATTAAGTATCCGTGCGATTAACTCAGCCATGCCTTTTCTGAGTAGCAGCTTCAATACGAGATAGGGGGCAAATGACAAGATGCTTCCCGCCAGGACTATGATCGTCACTTTGCTTTCGACGTCTGCTCCAAGAATCATGCTGACCAAAACAGCCAGGAGCGCAGCCAGAGGACGGGTGAGCTTGAAAATGTAATTCCACAGCACGGTACCCGCTATGGCCTGTTGGGTGCTCACATGTCTGCCCAGCATGGAGCCTTTCAGTACCTCGCCCGCCTCACCTGGTACCAAGGTGTTCACGATGGCTCCTGCGCAATGATACGAAAGCATACGCCACAGACCTATTCGCCGGGGCATGGTTGCGTCGAGCGCCGCTGCGTCCAGTGTGCTTTCAGAAAGCCCGAGTATAACCAGAATCAACGCGCCGCTCCATCCAACAGCAACGAAAGCATGTCCTATCTTGTTCCATCCGATCTTGTTCAAAAGCCAAAACAGGGCGGCCAGGGCGAATAGCACGAATGCCCAGCGAAGGATTGCCTTCCAAGGGATGGATGGAAAGGTGCTGTGTGTTTTCTTACCCATGTTGAGGCGTTCCCAGGGTGTCTTTGCCGTTGAGTAATTTTTCATAGAGCGCCAGGTGCGTTCTGGCAACGTTTTCCCAGCTTGTGGATTGTGCGAAATCATCGACGGCTTTTTTCATTTGCATGTAGTGCTCATCATCTGAAAGCAATCTCGTAATGCCATCAACCCAGGCGTCCTTGTCTCCATAGTCCGCCATGAGTTGCTCTGAGATACTTTGCCGGACTTCGTCGAACTTGCTTATCCTGGAGCAGAACATGGGGGTCGAGAATCCCGCAGCTTGATGCACCACTCCACTGACCGAACTGTAGTCCTGTTTGTAGGGCATGGCCACCAGGTCGGAGGCGGAATAGACGTATGGAGTTATGTCGTCGGGAACAAAATCGCCCCACATGGAGAGCCTTTTTGAAAAACCACGAAGAGCAGCCCTGGCGTATAGAGAACCCACGTAAGCCCTTGTATAAAAAACACGCTTCCGGGTGTAGCCTCCGATGTATAGCCATGCCTCAGGCACCTGTCTTGCGACCCTTCCGAATACATCCATTAGGAACTCCACGCCCTTGCCCAACCATATGAATCCGAAAAACAAGACTACCTTGGCATCGTTGGGGACCTTTATTATTTTACGGCTTTCGTCCCTGGGACGAGGTTCTCTTATCAAGCTGCCGTGTGGAATTACCACTATTTTGTAAGGGTCGATTTTTCGGTTCGCCAAATCTTCGCGCATGCGCGGGGAGTGTACCATGATGCAAGATGCCGCTTCGCTCATGGCCTTGTCGAAAGACGCCGAATCTCTGCCCGGTTTGAATCTTGTTTTCCAGTTTGGTGGATACACCGAATGGGGGTTGACTATCGTGGTCACACCGAGTTTGCGCAACTTTCCCAGTAGTATGGGGAAACGATTGTCGTCTCCGAAGATGTCGTTGGTATATTGGAGTAGTGCGATATCCGGTTTGATCTTTTTGATCTCGGTTATGATTGAAGTTACGTAGTCTCCATTCCTTTCCCAGCATGGAATACAGTCGAAGTTGTCTGAGTGAGTTGTTTTGGCTGGGGGTTCGGTTAGAATGTATTGCTTTGTTGCTCCTTGGGCATGGAGTCCATCGACCAAGGCTTTGGTGTAGTAGGCAATTCCACAATGTGCAGGGGGAAATGTCGAGATGTGACAGATTCGCATGTTGTTGGTAATCTCCTGATACTCGGTTCAAGTTGCAAACTATCAGTGGGAAATCAACCGGTCAACACAGTCTATGTTTTCCCATTGGAGGATTTATTGATGGACAACAAAAAGCAAAGACCATGCCTGGGTCCCAATACTAAATTTATCTTTTTTTCCGGCAAGGGCGGAGTGGGAAAGACGACTCTTGCTGCCGCAACAGCTGTTTGCTTGGCTCGCGCGGGGAAAAAAGTTCTCATCACATCCACTGATCCGGCTCATTCATTGTCCGATGTGTTTGGACGTTCCATTGGAGACAGCGGCCTGGTGATCGAACAAAACCTTTTTGCACTCGAGGTGGATTCGAGCACACGGTGGCAGCAAGCCACGGGTGGCGGCGATGAGGAAGTTGAATCTGGAGGCAAGAGAAAGAAACGGGGTAAACTGGAACGCGCCATCGGCGACGCCATGAAGATGCTGGGAGACGCTCCAGGAGTAGACGAGTTTATGTCCCTGGAGGTTTTGTTGCAGACCATGTCCAGTGATGAATTCGACTCTGTGGTCTTCGATACCGCTCCCACCGGTCATACATTGCGGTTGTTGATGTTGCCTGGAATGCTCGATGGTTGGGTGGGAAAACTGCTGACAGTGCGGGGGGCTTTTTCCAAGGTGGGGCGTGTTTTTCGGAAAATGCTACCCAAAGACAGGCGCAAAGATACACCTGATCTGGGAGTAGAACTCAGCGAGGCCAGAGACAGGGTAAGCATCGCAAGAGAAGCGCTGACGGATCCAACTCAGACATATTTCGCCCTTGTTACAATACCAGAGGCCATGGGTGTATTAGAGACGGTTAGAACAATCGAATACTTGCAGCAGCATGAAATACCGGTGAGCAAGGTGTTTGTAAACCAAATCCAACCGCCTTCACATACCTGTCCACACTGCAAGTTGAGGCATGAGATTCACTCTCGTGAAATTGAGAACCTGAAAGCTTTGGTTCGTAACATACCTTTGCAAAATCTGTTCTCAAAGCCAAAAGTGATTCGAGGCACCGATGAGTTGGCTCTATTGGGTAAGGAGATTTGGCCGGTTGTCTGAGACCATAAATGGAGATCCAGCCAGTAACCCATTGGCCGGCCCGGGCTTGGCGTTGACCTATAGGAATGTTATGGGCACTTCGTGCCTGCCTGCGGGTCTGGGGTATTTGATAGCCGGGTGTCCTATAGCTATTACAGCGTAGACTTTTTGTTTTTTTGGAATGCCAAGGACCTTTTTGATGCGTGGATCGGTTTTCATAGCCTCCACTGCAAATCCTATGAGACAAGTGCCAAGGCCCATGGCTTGAGCGGCCAGTATGATCTGTCCTGCTGCCAATATGGCGTCTTCTTTTGGACATGACGCCCCTGGGCTGGAGCTGATAATGATGGCAGCCTGGGCTCCATGGAATAATCGGTCCTTTCCACCGCCTTCCCACTCATCGATGGCTTCGTTCACCGAGTCATAGTATTCCCTATAGTACATTCCAAGCTGGTCACCTGGGGTCAGCCTGGAAACAACCCTGGCCGCAGGGTTTTTTGCAACCTTGTTCAACAGCTTGAAAAATTTTGCGATTGAATCACCCAAACGAAGTATGGTCTTACGATCCGGCAGGATGAAGAAATTCCATTTCTGGCTGTTTGTTCCTGATGGAGCACTGGCACCGATTTTCGCCAAATCCTCGAGCAACTCTTTGTCCAGGGGCTTGTCTTTGAAATTTCGGCAGGATCGTCTCATTCTCATGAGCATAACGAGATCTTTCACCTTTATCGCTTTGTGATTGCCCGCCTTTATTGTCTTGAACGAAGATGATTCAGCCACGACGGTCGTTACCCTGATGGCGCCTTGTGGACACACGGCAGCGCAGTGAGCACATTGAAGAGACTCGGTGCCTGTTACTTTGGCCTTTCCGTTTATCAGAGACAGGGTTTTGTCCGGACACACCTTCACGCAGGTTCCACATCCTATGCACAGTTTGTCATCAA
>CAYSLH010000036.1:0-23703 GCA_964431605.1 uncultured Myxococcales bacterium
TATCCTCTTCATCGTTTTCACGATAATCTATCTCGTCGCCATCCGAATCGAGGTATCCGTTGCACGCATCGCCGGGTCCAACGCCGTCGGTGTTGGCCTGGTCCGGATTTTTGTCTTCCGGGCAATTGTCACACATGTCACCCACGCCATCTCCATCTCCATCAGCCTGGTCGGCGTTATAGGTGTTGGGACAATTGTCATCGTCCAACCCGTCTCCGTCATGGTCTCCGTCAGCTATACCGTCAAAGTCGGCGTCAGTGACTTCTGAGTCGATGAGCAACTCGGACAATGTGTACAAAATCCACCCTTTTGAAAAGTCGACCTTGCCCCCAGGTACCGCAACGCCCTCTGGCATTACGAAATCCGCGGCAGTGGGAACGCCCATGGTGGAGAAGTTCAAATTGTTCGAGCCGTCGTTGTCGGCAAATGCATATACCCAGTATTGACAGAAGCCGGCTTCCTGGTTGCAGACGGTTGGCGAGCAGACCACACCTTTTACGAATTCACCTGGCTCACCGCAGTTGCAATCAGCGTCGGTCTTACACTCGATTACCGGTACCAGGACTCCATCGAACCAACCTGTCATATCACCCGTTACAGGGTCCACCTGCAAATCGCGCACCGTCGAGCCACCCACGGGATACTTGGGATTGCCGGCCTCGGCCGAAGCAGGGTCATCCTCGGCTGCATAAGCGCCGGGAACCACCACGAACGGCTTGGGATCCGGATATGCGCCCACGAGTATACGGCCAACGACCGTGCCTGAAATCGCCGACAGACTCACTACATATTTCGTGGGTGTGGTGGTCTCGTACCACTTCAATAATCTCAGGAGGTATTCCTTACCGGGATCCGCCACCAGGGTAATATCGATTGGGGCTGTGCCAGTCAAATCCCAGGTGATGAAATCCACGCCTCCGCCGGAACCGGCAGGGCGGGAATACAGGATGGGAACGAAGGCGTCCTGGCCTGCGTTTTCCCAATCGAGATGGAGGGTCAAAGACGATTTTTTGTCCACCTGGAACTGGTACCACACGGTGGAGGGATCGCCACATGCGGCCCCTCCGTATGTGGCGCTGATTTCGCCTTTGACTACAAGCGCTGGTGCGTCTGAAACGATGGTAGGCAGCACGTGGGGACTGTCATAACAGTTTCCAGTGTCGCCTCCCGGAACCTGGGCGCCCTCAGCCGCCTTGGAAGGCAGCAGCGGGTTGAGTGCGCCCGGGATCCGGATGGTTCCGCGGATCTCCGTGTACTTCTGGACGGCGTCCTCGTCGTACATGGTATCGCATGCCAAAAGCGGCACCAATACCATCCCGGCAAGGGACACCATCAGCCACGATTTGATCGCTTTTTTCATCACGGCCTCCGATGCGATGGTTGAGTTGAACGAAAAATTTTTGCCGAAAGTTGGCAACTATCACACATTCCTAACACTGCGCCTCTGAGCGCAATAAACAATTCCGATTCAGGTGCTTTCGGCTAACATGTATTGGGAACTTCCGCAAGAAAAAAAATAAACAAAAAATAACAAATTTCAATCGTTAGAAAATCAATCCAGTTGTGCATCAGGTGGCATGGACATCCTTCTGTGCGAAATTTGAATTAAATCTTGCACCCCTCGGATAAAAACGATAATAAGACCACTCCGACACCCAAGGAGGTCGGCTTGCGAAATCGGATCCTATCGAGGATGACAGCGCTGTTTGTGCCTGCAATACTTCCGGCGTTATTTTTGTTTTCCGCCGGATGCGATGTCATAAAAGCAAGAGAACTCGCCCGAGAGGGCAACGAAGCCTACTTGGCGCTGGACTATCGTACTGCGATAGAAAAGTACAAACAGGCTCAGAAGCTAGATCCTGAAACTCCAAACCTGTATCTCAATCTTGGTTACTCATATTTCAGCATTTTCAACCCCACATCAAAAAATCCATTGGAGAGAAATGCTGCGGGAAAGGCAGTATGGGCGTTCGAGCAACACCTCAACCGTAATCCCGACGACGATGCGGCCAGGGTATTCGAAATCAAGACCCTGCTGAAGGCAGCTCCTTCTGACAAGAAAATGGCCGACAAGGCGCTGAGTACGTTCCTCGACATGCTCAAACACAACCCGCAAGATCACGAAGCCAGGCAATACCTGATCACTCTATTTATAGATTGTCATCGCTATCAGGACGCGGTGGAGTTTTTCAAAAAAGATTTGGAGGCAAAGCCTGACGATGTTCAGACCATGAAAATCCTGGCTATCATTGCCGACAAGTCGGAAAAGAGCCAAGACGCTCTGGAATGGTACTGGCGCCGAGCCGAAGTCATGACAGACCAGGAAAAAAAGGCGCTTATGTTCTACGAGGTTGGCACATATGTGTGGAACCTACTTCACTACCAGCCGGATAGAATGAAAGGTATCGAGGCTTTAAAGTTTGCCGACCAGGGCTTGGAGGCGTGTCGCAGGGCCATGGCGTTGAAAGACAAATACGCAGAAGCTATGATTTATGCCAACTTGCTTTTTCTCAAACGCGCTCTGTACGAGACTGACGAACAGAGCAAGGCCATGGACCAATACGAAGCTTTCGAACTGCGAAAGGCTGCAGGGTTGATCCTCAAAGAGCGCAAGGAAAAACAAAAAGCCGAGGCGCCTGGCAAGGCAATAGACGCAGCAGACAAAGATCACGAAGGGACATCAAGAGGAGATTCGGCAGGAGACCATGAAAAACCTGCTCATTGAAGGAACCAAAACATTCCCCCGGTTCGTCATAATGTAAGCAAAGACGGCAGACCGACGGGGAGGACACATGTTCGAGTCGTTTACACAGAAGCAAGAAGGCCGAGGCAAGAGACTGACGAAAGTACTGTTAGGCTCGTTGTTTTTGCATGGTGTGGCACTTTCGGTAGTCCTATTTTTGGACCACATGCGAATCAACCCGGTCCCACAACCACCGGCCATGGTTACTTTTGTGGATTTCGCATCCTTGCCACCGCCACCACCGCCACCTCCTCCTCCAAAGAAAAAACGGTCCAAGCCCAAGCCTGAACAAAAGGTCGAGCCGAAACCTCAACCGAAAATAAAGGAATTCGTAGCGCCTAAGGAAATTCCGCAAGAAGAAGCCCGGGAGCCGGAAGAACCAGAAGAAGGTTTTGACGACGGAGTGGAAGGTGGGGTCGAAGGCGGAGTCGTGGGTGGGGTCGTAGGTGGAGTAATCGGAGGAACAGTGGAGGCACCACCACCGCCACCGCCGCCTCCTCCTCCAAAGCCCACCTACCAGGCTCCCGACATCATCAAGAAGCGAAGGATCGCAGGTTCAGAGCCTGCATACCCTCGAATCGCCAGGGCGGCAGGACTGGAAGCAACCATCATAGTGAAAATCTTCATCACACCAGACGGCAGGGTCGGTGAAGTAAAGTTTCTCAAAACAGACAAACATTTTGAAAAGGCCGTAAGACAGGCTCTTGCAAGCTGGAAATTCAGTCCGCACACAATCAACGGCAGAGCCGTAGGCACTTATACTGTTTATAAATTTGTTTTCAAGTTGGAGTAACGAAAAGGAACCTCGGTTCCGTCTCGGACGTCCTAGGAGGCAACAATGGAATTCACCCTTACGGGCATGTGGGCAAACATGGGCTTTATCGCCAAGGCGGTGGTATCCGTCCTTGGTATCATGTCCATATTCACCATCGCGGTATCTGCCGAACGTTTGATCGTTTTCATCCGGGCAAAAAAACAATCAAGAGCGTATGCTTTGCTCATCCGCGACCTGCTGGAGCAGGGCAAGTTCAAAGAGGCTGCTGATGCGGCAGGACAGTTTGCCGGCAGCCACATAGCAAAGGTAATCCGGGCTGCGCTCCAGGAATACCTCAAGGCATCGAAAGATGGTGCCAAGCCCAGATACGACGTGGTGGGTGCGGTAAGCCGGGCGGTGGAAAAAACCACTGAACGCCAGATGAGCGCCATGCGCCGAGGTCTGGGTGGTCTCGCCACCGTAGGATCCACAGCGCCGTTCGTAGGACTGTTCGGAACGGTCTTCGGTATCATCAACTCCTTTCAGGGTATGGCCAAAGAAGGAGGAGGCGGGCTGGGCGCTGTGTCTGCCGGTATTGCAGAGGCTCTTATCACCACCGCTGTCGGCATCGGAGTGGCCATTATTGCTGTCATGCTCTTTAACTACTTCACCTCGAGGGTGGATGGAATCCAGGTGGACACGGATGAATCCGCGGTGGAGATTGTGGACATACTTATAAAGCGTACCGAATCGGACCTGGCTCAGGCAGCAAATTCCTGAGTCGACTTCTCAAGGAGCAACGCCCATGTCCATGCAACTGGGCAGCAAGGGGCTGAACTCGGAAATAAACGTCACGCCCCTAGTTGACGTAATGTTGGTGCTTTTGATTATCTTCATGGTGGTCACGCCCATGCTGCAAAAGGGCAAAGCTGTCATGTTGCCGACAGTACGACATCCGGAAAAACAGAGCGATACGGGCAAGGACCTGATAGTGTCCGTGGAATACATTCGTCGTGGCGCAGGATTTGAAACAAACCTGTACCTGGGACGCAACCCCGTAACCAGGAGTTCATTGCGAACAAGGCTCCAGGACGAGTTACGCAAAGATCCCACAAAAGAAATATATCTCAAAGGAGATCAACGTCTGACTTACGGCGCGGTTCGAGAAGTGATGGAGATCTGTCACGAGGCGGGATTTCAACAAGTGAAGTTAGCCACGGAAGAGGACAAGTCCGGCGGCGGGCAAGGGGGCTGACACCATGGGAATGAGTACTGGAGGCAAGGGTGTACGCTCGGACATGAACGTGACCCCACTGATCGATGTTCTACTCGTGTTGCTGATAATATTCATGGTCGTAACCCCACTGATGATGATGCAACACAGGTTGGATGTTCCCAAGAAGGCAGAGGTGGATCTTCCTCCTGATGTAACCCAGGACCAGGTTGTTCTTACTTACACAAAAGACCGACAACTGTATCTGAATCGCACAAAAATCGAAGTATCCATGCTCGCCAAGAAGCTGGATGACATATTTAAAAATCGCAGGGAAAAGACCATATTTCTCAACATCGACCCGGAAGCCAACTACGGAGAGGCCGTAAAAATCGTTGATACCACCAAGAACGCCGGGTTGGAAAAGCTTGCAGTAATCACCATGAAAAAAGGCGAAAAATTCCAGGTCCCCGGGGCAGCGCAACCATCTTCACCCACGGGAATGTAATCAAGACTTTTTCAATAAGCAGCTACGCCGCTCATACCCAGGCCATTCCGGACAGATCCATCTCAAAGGTCATGGTTCCCAGGGCAGGGATTTCTTCCCTTGGCGCAAGGTGTTCGCCGGCCAATTTACCAAGTTCTTTTGACAGGGATATTATTTGCCCATGGGAATAGCCGTTGGCCCGCAACTGCTCAAAAACGCTTTCGACCATTGCTGAACTCACCTTTTCAGGCATGATCTGTTCAATAATTCTCATTTTGCTTCCTCCATTATCACTCACTGTATATTGGCCACGATGAGCCAACAAGCATCAGATATCCAGCAAACAACATGCCAACCCGACCAACAACTCCTCTCCTGTTATATTTCCACGACTTGACGCACCAATGCCAAGCCTGCAACCCGCCACCATACTTACCAGGTTTATTCTAAAGGCGCGCACTGTTTTACACAGCCGCAACGCGTCATGTCTCCCGGCCTTGATGGGCAACCAATCTTGGTTTAGTGTGCAGTGACATGGACAAAAATAAATTCCATCAGGTTCTCATAAGAAACCTCACCATAGACCTGGACCAATATCAGCAAGACCTTCGAAGCTTGGCCGCTAAAAAACTCTCAATCTCTGAAAACTCCGTGTTGCAAGTCCGTTTGCTTCGCCGGGCCATAGACGCCAGAGGCAAAAGACCAAAGCTGGTTTTGCATCTGGCGGTAAGACTTTCCACGCCCATCGACAGTAGGGACTCAACCGTGCTTGCTCTTCCTGATCCCGTGGCCCTGCCCGAGCCAATATCGGTGAAAGGCTCTCCGTCAGTAGTTGTTGTGGGCACAGGCCCTGCCGGTATGTTTGCCGCATGGAGGCTCGTCCAAGCTGGACTGAGTCCGATAGTCCTCGAGCGTGGACCAAAGTTTCCCAAGCGACACGAGGCTGTGGATCGCCTGAGGACTTTAGGCGAATTGGATCCGGAGGCTAACTTCCACTTTGGACTTGGTGGAGCTGGTACCTATTCCGATGGAAAGCTGTACACGAGGCTCGACCGTCCAATTGTCAAAACAGTGCTGGAGCTACTGCACAGATTCGGAGCAGGAAGCACGGACGATATCCTGGTGGAAGCCCACCCCCATGTCGGCACGGATCGTTGGCCCAAGGTTTTGACAAACATGATGGATTTCTTATCGAATAACGGTGCTACCTTCCACTTCGAGACTAAAGTCACCGGGACAATCAAAAGCAAGGACACCATCACAGGGCTCATTCTGCAGGATGGCTCCATACACTGTCACGCAGCCTTACTGGCACCTGGCAACAGCGCAAGGGACCTGTTCCATTCCCTTGCCGAACAAAGCCTGGCTATAGAGTCAAAGGCGTTTGCAGTGGGCGTTCGCATGACCCATCCGCAGTCTCTCATAGACTCGATACAGTATGGCAGGGCTGCAGGTCACCCTGCCCTCGGTCCGGCATCTTACAGGCTTTCGACGCGGGCTCGCTCGAGGGGTGTGTACTCGTTTTGCATGTGTCCTGGTGGAGTGGTCATCCCCACTCCTACAGAGCCAGGGATGCTCGCCATAAACGGTATGAGCGACTCTGCCAGGAGTTCCCGTGAGGCCAACGCAGCCATTGTAGTCCAGGTAGGGCCGGATGACTTTCCTGGCAAAGGACCCCTGGCCGGTGTGGAATTCCAGAGAAGAATTGAAAAAGCCGCATACGAAGCAGGGGGAGAAGACTACGGGGCTCCAGCGCAAAAGCTCCTGGATTTTCTTCATGGTTCGTCCGGGACGGGACATCTTCCAAACTGTTTGTACAAACCGGGACTCTCGCGAACAAACCTCAATGACCTACTACCTCATGAAGTTGCGGGTTCCTTGCAGCAAGGTCTTTCCACTTTCTGCAAGCGAATGAAAGGCCTGGCTCACGAAAAGGCCCTTCTCTTGGGAATGGAGAGCAGAACATCCAGCCCAGTAAGAATACTTCGAGACCCTGACGGCATGAGCCCCACGCTCAGAGGACTGTTTCCCGCAGGCGAGGGGGCCGGTTATGCAGGGGGGATTACCAGTTCAGCCGTGGATGGAATCCGCCAGGCAGATGCACTGCTTGCGTATCTCGCATCCATTGCCGGTAAATAACCGGTAAATAGACAGCATCACAAACCTGACGTCGTCAATTACAAGCCAGGTTTCGAGACTGAATATGAATCGGCTTTCATCCTTTTAGCTACTGTCAATGTTGAAAAAAGGAGATAATGTAACCCAAAGAGACGAACAAGATGCATCCCACCAGTAACCATTTGATGAGTTTTTCGGGAACGAATCTTTGCGCCATGGCACCGCAATACATCCCACCAAGGCCACCCACACCAAACATGACACCCAACATCCAGTCAGGAGATACTGCCAGATCCGGATAAAAAGAAGCGATGCTTTGGTAAAACACCACCCCTGCGATGGAGGTTACAAATGTCCCCATCAAGGCGGCCCCGGCCACGATGTACACAGGAAGTCCCATAAAGCTCACCATGAAAGGAGCGATTATTGCCCCACCGCCGATTCCATACACTCCACCCAGCATTCCCACCAAGGCGCTCAACAATACGAGGCCAAGGGTGTTTACACTGTGGGATCGCCCTTGGAAATCAAATCCTATCCGAGTCACGCTGAATTCACTTACACTGACTCTTGAGAGCACTGGACTCAGTCCACAACCAGCTCCTCGGTCTTGGACCGTGTCTTTTTGTGATTCTGGAACCTTTTTCAGCACATCCTTCAGCAATCTCGATCCAATATACAGCAGAACGATTCCCACGAACATCTTGAAGGTATGGGGATCGGGAAAATATTCGATGCGGATCAGTGCCCCGATGATGACGCCCGGAATGGCGCCCAGCACGATGCTCATGGCGAGGGGCCAAACCATGCGGCCTTGCTTGATATAACAATATATACCACTTGGAATGCCCACTATGTTGAATAGTTGGTTGGTTGCGCTGACTGAGGGGCTTGTGAATCCAAGAATGCTCACCTGGAAAGGCAGAAGTAAAAATGCACCAGACACACCACCCATGGAGGTAAAAAAAGAGACGATGAAAGCGACCGCAGGTGGAACAAAGGGATTAATCTCAATGTTCGCGGTTGGGAAATACATATCTACAATATGAGCGCAACATATCCATGAGGTCAAATGAACTTAGTGTATTTGGTCAATTGGACGAAGGCACGATTGGTATGTCGGACTTGAGCATTGACTCCAAGAACCCCAGATACTGGGTTTTGGCATCCGGGCTGTCGAAGACTGCAAAGTGTCCATAATCAGGATACTGTACCATCACTGCGGTGACCTTTCTTCCTCCAGGCCCCATGGTATTTCCGGATATGGGCAAGTCCAAAGGCTCCCTACCCATGAGGTCGAACGCCGGCCACTTGCCTTGTATAGGGGCAGCAGGAAAACAGCCAGAGGCTGCCGCCATGGCCTGAGTCTGTATGGGAAGTGCATACTGGTCCTTTAGTCCCTGGCTGAAAAACAGATGCTTGGCGATCCCTCCAGCCGGTGAATAGGAAATCAGCCTCCTGGCATAATTTATGGGATCAGCCCGCTCTGCGAACATCTGGAACATGGCCAGCACCGGGTGATCCATGTCGAACTCGTCAGGCTCCAAGCCCATACCCAGGATGATCAATCCTGGAATATCAACTGGTTCGGTTTTTCCAAGAAGAGCAGCGACCAAACCTCCTCCTGCACCGGAAAACACCGCGCCTAGTACATCAGGGCTATGAGCCAGGTAAATAGGGCCATTCAGGCTCCCCTGGCTGTGACCCATGAAGGCTACCTTGGAATCGTCGAAAATTACATCCTGGCCGGTAGGTGAAAACCGGGCCGGGACCTTTAGTTGCGAGATGATCCTCCTCAGCACCATCATGTCAACTGCGGCCTGTCGAAAATTATCCCTCATGGCGAGGATGTTGTATGGGTTGAATGTGATGATATCTTCATTGCGTCCCCAGGGATTTCGATCACCTTGCAGGGGTTGGTCCATTCCGATGGACGCAATCGAACGCCTTGCCAACAAATCGGCAACGCTGTCATCGCCGTTGGAAAACCCGTTTCTGCTCCCCCCTGTTCCATGGGCATAGATCACAAGGGGCCAGCCATCCGTCGGCATGTCGCCCTTTGGAATAGCCAGGGTAAAAGCCACCAACTCCTTACGCTGTACCACCGGCCGTCCTTCCTCATCGAAGACGATTCCACCGCCGCCTTTGAAATCGGGTGGCTCACCAGCCTGAAACTCGGGAAGCTCGAACCACGCTTCTACCCTGTAGATATGAGCCATTTCCGACAAAACGCCCCACGATTCCAATCCGGGCACCGGCATGTTTGCAATCGTCCCGGCCAATCGATCCATCTCCGAGTGAATATCCTGGGTGGTAAACACCGTGGCTGCCGCCAACTGAGAAGCATCTATACCTGCGATGGCTTCCAACTCGGGCCATGCGAGTTGCATTGTTTCCCACCATGCTTTGAGTGACTTGTTTTCTGGTTCCCGGGTGTACTTGGTTCGTTCGAAATCGTCAGGTGAGCCCAGGGCTTTACCATCCGCCGCCAAGACATCCCTGGTCACTACCGCTGCATACAAGGTGTTTTGCCGTAGTACGAAACCCAGGACCGGACGCAAGACAAGCGTAAAAGAAGGGGTGAATTGCCGCTCGTGTTCAAGGTATCGAACCGACAAAGGAATACGTTCACCGCGGCCTGGTCCTTGTGAAATGTCTACGAGAAAGACAGGCGAGCCAGAGGCCACAGTTGCCTCAGGAGACGAAGGTAACGATTGGGGGTCTATGGGCCCATCAAATGAAAAGTATATGGCCTGATTCGTGCCCCATCCGGTCGTCTCCGCCATGATGGTATCGCGATAGTCGATGAGCATGGAACTATTGGATGGATTGGGAAAATCTCTCAGGTCAGGATGCCCGTCCGGTAAGAGTCTCGCATCCGCAGGCCATGGGGCCGAGAAAAAAGGCATGGCATCGGACCTTACATCGAAGCGCAAGGCGGTTCCCGCGAGAGCACAGTTTTTGTACTCAGGACACGAACAGTCGTAATCTTCGCACAGGGGCTCATCCAGGGCTCCACAGCCACCATCGAAAAGCCCGCAAGCAAGGACCAACCACATGATCCATCTTACATTCGAGTCTCTCATCATTCTGTGCTCCAGGCCCTGACCGGAACCTCATGGAGCATGTAATCCAGGTCTGGTTCGTCCATTCCCAGGTGCCAGTTTACCAAGTGATCCAAAAGATGCTCCAGCCACCTTCCCTTTTCACTGGAGACATCGACGGATTCAATATGCTGCGCCACCCGCCCAAGCAACATGGCCACCACCCTGTCCGTACGGCCAGGCGCTCCCCAACCTGCGGTTATCTGCCTTACCATGCCCAGAGGATGAACCATGGCGGTGCGAATCCGGTCCATGGTTCCGTCCAGATAGGTTTCGATTCTATCAGAAGGAAAAGTCTCTGTCAGGCCGGGCAAAGGCAATGATCTAATCTCATACAGGTTCACATTGTTGTTCGAGCTGCTCAACCGAAAGCGCCATTCAGCCGGAGTGGAGTTCAGGTATGCAAGCAAATACCACCTCGTCTGGTCACGATCCAGCAAGGTGCCTTGCTTTGGAACCCAGTAGTTTACTGAATTTCCAAGAACTGTTCCCGTCGGCACGATAGCGGCCACCAACCTTCTTGAAGCCTCCATGTTTACGATTCCGGTTTGCACCAGCCGAGGCTCGGTGATGTCATGGCGCCACCTGCCACCTGCGCGTTCGGAATCAAACTTCTCCATGTCCACCCAGCGCTGTCGACAGTCGCGCACATTCAGATCAACATCATATGGTGCCATATGCACCCCTCTGACCAGCAGGGTTTCGGTGGGCTCCGACGACATACATTCCCGGAATTTCGTCTGGTCCAGTTCCCCCACCATGCCGTCTGCCAACTCTCCGACGCTGGACGAACACGCCGAGGACATGCGAGCGGCCAAGGAGATACTCGCAGGTCGGGCCAAGGGCAAGACCAGTTCCTTGGGATCCAGTATTTTAAGCTCCTCGACACTCACAGTTCCAAGCACTTCATGGCTGGGAGCAGCTTTTAGTAAGATACTTTTGTTGGAACCGTCTTTTTTATGGACAGCCAATAAAATCACTGATTGTCCCACTCCATCAAAGCTCCTTGTACTCTCCGGGTACGCATGGACCTGTTCGATCCAACCACTACGTAAAATGTGGCTTCTTAGTTTTGAAGCAAAACGATCCATCATGAACCCGAAAGGAAGGACAATGCCCATACGCCCACCATCGGCCATCAACGACAAGCAACGCTCCAAAAACAGCCGGTAGGTATTGAGGCTTCCTGATAGGGCCAAGTCATAACCGCTCTTTCTGATCTTCTTGGAATAGTCCTTGAGACCTTTTCTCTTGGAAAAACCAGTGAGCACCTCGAACGGAGGGTTTGCCACGATGACGTCGAATCCCGGTTCGTTCCCATCGAACACTTCAGCAAAACTCGTTTTCCATCCAACTCCCAGCGTATCCTTGGTGTCTATGGAACCGAGAAGGGAATCACCCGTCACTATGGTATGCTCCAGCCCTTCCACAGGACCCTTCGCTGGATCGCAGCACAGCCACATGGTGGTCCTCGCCAACGCAGCGCAAATGGGGTCTAGCTCAACACCGCGAAGACAATTTTCGACCATGTTCCTCGAAGCTTCAACTCTCTGTTCTCCTTCAACGCCCAGGGCATCGAGCATGGAGTCAAGACTTTTAGCAAGCAACCTGCCATCACCACAAGCAGGATCTGCTATTCTCAAAGAAAAAATCCGTTCTGCGGATTTTCCCTGCAGCACCGGCCCCAAAGCCATGTTCACCAAACGCTCGGCCATCCAGTCAGGAGTAAAAAACGCGCCCTTTCTGCGACGCGAGGCACGTCTGAGGGTAGTCTTGTATTTGTTTGACTTTCCCTTTCGTGAAAGAACCATGTCTCCTAGTCGCTCGAACAGCTTTGCCGGATCGGTCACGTCATCCGGAACGACACAGGATTCAATCACCGCCACAGGGTCAGGCCCTTTTTCATCCAGTTCCGGGTCCAGCAAAGGGCAGCCCATATCCCTTGCATCATCCCATGACTCAGCAAGACCACAGGCCTCTATGTATCCATGGGACCACAGGTTGCGAAGCACTACCAACCGCATGCTGCCCAACATGGAAATGCGATGGAGAGTGTCTTCGTCAATACCCTTTTTCAACCTTGCGACACGTGAAACAGTTACCTCGAATGCTTTTCGAAGGTTATCTTTTTGTCGATTTTTTGAAGCCATTTTATCTCACCAATGCTCTGCGTCTTCCACTGGCAGCTTTAGCTTTTCAGTTCTTCCCTTTATCCATAACTCGAACCGATTCGGTCCTCGCGCAATCACTTGCACCTGCCCGCTCTTGACCCTCCTTGCCCTCGAACCGGAAACAGACATCCTGCGTTCAAACCACTCTTTCAAAGTGATGTTCTGGTCCCTCTGTCCAAGGTCCACGTTGAGTACCTTGCAAAGATCATCGACCTCTGCATCCGCCCTCACCGAGTACCTGTCAGGACTGAATTCCCGAATCAGTTCTCCCTCGTCATCGTCGTATTCGTCTTGTATCTCCCCCACTATTTCCTCCAGGACATCCTCCATGGTAACTATACCTATTACTTTGTTTTCATCGTCCTCCACCGCGGCCATGTGAGAATGTTGTATCTGCATGTCTCTGAGCAGTTCATCAGCTTCGAGGTCGGCCTTTACGCGCATCAACGGACGAACATACTGCAGCCAGTTCTCCTTCATCCCCTCCGGGTGCATCAGAAAATCCTTGACCAGCAGCATACCCACCATCTCTGACTTCTCGCCTCTATACACCGGATAGCGAGTATTGCCCGTCTTGACAAACTCCTCTTTGATCTGTTCGAAAGTTGCCGTCTCTGCGATCGAATCCACCTCGTCAAGGGGTATCATTATGGCGGCAACGGGCCTGTCCTTGAGAGACAAGACTTCCTGTGTCATGCGCGTCTCTGATGGCTCCAACTCTCCGTCACTCTCCCCCAGCTTGATGGCCATGAGCAACTCCTGCCGGGATAATTTTCGCTCTCCGCCGGATTTACCTTTAGAAAAAGTCCAAAGGAGAACATCGGTAAACGAGGTGGTAATCCACACCACTGGCCTGAAAAGATAACCAAAGGCCTCAACCGGCAACGACACCCGTACTGCGAAATATTCCGGATTCAATGCCGCAAGACTTTTGGGGGTTATCTCTGCAAACACCAGAAGCACCAGTGTCACGGCTATGGTTGCATACAGTGGCCCAATGAGCGTCGTCGCCAAAGCCGCGGCTGTGACATTGACAAGATTGTTACCCACCAGAATCACGGCAAGCAACTCGGATGGCTCCCTCAACAAACGTAATGCTCTTTTTGCGCCAAGGCTTCCTTGGTCCACCAGATGACTCAGTTTTACGCGCCCGGCAGCGATAAGAGCCGTCTCGGAACCTGAAAAGAATGCGGAAAGAACCAAGAGAGCACCCAGAGAAAGAACAGACAAAAATTGAGTATCTTTCATCGTCTCGGCCAAACCTCCCTTGCTGCCATGGGTTTAGTTTTCATGCCTCTACTCTATCCCTCATGGGAGCACAAAGCCAACGGAGTATGAGAGCCAAGTACAAGGATTCATTATAAGGGTCCCCGACAACTTCTCTAATCTACAGACGAGTTAAAACTCTGTTTCCAGATATCGATATCTCCAATCATCAATATTCTCCTCGTCAAAAGAACATCAGCTGTCCAACCCACGAAACATACTAGTCTATGAAAGCAACCGAAGGAACACTATTCCATGCATCTGAATTTTCCGCTATCATCTGTTCATGGAAAACCCCCAAAGGTACCTAAGCCTACGTTCCGTATCCATGCTCCGTGACCTGGTAAAAAGATGGTGGAGGGTGGAGGTGGGAATCACCGACGCAAAAGGAAGGGTACTAGAACGAGCCTGGGGTCCCGTACCTTCGGGCGGCAACGATTTTTGCAGAGCCACGCGCAACTGCAGGCGTGGGGCAGCTCAGTGCGCGAGAAGCATCAAGGAGATTCATGGTCGTCTAAAACGAAACCCCAGGGAAAAAACACCTCTGGTGCACACTTGTCATATGGGGCTGTCCATGATAGCCAGCCCGATCAAGTCACAAGGTACAGGCAATGGCCTGTTGTTCACCTGCGGGTTTTCCAGCCGGGAGCTGGGAAGAACAAAGATAGCCAGACTGCGCGGCAGCGTACTGGAACTGTGCGGGAAAAAGACAGACCTGGCTGGTGATCGAGTGCCGGTGATCACAAGAGAAGACCTGATGAGACTAGGGGATTTACTGGAGTACTGTGCCGATGAGATTGCTGCTTTTGAATCCGGCCTGGTGCCGACAATGAGCTTGGAGCCAGTGGTGTCCATTGAGGCTTTCTCCGACATTGTCGCCTTGTCTTCACCCATGAAAGACACCATCAGATCACTTTCCAAAGCTCTACACCTGGACACGCCCATACTCCTCGAGGGAGAGGCAGGAACAGCAAAGAGAGCCTTGGCGTTGGCTTTGCACAAGGCAGGACATCGACGTGAGCAACCATTCGAAGTTCTTGAACATAGTCAGGATCACCTTACGGCAGAGCACCGTCTTTTCGGTCATTACCGCAATGCATCGGAAGGAAAAACAGGGCTACTTCAAACAGCTCATTCCGGAACGGTATACTTGCCGGCCGGCACTTGGACATATCCTTCCATACAGGTAAAACTCCTTCGTTATCTTCAGGAAGGTACTTTTGTTCCTGTAGGCAATCCGGACCCGATGGAAGCCAGAGCCCGAGTGGTGTTGGCCACAGAACAGCCGCTCAGCGAAGCAATATCGCTCGGAATGATTCGAAGGGATCTGGCAGACAAACTCGCGCCCCACTCTGTCTCCGTCCCCCCGCTGAGGGACAGGAGGGAAGACTTGCCGCAACTCATCAAGATGTTCGTAGACCGGCACAGTGTCGAGGGAAGAGCCCCGCTGGAATTGACTCCCAAGGTCATGGACCTGCTCCTTCGCTATCACTGGCCCGGCAATGCCGATGAACTCGAAGAAGAAATTCGTCAACTCGCCAGCCTGACGGCTAGAACCAATGAACCCACGCCGGAGATGGTCTCGGCCAGGATCAGGCAAAGCGCCGGATACGGCATAAGAGCATTGAACAAAGCATTAGGCGGCTCGAAAAACCTGAAGCAAGCCGTGGCCATTTTAGAACGGGAGTTGATTCACGAAGGACTGGTAAGAACCAAGTGGAACAAATCACTGCTGGCCAGGCAACTTGGCATAAGCAGATCCAACCTGCTCTCGAAGCTTGCCAAGTACAACCTGTATTCACCATCTAATCAAAAGCCGTAACAGACAGAAGAGGTAAAGCCCGAGCTATTTCTTTTTTTTACAAGTCTCTAAAATCTGCTCCTGCAGATCATCACAGCAGGTTTCCTTGCCAAAATAGATATCCCACAGGACTTTCTGGAAATCCTCCCCTTCAAGGGCCGGCCCCATTTTTTTCCCATTTTGTTTCAAGATGGTTCCGGTTCCCGGAACATAGATGAACTCCAGTACTGTCCCTTCGGTGCACTCTTTTTTGAACAGGGATTCAAATGTCTTGCGCTGCTGTTTCAGTTTAGCAGACGCGTTCTTGGGCATATGATCTTCGAAGGACTCACCGATGCTCGATGACATCTTCTCGGCAGAAACGTCCCGCTTCATGTCCAGCCTCAAATACTTGACCTCGGGTTTATTGATTATCTCAGATGTGTTGCAGGAGCCGCTCTCGGAATATGCGCCCATGGTGTAGACGTCCACCCACCATTTTTCTCTGAGGCCCGCCCCTATGAGCTTGAGATTTTTTCCCTCCACGCTAATCGTGGCTGGATACTTGCTGCCCTCCACCGTCACACCCATGGCAAACAGAGGAACACATACTATGGAGACCACCAACGCAACAATTGTTCTCATGATCAACCCCTCCTTGGAGTCTTATGTAGATACGTTACTGTCATTTCTTCTTCAGGGCTGTCTTGACCCTGCTGAACAAACCACCAGAAGGATCAGGACGAGTTTGGTCAAGGTTTTCCTTTCGTACGGAAATATTAGTTGTTTTTTTTCTCACTGGTTCGTCTGCCACCTTCAGAGGAAGAAAACGAAGCTTGGTGTCTCCTATTTCCACCGAGTCGCCGGCCTGTAACTGCACCTCTTTGACACGCTTGCCATTCACAAATGTTCCATTGGTGCTGCCCAGATCCACCAAGAGCCAATCCTCACCATCTTTTTCCAGCCGGGCATGGACCCTGGAGACACTATCATCGTCTGACAGAGCGATGTCGCACTCCTCGCTGCGGCCTATCTCCTTGATCAGCCCGGTCAGGGCATAACCAAGTCTCTTCTTGTCGTCATAAAGTTGGTACATTGTCTCTCAGGGCTCCCATGATATGCACTATATGTCTCCGGAATCAAGGAGATGATGACATGCATCCATGACATCATCCGGGTCCACGTCGCGGCCCGTATTAAAATCCTGCGATAAAGGCCCAAGCACTTGGACCTGGCCCAATGGTCTCCACAATCGAGGATCAGAAGTTTTGAACACCACCACGCAGGGCGCACCCACCAGCCCAGCCAAATGAGCGAGCCCCGAATCGTTGCCGATGAACAATCTGCATCGACTCATGACCCCTTTCAGTACAGAGGGTGTCAGATGGCGCAGCACTGGGACTGAAGGGATGGCTTTTCGAATCCTTTCCACTGGCTCCTCGTCTGCGGGACCTTCTATCATTACCACTCGATAGGATTCGTCAGAAAGGGTGTTTATGACCCGTATGAATCCCGATGCAAACCAATTTTTCTTCTCCGAACCACTACCCGGAGCCACCAGTACCAAGTCCCTTCCAGATACGCGCAGGTCCTGCAAGGCTCGATTTCCAGCCTCTGACTCAGCATCTGTGACAGGCAATACCCCCTGGAGTTCATCGCCCAGGTTGCCGGAATCCACCAGACCGACCGAAGCGAGCAGGTCCATTGTGTGCCTGGCCACGTGAACACCTGAGCCAGGAGCTGAAAAGGGCAAAAAAACATGCACCTCACCAACACCGCAATCAGAGAGATTTTCACCAAGAGCCAGATCTCCCTGAGAACTGAACGCAATAACTATATCAAAAGCACCAAACCTATCCCGCACCCATTGGGGAATCTGAGAATCCGCCAGAAGCAGGTGGTGATAACCCGAACCATCCAAGTCCGAAGCCACATCAGCGCCACCAGCAACGAGCATTGGCGCCAGCCGATGTTTCGTTCCCATCAGTTCCATATATGCGTCCGGAAAACTCTGACGCAAAGCCCGAACCGCTGGCCAAATCAAAAGTGAATCGCCCAGCCCACCGGTCCTGACAAGCAAAATCTTTTCGGTCTTCATGAATTTTATTTTCCTAGGTGAACCGTAAAATTGCAAGAACCGATGGCTTTTTGGTAAAGTTCTTATCCATGGGAGTAAAAGGTTCAAACGAGTGGAAAAAGCTCAACCGTGAAATGAAAATCCTTCAGGCCAAGGCCAAGGCTTCCGTCCTTACCCCCAAGGAAAAGCAACGGCTTGGATATTTGGAAGAAAGATTTGGAGAAGCAAAGAGTGTCACCAGGATAAGGTTGAGAGAGGAAATAGATGGAGATGGCCCCAAGACCTTGACATCAGACGATCACTGGGCCACGGAAGTCAGTGAAGAACTGATCCAGGATGCCGAAGAGTATACACCTCAAAAAGCGTGGGAAAAGGACATAGAGGTAAAACGTGCCAAGTTCGAGGCCACAGACTCTCGAAAGGGTAAGCAGACCTTTAGACAAAAGGGATTGAGCCAGTTTGCAGTGGATCTCTCGGATGACTTCCAGGAAGAGGGATTCGAGGAGATTCCTCAAGAGGAGCAAGAAGGGGCAGAAAAGCAAGCTCAGTGGGGCCGGGTCAACTATGCCAAGGAAGAAAACTTTCAAGAAGCCGGCAGGACGGCCCAGGGCTCTAATCCTTTTGCCGTGGATATGGATCCATCTCTTGCCGGAGCGCTGGGTGATTTTGCAGACAGCCAACAGAGCGTCGTACCTGACGTTGCTGCAAAGGGTTTCGAAGTCGAGCAGGACGAAGACGACATGCAAGAAGGCTTCGGGGATTTCACAGCCAGGGTGGACGACTCCGAAGAGGTCCAGGCTCTATTTCAGGAAGGAGAAGAAAACACATCCGTGTCGGATGAACAGGCACTGTCCTTTGGCGAAATGACGACACACCAGGCCGAAGGAGATGAAGACGCACAGGTCGATTATGATCTGGTCAAGTCAGCCATTGAATATGCCGAGGACAAGGGCCTGACCGAAGACGCTGCCGAGATATGGGCTGTGGACGATCAGGGTCAGGAGATCGAATACACTTCTGAAGAGAGCTTGGTCGAACCGGGTGTTCCCACCGCCTTTGGTCGGCCGCCTCCAGACGAAGCTCCAGCGCCATCGGCCCCTGATGATTTGGCGGTTCTGGTTCCTGACACCCAGGAAGATGACCTGGAGTACGAGCAACCGACATCGGTGGCAGATCCACCAGTGGGATTGGATCGTGCTTTGGACCAAGACGATGAATCCACGAAAATTGAAAACCCCTTAGATCCCAGTGATGATAACGCGGAGGCAGAGATTGAAATAAGTCAGGATTCCATACCTGACCTTTCAGAAGGCTCACAATCCGGCTACGAGGTCGATCTATGGGTCTCTCCGGAAGATGACGATCTTCCTCCTCCTCCAGATGATGACAGCGCTCCTCAAAAAGGCTATAAGCCCCCACCTCCACCCGACGATGACGCAGGCTGGATGCCTGAACCATCACCCATGGCAACATCCAACTCCGATCCCTTGGAATTGGATCTATCGAACCCGGAAGAAGATCACTCCCCTCCCAGTGCAGACAATATACCTAGCGCAGTGGACGACATGGATTCCTTCTGGGGCCTGGTCGAAGAGACTCATATGGCAGACCAGCAAATACCTACCATTTCCGAAGAACCCATGGATTTTCAAACCGCCAACGAATCGGGACCGGAATCAGAGCCGCTTCCTGCGCTGGATCTGAATGCTGCCATCGTACCGCCATCATCAGACCACCAGGTCAAGACCGCTGCGCCTGCAAAGGGAAACGACCACGGCCTCGATCGCGCGGAGGCTTTGCTTTCGAACCTTTTTGGAGAATCGCCCGAAGACAAAGACATGCCCCAGGCCTCACCAGAGCCGCTGGAACCAATCGTTGTCGGATCTGCTCCGGCCAAAAAACCATCGACACCCCAAAAACCTCATGTCGGGCGTGGAGTCTCGCGCATCAAGGCAAGCAAACCCAATGACCTCAGAGGTCCGAGACGAGCCACTGTCCACTTCAAAGACGGGGTGAGCAAGCGGGGAGTGATATCAGAGGTGGACACAGATGCAAACACCATAGTCCTGGACCCTCCAAAAGGCGGCAATCGTCCCAAGGAAAAGCTCAATGCCATGGCACTCAAGGCTATATTTCTCTTGCTCCCCAGGGGCGTGGCTTACCCGGAAAAAAGTGGTTATTATTGTAAAATCGTCCTCATGGACAACAGGAAGTTAGAAGGTTACACCCCTGACTATGATCCCCAACGAAAAGCCTTCACCCTCTTTCCCCTGGAAGACAAAGGCAACATAGAAAGAATCCTCATCTTCAACGAAGCCATCAAGAACCTCTGGTTTCCTGAAGAATGACCAAGGATGAGTCAGTTCAGGTATCCACCATCCGGACCATCCTTGGAATCCACCACTTTTAGTTTTTTCTTCAACTTGTTATATCGCCTCTTCATGATCCAAATCTTCATGTAGCTCCATACCCGGCTGGGACGCCAAGTCCCGGTAACCAACAAAAAGCCGGCCAACATGCCACCGAAGTGCGCAGACACGGATGTCTTAGAAGAAGCGCCGAGGGTCAATGCCTGCAGGAACCCCAAACCTATGAACAGCATCACCAGGTGTTTGCCCTTGATGGGAAACAGGCCGAAGAGGTAGATAATGGAGTTGGGAAAATTGAACCCAAAGGCGACCATCAGCGCATACAGTGCTCCAGAGGCTCCAATGGTGGATAAATGACGATTTGCGGGTAAAAACAAGTCAACTATCAGTATCATGAAAGTTGCCAGCGCACCGGTTATCAGGTAGAACTTCACGAATCTCTTCGCGCCCCAAAACCCCTCCAGCGGAGAGCCGAACATCCACAAAATAAGCATATTCCAGAGAATATGAGAAAGGCCCATTGGATCATGGATAAACGTGTATGTAATCGGTTGCCACAGCTTACCTCCAAGCAAAAATCCGTTGAATGAAAAACCCAGTTGCTCTATGACATCAACTATAAGCAATGTCGTGTTTCCCAGTAGCAATTCCAGCAAGAACACCGTACCGTTGATAATAAGCAACCATTTGACGGCCTTGGTCGTACGAATGTTGAGTCCAAACCTTCCGAATGATTGCTTGGGGTCACCGAATTTCATATATGGGCTCTCCAGGCTCAAAAGAAAACATGACACATTATCACCGCAGCTATTATGCCAGCAAGATCCGCCAATAATCCGGCGGCCAATGCGTGGCGAACCTTGTAAACCTGTACCGCGCCAAAATATACCGCCAGCACATACAGAGTCGTCTCTGTACTCTGCTGCATCACCGACACCATCAGCCCGATAAAAGAATCTGGCCCATAAAGGCTGAAGACGGAATTCATGTAGGCAAACGCACCGTTACCGGACAAGGGCCTGATGACCGCCATGGGTATGGCTTCGGCAGGCATGCCGAGGGCCTGTGTAAATTGTCCCAGGGTCGCCTTGAGGATATCCATGGCACCAGAAGCCTTGAACATAGCCACTGCCACCAAAACAGCAACTAAGTATGGGATTATCTTGACAGCGACGTTGAATCCCTCCTTGGCTCCATCCACCACTGACTCGTACACCTTTACACCGCGAGCAACTCCAGCGAGAAGAAGACCGCCCATTAGAGCTGGTATGGCCCAAAAGGAAAAAAAGTCCATGAGAGCAGCCCATAGCCCAAACCCCGTGAGGTCATCCAGGATCTTTGGTATGTCTGCGTTGCCAGGCAAATTGCGAAAGAAAATCGCCACGCTACCCGTGTATTGACATACTGCTGCAAACGCCTGCTGTGGCATGGGGTTAGCCTGGGCCCATGAGGCGATGACATCGTCTAACCTGGATGCAGCAACGGCCCATTGTCCATAGAATATTGCTACGGCGGAAATAAACACCAGGACGCAAGTCCATACAAAAATCCTCACCGTCAATTTCGCTTTTTTGGGTTCTGCGATGGTTGGTACCTGAGGAGAAACATCGGTCTTATCCTCGGTCTGTGTTTGCTCCTCGCCGGCATCCTGGACCAGGTCCTGTGGAGAAATCTCAAATCGCTTCAACCGTTGGAGTAATTTTGCAGAAGTGATACCCACGATGGTTGCTATCACTGAAGATGCAAGACCGGGCAACCAAATGGCAGCAGGGTCCTGGGAGCCAGCCGCGGCTCTAAGGCCTATCGTCCCAGTAGCAAGCAGTGTAAGAGACGAAGTATTGATGGCCAAGAACAAACACATGGCGTCTGTGGCTACGCCCTTGTGGTGGTTTAGCTTGTTCAACTCCACCATGGCAAGAATACCGAAGGGGGTTGCCGCATTGGCCAGGCCGAGCATGTTGGCGCCAAAATTAAGGATCATGGCGCTCATGGCAGGGTGGTCCTCAGGCACATCAGGAAACAGCCATCTCATGGGGCGCCTGAGCCATCGCGCCAACACTCGCAACAAACCCGCCTGCTCGGCTACCTTCATGATACCAAGCCAGAAAGCCATTATACCGATGAGGTTCAGCGCAAGCCACACGGCATCTTTGGCAGCACTGAAAGATCCTAAGGTGACGGCCTGCATCTGACCAGTGAAAGCTCCCACAAGGATGGATAACACGACCAGACCGAGCCATATCCAATTCATCATTTGTTAGAGTTACCTCCGCTGCCCAAGTGTGGCAGTCTTGAGCGTGAAGTCAAGGCAATGAATCTACGGCATCTGGAAGCGTAAAACAAAACCTCGCACCACCCAACTCTCCCCGCTCGACCCAGATTCTTCCTCCATAGAGTTCCACCACTCTTTTTACAATGGATAAGCCCAGACCCAATCCGGGCAGATCCTTGTCACATTGGAAAAAAACTTCAAAAACCTTTTCCCGGAGTCCCGACGCCACACCAGGACCATTGTCTTCCACATAAAATACAAACTCTTCAGCCAACTCGAACCCTCCCACTCTCACCACCGGCTTGGCGACTTTTGCTGTATATTTGAACGAATTCGACAAAAGATTCTCAAACACCAGGAATATCTTTGCCGGATCAGCCGTGAGACCAGGCAGGGTCGGGGCGACTTCGACGATGATTCCATTTTCATCAATCTGTTTTGAATGATTTTCCATGACCGTCTGGACAACCACGTAAGGCTTTAGCTGCACACACGACCGGCTTTCTTCTCCCACTAACACCAATTCTCTGAGTCCCCTGATAATATTGTCCATATGAGCTGCATTGAACTCGATACGCCTGAGCAAATGTCTTCCACGTTCGTCAAGACGAGAGGAATAAAGGTCAGACAACATTTCCGCAAATCCTTTAATCGCCGCTACAGGAGTTCGCAAATCGTGGGTGACCATCGCTGTAAACTCTTTGAGATCATCGACCAACGCCTGGAGTTGCTGATTCTTTTCGGTCAGCTCCCGGTTCGATTCTGACACCACCATGGATTTGTCTGGTTTAGTCTTACCCTTCAATGGTACCTGCCTCCCCTTGATTCCATCAGGATAACACGGCTGCCATAGTCACTGACAACAATACTTGTCAGTGGAAGTAAAATATATCAATTCCAGATTAGCCCGATAAAACAAGCTATTGGTGATATATGACAAGCCAGGTAACTATCTAATCCTGGTTACGGACATGGAGGAGGTTGGCAAAGATTACAGGCTTATCTCCTCCTGGACTGCAACAGGGATCAGTGAAGCCGAACAGGGGTTTCGTCGAATCAAGGGCTATCGCAGCATGCCTACCCTCGTCGATGGCCTCAGACGATATGATGAGAAATTGGACCAAGAAAGCAATCTTGATTCGGAGCCTCTCGTTGCCTAGACTGTTCGTTACTGTCGCCAGCCAAATTGAGCAGACGCTGGGACAGCACCGTAAGAAAAGGAGGCAGGACGATGATTTCTTTGGGGAGTGAACATGCATTGACCATGGTATACGGGGCGCTCGTCACCATCCGTACGTCGCGGGACGGACTTGCTCGGTTGGTGGAGTATTGGCTGGAGCGGGTGGATA
>CAYSLH010000037.1:0-23647 GCA_964431605.1 uncultured Myxococcales bacterium
AACCATGAGTCGTTTTTTGCCGGACCTGGTGGTTGCAAAAGCAATAAAAGACCTGGGAGTAAAGAAACCCTCACTGGAAGAAAAGCTGCCTGATTATATCCATGCGGGATTGGCAAGGCTGGCACATTTACAGCACAGTGATGGAGGATGGGGTTGGTGGGTAGAGGACGACACTGATCCGGTCATGACTGCTTACGTGGTACAGGGGTTGAGTGTTGCCAAGAGGACCGGCTGGAAAATCGACCAGGACATGTTCAACAGGGGTGCCAACAGCCTGAAGTCGCTGCTTCGATCCCCAAAACTTAGCTCGACCCAAAGATCCTACCTGTTATACAGCATGGCGCTTGCAGGAATAAAATACCCGTCCATGCTATCAAAGCTTTCGGATGACAAAACTCTTACCCGGTATGGCCAGGCTACCTTGGCGATGGCGTTGTTCGAACTGGGACAACGGGAAAAAGCAAAGCAGCTAACCACTACGTTGGACTTAGCTGTACACCGAACTTCCAGCGGAGCCTGGTGGGGTGGATCTGAACGCGAAATGGGTTGGCAACAGGATCCCGTAGAGACCACCGCGGCCGTACTCAGGACGTTGTTGGTGTCAAAGCCAGACAGTGTAAATATCCAGGCTGCCGTGCAATGGTTGATGTCCCGAAGGCAGGGCGTGGCCTGGTCGTCTACCAGGGATACCGCCATGGTCGTATTTGCTCTTGTGGACTACTTGAAAAGATTCGCAAGTAAAGATTTTTCCGCCACCGTTTCCGTGTCCTTACAACAAAAGCTTCTGAAAAAACTCGAGCTAAAAGGAGATGACCTGTTCAAACCCAGTATCCAGGTCATCAAAGGTGCCAAGGGTTATATTGGAAAGAACCAAATCTCCATAGAAAAAGCAGGGGAAGGTTCTGTCTATTACAATGCTTCCATCTCCTTTTTTGGAAGGCAGGAAAAGATAGCTCCCAAAGGTGACATGTTCAAGGTGAAGCGCTCTTATTTCAGGGTAGTAAAAGAGAGAAAAGCTGATGGGTGGGTCTTGAGTACAAAGCCATTACTGGCACCCGTACATTCCGGCGAGGAGATTTTAGTTGTGCTGAATGTTCAGTTTACCAAGGAAGCTGATTACCTGATACTGGAAGATCCTTTTCCAGCAGGCACCCAACCCATAGACAGGGACAGGGGCTATGATATCAAGGGTATTTCGTTACGTCAGCCGCAGGTGCATAGGGAATTCGGGGATCGACATGCAGCATTTTTTATTTCCCATGCCGGTAAGGGGAGAATGAGTTTTGCATATCTTCTGAGGGCCACCCTTCCGGGCGACTATAATGTCATGCCGGCAAGGATAATGCCAATGTACGATCCTCAGTTTGCCGGAAATTCATCCAACATATCCCTCAGGGTGGAGGATTGACCATGCGCTGGCTTGCTTTGATCGTTGTATGCATGTTTCCATTTTTGTCCCTTGCTGCTGATGAAGCTGATTCCCCTACGGTTGACATTGACCAACCAATGGGCGGTTGGTCTTCAGACAGAATAGTCGATGTCATGGGAACTGTGTCTGATGAATCCATATCGAGAGTGACATTGGTGGTAAATGGTTTTGCCCGCTCCATAGATGCAGTGGCGGGAAAGTTCAAGGCCACCATCGTCGTGTCCAAGGGCAACAATACTGTGGAGGTTGTAGCGGAGAATAAGGCAGGACAGGGGAGGGATAGCGTGAGCTTCTTCTCGGACGTTCCTCCAGTAGACATGCAGGTGGTGTTGAGTTGGGACACTGATGGCACGGATGTGGACCTGCATGTTACTGACCCGGAGGGTGAGGAGTGCTTCTATGGACACAGGAGCACCAAGCTTGGCGGGAAACTGGATGTCGATGATACGGATGGTTTTGGTCCAGAGGTGTTTACTTTGGCCCATGCAGCCGTTGGAGAGTACAAGGTTGAGGTTAAGTATTTTTCCAGTCATGGCCATCCTCAAACCGTTTGCAAGGTGCAGGTCGTCCTGTTCGAAGGAACTGATCGTGAAAAGAGGATCCGGTTCGACAAGATTTTGACGAAGACTGGTGACAAGGAAAACGTTGGAACATTCAAAATCCGACCAAGAGAGGTCATGGAGGCAGGAGAGTTTGCCGGAGTAAAACGATGAACAAGATAAGCAATACTAAACTTGTTGAGTGGATGGACGAGTTGCTCAGGCCGGAGACTTTCCGTGATGCGTGCCCAAACGGGTTCCAGGTGGTGGGTAAAGAAGAGATCTCCACGGTCGTGACATGTCCATCCGTGTCTTTGGAACTGTTCGAGAAAAGTGCAGAGTCAGGAGCTGATGCTATTCTGGTCCACCATGGTTTGTTTTGGGATAGAGACACACGGGTGATTCAAAAACCCATGTCCCAACGCCTAAAGATATTGCTTAACCGCGAGCTGAACCTTTTTGCTTACCATCTTCCCCTGGATGCAAACCGGGAGGTGGGAAACAATGCCAAGCTTGCTGATCTTGCAGAACTGAATGACAGAGACTGGTCTTTTGGTCTCTATCACGGAATGCCCATCGGTGTGTGTGGCAGGCTGCATGAGCCCAGGGAGCTTGGAGAACTTGCCTCCCTGCTTGAGAAGCAACTCGATGCAAACCCTGTGACGTTCGAGTTTTGCCGCCGTCCTGTGAGTCGCCTGGGCATAGTCTCTGGCGGAGCCGGGGACATCTCAATGGTCGTGGAATGCGCAAACAAAGGATGCGATGCCCTGCTTACGGGAGAGGTTTTTGAACAGACGGTCGCGGTGGGACGGGAGTTGGGAATTGGTCTCATCGCTGGGGGCCACTATAATACGGAAAAGTTGGGAGTGCGTGCTTTGGGCGACCGTATGGCTGAGCAGTTGGGAATACGGGTCATACATTTGGATATTCCCAACCCGGTTTAGAAAAGACGAAAACATAATTATCCCGGGGAACCTGGACCTTGAAACTAGGACAGACAATCGGTCGATACACCCTGCTCGAGAGAGTCGGCAGGGGAGGAATGGCCGAGGTATTCAGGGCAAAGGAGACTCTGGATGATGGTGCCGATAGGATAGTCGCCATAAAGAGACTTTTCCCAAGGCTCGCTGCGGACAGAGAATTTGTCGGAATGTTCGTAAATGAGGCCAGAATAGCATCCAGTATGGACCATCCGAACATCGTACATACCTATGACCTCATGAATTCCGGCTCTTACTATTATATCGTCATGGAGTATCTGGCAGGAATGGACCTGGAGGACATCGTCTCCATGTCCCCTCCAGGGAAAATTGCATTAACCCTACATGAAGCTACCTATACCGTACACGAAGTGGCCCTGGGGCTTGGCTATGCGCACAGGGGGGGCGCCGATCCAAACTCGGGACCGGTGGTGCATCGGGATATCAGCCCCGGAAATATAATGGTATCTGATCAGGGACGGGTTCTTGTTACGGATTTTGGCATAGCCAGGGCAGCTCAATATGCCCAGGCGACAAGCCCCGGTGTGCTAAAAGGCAAGTATGAATACATGGCGCCGGAGTATGTCGCCGGGAAACCTTTTGATGGCCGTGCGGATTTGTTCTCCTTGGGAGTCGTATTTTATGAATTGCTCACAGGGGTAAATCCTTTTTACGATGTTTTACCCAAGGACGTCTGGGACAAGATTCTCAATCTCGATCCTCGTCCACCAAGTGAGATCGCCCGAGAGGTCCCTGATGCCCTGGATGAACTGGTAGCAAAGGCCCTGAATAAAGATCCGGAAAAAAGAATTCCAAGCGGGGAGGTCTTCGCCCAGGTCTTGAAACCATTTTTTGAAGGAGTAAGCGGATTACCTGTTTCGAAAATTTTAGGAAAGAGAATTACCACCTATCTTGAAAACTCAAAGAACTTGGCACAACAGGATAAGCTTTCCGAATTTTTGCCGGAAGAATCAGACTCTGAATCGGTGGAGATGACACAGGAGATTCACCTGGATGATCTCTTAGACCTTGTAGAACCGCAAGATGTGCCTCGTCCTGACTTTTCTCTTATCGCCAATGAGAATGAAGTAAAGAAAGCAACCACCGTAAAACATAAAAAAGCGAAAAACAATATCTCCCGACTATACCTTTTACTCTTCCTGGCCGGGTTGCTGTTGGCAACAGGTGCGATAGCCTGGGCTATATGGCCCGGCGCAATCGGGTACCTGACCGTAACTTCCACGAAACAGGCCGAGGTGTTCGTAGACGGACAGAGGATGGGTAAGGCGCCATTGATGCAGTTGCCCGTGGCTCCGGGCAAACACACCATTGAGGTGAAACGGGTCGGCTCAAACAGGGTCAAGTCTTACCAACGAACTATTTCAGAAGAGGAAAAAAAAGAAATCAATGTATCGTGGAAAAATGTTCACAAGAAGAGCAAAAAAAGGGGTAAATCGTACAGAGGGAGAAAGCGTCATAGCAGAATAAAGAAAAGCGTTGGAAGAAAAAGGTCAAAAAGGAAAAACAAAAAAGCAAAAACCGTACGAAAATCAAATTCCCGAAAAAAGGGTGGTAAGACTCTCAAAGGCCACAGGCGAACTTCAAAAAAGACCAAAAAGAAATCATCCACCAGTAAAAAAAGAACCAGGAAAAGAACCAGGAAATGAACCTGAAAAAAGAGTTTGAGATATTGCTTTTACTGGTTTGTTTCTTGTTTGGAGGTAGTAAGAAGACAAAGGCTGTGGAGTCCTCTCATGAATCGTTTTCACCTGGTATGAAAAAATGCATGGCCATGACCTTGAAAGATCATGGGAAACAACAATTGAAAATTGGAAAAATGGATTCTTTCGTGCTGATGGATATCTGGACTGGAAGGATTATCTGGATGGAAAATCCAAAGGTACTCTCTTCGTATTGTTTTCAACCAGGTTCCATATTCAAAGTGATAACGGCATATGCCGCGTTGGTCTCCGGCAAAATTGATATTCATAGGCTTTTCGACTGCAAGGAAAACGGTTTTATATATGGTGTAAAATGCTGGCTGAAAAAGGGACACGGGAAGGTGGACCTTGCCCGCGCCCTGGCCTATTCGTGTAATCTATATTTTTCACAACTAGGCGGTTTGATTTCCACCGATGAACTCATGGATTCTGCTAGGACTTTTGGACTTGGCAGCTCAACTGGTTCCGACCTACCAGGCGAAGTCCCAGGTGGATTACCCAATCATATTGTTCTCAATGACAGGGGGAGGTTCGCCATAGGGCAGGGAAGGGGAGTTTATGTTACTGGGCTGGAAGTGTTGAGCATGGTCGCTGCCATAGCCAACGGTGGACTTCTGCTGACTCCCATCGCCGCGAATCCCCTCGGAGGTACGACTCGGCTCAGGGGCGTTATCGATGATGGGCATGCCTTGAATTTCATTCGCCAAGCCATGGTTCAGGCATCCCAATATGGAACTGGTTCAGAGCAACATCTTTACAGTTTGAGGTTGGCGGGAAAGACAGGAACGTCTCAGTGGAAGGATGTGCCTTGGCGGACTCATGGCTGGTTCATGGGATTTTGGCCATTGGAAAGACCTTCATTGGCCATAGTCGTTTTTGTATATGATGGTAATGGTTCGAAACAAGCGGCAGCCCTGGCAAAAATAGCTATTGAGGGCATTATGGCTGCTTATGTGGGGTGTTTTTTCAACAGCTCATACTGGCTGGAGAAGAATTGATTCGAATTGTTTTCATGTTGAGTTTTTTTTGTTTTGGCACGGCACTGGCAGACATTCAACCTATCAAGGTGGGATTATTCTCAATCTATAATCCAAGGGCGATATCAGTAGAAGCTGCTGGGAAAAACAATCTTCTGTCGGTAGCAATAAAGGCATTGCCGCAGAGACATGGAACGATTGAGACAGCTGGGTTGTCGGTTACTTGTCTTGAACGAAAAGTAAAAATACGAATAGGAAAAAAAAGGCTTTTCGCATCTTCGGTAACGATCACAACCCAAGGTTTTGCAAAGCTGCTCGTAGGAATCCCCGGGAAACTCAAAAAGCGTCCATATGCAGGCAGTCTAAGGATAAGTTCAAATGGAGGCGTATGTTCTGTGACCAACAAGGTGGCTCTCGAGGACTACGTGAGTTCAGTTGCGTGTCACGAGATACGTGGTGGCCTACCAGAGGCTCTCAGAGCGCAAGCTGTGTTGGTGCGAACATGGGCCATGACACACAGTAACAGACATAAAAAGGAGGGGAAGGACTTTTGTGACTTGACTCATTGTCAGGTATATACCGGGAGTTCTGCATGTGATGAATCACAGGTATCCGTACTCAAAAAAGTTCAAGGTGTGGTCCTGGTGTTTGGTTCCGTTCTCGCTGATGTCGCATATTTTTCAACCTGTGGTGGACATACCGCCAATGCTGGTGACATATGGGGAAAAAAGTCAACCCGCGAATATTTGTCAGGAATCGAGGATGGAAACCCGGCATACTGTAGCGCTTCGCCCCATTTCAGATGGCATTTGATCCTTAAAAGGGCAGAGGTATGCATGGCTCTATCCAAGGATAAGGCAAGGGATGATTGCTCATTGGAAATTATAAGGACCGGAATAGGTGGTTGGGTAAAATCCATAAGGATAGACTCGGGACGAAGTTTTTTCATGACCGGGGAAAACTTCCGCCTGTTGATGGGAAGAACATTTGGGTGGGGGAGGTTTAAGTCGTCGAACTTTGTCTTGAGCATGAACAGGAACATGATTGAATTTTTAGGCAAGGGTATGGGGCATGGAGTCGGCATGTGCCAGTATGGAGCCATCAACATGGCATCTAAAGGGAAAACCTTCCGGGATATTTTGTTGCACTATTTTCCCCATACCAAGATAGAGAGCTTGGGTGAGATGCATGGCAACAATTGATGCTTTCAGCCATTGCCTTGGAAAAGCAGTTGCGTCGTGGCTGCTGCTTGCGCTCTATACTTGCATGGGTGTAAGTGCCGGGGAGGTGGAACAGGTAGAATCGTGTGACGAAGTGCTGGTTTGTTTTGACGGCGAATCACAACGGCTTATGGCCCAGAGGCTTGCTGATATGGCGTGTTTTGCACATAGAAGGTTCAGAAAGCTTTTCGGTATCAACCCTGGATCGGTTCGCGTTAGGATGCTGGGCAGCATGGAAAGGTGGAGAAAGGTTACGGGCCGTGAATGGTATATAGTTGCAACGATTCGTGATCACGAAATACTGACACAACCTGCATCGTCTTTGGAAAAGTTGGAGTATCCAGGCAGACCAGTGGTTCACGAGTTGGCACATTTGTTCATACGCCAAGTCGCGGGAAGGGGCTGCCCTAAGTGGATAGATGAAGGTTTGGCCCAATGGTTGGCTGGCGATAGGAAGAAGTTGGATCGCCTACCCGGCATGAAAAAACTCATGTTGCTGAAAAAAAGGCAAAACAGCCCCGACATGGATCGAACTAGAAGAAAAATGGATTACGATCTTAGCCTGGCCATGGTTCAGAAGCTCATAGAAAAATTAGGAAAAGAAGTATTTATTTCATCGTTGGCTCAAATTGCCAGAGACAAAAAACCGTTTTTTACTGTGATCAATGGTAAAAAAATCTGGGATCTGTTGAACAAATAAGCCTTTGACAAAAGTTTTGATTCCCAAGCAGTTGACGTCAGTGGTCAAAAGTGATTCCATCCGTATGAGGAGTTTTCCATGAACATGAAAGATCCTGATTTGCATATGCCTTCTTCCAGTATTGTGTACAAGGAGCATTTTTTTAACGCCTCTGACGGTATCAGGTTGTTCTATCGTCGTTGGTACCAGGAGGATTCGAAAGGTACCGTGCTGTTGATCCATGGGTATGCAGAACACTCCGGAAGATATAGGTTACTGGCTGATGTTCTCAGTGCTGCTGGTTGGAGCGTTGCTGCCATGGATTACAGAGGCCACGGTCAAAGTGGCGGACGAAGAGCCCATGTGGATGATTTCAACCAATACATGGAGGACATGAGGTCATTTGTAGATGAAGTCAACAGAGACGAATTGGCTAAAGATCCCATGGTGCTGTTGGGACACAGCCAAGGTGGCCTTATAGCTGCCAGGTTCGGGGAACTGGAGCCGGAACTGTTCTCTTGCATAATCCTTTCTTCTCCATTTCTCGGATTCGCTATTACGGTTCCTGCATACAAGGCCTGGATGGGTCAGGTCGCTTCCAAGCTTATGCCGACTCTATCCATGCCCAGTGGATTGGACCCTGCCTGGCTCAGTCATGACAAGAGCATGGTGCAGGAGTATATAGACGATCCTCTCGTGAGTAATATCGCAACCGCAAGATGGTTTACAGAGGTCCAAAAAGCTCAGGCGCAAACCATGGATGACGTCAAGAAATTTACCGCTCCTTTGCTGGTATTACAGGCTGGTCAGGACAGGCTTTCGTTGAAAGAGACCTCTGAAGCCTTTTGTGCAGGTGTATCATCGAAAATCAAAAGGTTTGAATTGTTCGAAGACATGTATCACGAGATCTTCAACGAGATAGACAGGCAGGTCGTGTTCGATTTGGTGGTCTCCTGGTTGGATCAGCAGATTACAAAGCTCCACGGAGGTATAGATGAGGCTTGATGAAAAAATGCTGTCTTTTATTGTGGCTGGTTTATTGTTTTGCCCTGTAGCTTTTTGTCAGGATTCTGGAAAATCCACACTACCCAGGGTGGTGGTATTGGACTTTGAAACAGATGGACAGATCGACTCCGAACAGTCTGCTGCAATGGCAGACAGCCTTTCGTCCGCCATGAAAAAATCCAGGCAGTATGACGTTGTGGATCGTAAAGAGTTCAAAAAGGCACTAAGGGCGCATGAGCAAAAGACGGGCAAACCTTGTAAGGACATGGCTTGTATAAACATGGTGGCCAGGTCACTGGGGGCACATCCTGTAAAAACTTCATTGAAAAAAGATGGAAATGGCTGTTCCGTAAGAGTTGGAATGGTCGGTGGCAATGGAAAAAATATAGCTTCGGGTTCGCTGAAGAGACCATGCTCTCCCACTAATTATAGAATAGCAGCTGAAGGCGCGGTTATGTTCATGACCAATGAGGTTAACCATGGTACAAAGATCAATGATATCGATATGGACAGGGAGCGACAGGCCCTGAGCATATCAGAGCAGCCTGCCAAAGATCCCGAAGAACAACTGGACGATGAGTTCGATGCTGCCGTTGAAGACAAGCACGACACAAAAGCGGAACAAAACGCCAAGAAACTGGAACAGGAAGCAAGGCGAAAGCTGGGACTGGGCAAATAGACTGTTATTTGTCTGGTGGCGTAAACACACCATCACCATCCACATCCATCCTGATGGCGTTGGTCATTCCAATGGGCCTGCACCCTATGAAAACCGGGTCTAGAGTATCATCTGTTTTTCCATATACCAGGGCCGCGTACCAAGTATCTTGCTGTGGAGATATCTCAATATCTTCGTCATACCTGAGAGCAGGATGGTTTGTATCCACCTCTCCGGCCATGGGAAGGGACAATTCTTTTATCACATCTCCGTTGGCTATCAGTTGCAGTTTGTCCACAGAAACCCAATCGGCTGCTTCGACCCTTATGTGAATATTGTGTGAATTCTCGGCAAGATCACCAGGCTCTGAGTCTCCTGACCTGATCCATACGAATACTCCTCCCCCCACCATGGCCCGACCTGATTTCAACCCTTTCCAGACATCGTCTAATTTTACCGACGATGGATGGTCGTCCTGGACCCTGACGAGAGTCCTTCCGAAGCCGGCCTCAGCATCCCTGGAATGGGAATCGGACACACCTACCGCCGTTTTGAACACGCCTTGGTTATTCATGGAGTTCCAAACAGGGAGCACTTTGTTCAGCATGACATCTACTTCGTTCTTGTTGAGCAGTTCAATGGTGTCGAAGGTCGGTGCAAATTTGTCCTTTGGTAGTTCGTCAAGACGAGGGATTACGTCAGGAGGATTGAATCCGAGGTAAGTAAACCAAGCTGCGTAAGACAGGGGGTGAGCAAGGTTTATGACCTTGGCCCCGAACTGCCTTGCCGAATTCCATATTTCAGGAAACTCCAGTTGCCTGGAAAACTTTCCGTCCACATACTCGGTCCATGGAATCATGTTATACACCCAGCCGGTGGGATGTACCGGAAGGGGAAAGGCAGTGCTGTGCCCGATGAGAGGGCTTATTTCATTGCCTGAGATGGCCACTAACCATTTATCGAGATCGAAATCCAACTTAGTCTTAAGTTCATCTATGTAAGGACTGAAGTCTGTCTGGCAGTCATGATCTGTTATGACAACTATCTCAACACCTTCTGAAAGATTTGAAGCTATCTTGTCATCTATGAGATACGTGGAGTCAATGGACTTCGTGCAATGTGTGTGGATATCAATGGCGACAAACCCGTCAGTATTGACCTGTCTTTGAAGGGCTGCGCGAAGTTTGAAATTTTGTCCCGGAGAGATGGAAAAGGACCTTCGATGAATACTATATTCCCAGCCTCTTGAAAGGGTGATGGTCCATTGTCCCGGTGGTATCAGCATCTGGCCCGAACCGTCCGGACTGAATGTCAAAAGTGCTCTGTCTACCTGCGCGGACATGGAGACGTTAGTGCCATGCTGAAGAGAAATTTTACATGGTACTGGTCCCATGGAAGTCCCGTCATGATCAACTTCTGTACACTCCCAGCTCAAGTATCCTGGTTCTGGGATGGAAATGGGAAGATTTTCATGTTGATCCTTTTGAATGACGATTTCTTCTGATTCGTAGATGTCTCTGGCCTCCGCCTTTACGGTGATAGTGTATGTGCCAGGATCGAGTCTCATGGAAAAATTGCCATCCTTGTCTGTAAACACCTGGTCTGCCAGGTTGTATCCCTCGGGTTTGTCAGTGCGAAATGCGGTCACTTCGGCTCCTGGTTCAATGTTTCCGGAAGTGTCGTGAACCGAACCAAATACTTCCCCCGTATCGCCGGTCCCGGAAAGTGTTCTCCATGCGGAAAGACAGGGATCCATTCCGCCAAGTCCCACAAGAAGGATTCTTTCAGCCGTTAGAGGTTCGGCATCAGAACCACTATATGGTGCAATACCTTGCTTTGCGGTTATTAGCTGAATCTCGTGCAGACTGAAGGCGGACTTGATGGGGTGATCCAGGCTTGCATATAGGTTACAGGTATCTTTGTTGAATCCCATGAACCATGGATGTTCACCCTGGGGAATTTTACTTGACGAACTGAGTGTCCCGGCAACGGCATCAGTGGTCAGATCGCCGTTGAATACTGCATCTCCCAACTGTACCGAGAGACCATTTTTTTTCCCCGTTGTCAGCTTGGTTCGCATGAGTAGGTAGCTGGAATCAGGGGCCAGTTCAAATTCCTGCACCACGTCCATGGCCGGTGGTTGCAGGCCTCCAAGGGCGGCATCTATCGCAGGGATACCTTGTAAGTGTCCAGTGAGGCGCAACATGGCAGGTCGACCATCTGTTCCATCTGAGACGATTTTTGCATCTGTGGGGTTGAACGCCATCAGGTTTGCCTGTACGAAGATCTCCTGGAATACCTCCGGTGGGGAGGTTCCATCAGCCAACAGTGGTGAGGCATCCAACAGGCTTCCACCGTAAGGTCCCCAACCCCTGACGTCATCGAGGCCCTGGACGATAAAAGCAGCTCGATCGTTGTAGAGCTTGAAGTCTCCGATCCATCCCTGTGCCTCCGGACCGTGCAACAACTCAGATTTTTTTTCGATTATCCCTGCCCGAACTTCTCCAGATGACAGGACCACATCGAGCGGTAGGTGTTGATGGCCTCCGTCGAGCCGTTCTGATTGTTCCGAGGAGCATGCGCAGACCGCAAGGAATAATATAAAAATGGGGTCGGGTCTGGTCACTTGTCACTTATCCTTTCCAAGAGGGGAAAATCGAAAGCCAGCACAACCAGGACGTAATGCCCGGAGCAGGCAAACCCAAACACAATATTATAGTCTCTTTCCTCGCAGGGCAACTGCGTCCGACTGATTCAAAAGCCAAAAAAATCCAGATTAAAAAAACATCAATTAGCCGGAATCCATTTTCAGGTGCTTTCATGTAGGTAGTTATAGTAAAATTTGGGCTACTAGCTGAATTGTCATTGGAGGTACTTCTTTGAGATATATTATCCGCCCCTTGCTTCTTTTTCTACTTGGACCTTTATTTTTTTCCGGGTGTCGCGGAAGTATTTCAGGACACTTCGATGGGTCACATAACGATTCTGATGGTGCAGTACCGGATGGCGATCCGGCACAGGATTCCCTTGCCGATGGTTCCGATTCCAACACTGGTGGCGATTTGGATGCAGGGGGTTTGACTGATGACAACAACGAAGGAGATGGGGACAGTGGACAACTGCCGGAGACGAATTGGAACCAAAACAATTTTTTATTCAGAAAAACAATAACGCTAAATCCCCATTCGAAGCGAGACAGAAAAGACGTGCCCATAATCGCAAACATAAAACATGAGGGCAAATATATACTACGGAACATCTCGGTGTTCGAGATCAAAGACGACATGGAGCCTGTTGCCATAAGTGCATCTGCATGGACAGCTCCTGGTGGTAAAACAACCCAGGTCGGTTTCGAAGCTCCTGGTATTACACAGGCAGGCACGACCAGAAAATTCGTTGTTTATTATAACATTTCGAATTCGCCCGATTCATGGCATTGGACAGGAACATCATGGGCCACAAGGTTGGGGCCGTCGGGAGACATTATCGGGGTATCAGGAGGCTGTTGTAAAATCACGAAAGAACTAAACACGGGTCTAAACTCTTTGCTTCCTGGACGCAGGCCAGGTGGAGCCACATCTTTAGAACTTCTTGCTTCCTCCTGGAAGGTAATAGAGGGCTTCAGCAATTCATACCAATTGGAATCTAACACCAGCATTTTCCCTGCCAGGAGCGTTGAAACAGATCCGTTCGAAGAAATCTACTATGATTCAGACGACTATCAGGCTGCATTCGCAATCTCCTGGAACCTTGACATGCCAGTGGAGCATGGACTTGTCTTGGCTCACCGGGTGTTTCGTTCCTGGCCGTTTGTTCAATTTATACTTTCTGTTCGATCCGAAACAACATTACCTTTGAGCCTCTCTTCTAATGACTGGAATGCGAGGTATGTATATCTTACCGACAATTTCGACAGGATGATCTCCAATACAAGAGGAGATGAACCAATTTCAAAAAAATGGGACACGAACATGCGCTGGTTTGTTGTATATGACAGCGCGTCGCAGAAAGGATTTGGCTGGTTTTCTTCCCACAAGGGAGTAATCAGGACTGATACTGATGCAGGCCATAGAAACATTTTTGATTCATATGGATATTCTGCGGGAGGTGGTCTGGATTTCGAAGTTTTGTGGATGGCTTCTGAAAACAAGGATGAAATCGTAGATCTTTTTGACTCAATGATACCTGGTGTTCAGGTGTCAGACCCCGAATCCAGAGACCTGAACATTATCGAACCAACACAGGGAGATTATTATTTTCCGCAAGACACCCTGAAAATAGTTGTCTCCACTCCGGGAAGCACAAAGCCCGTGACCGCTAAACTAACTTTTCCGGACGGAGTCGAAGAGTCCATCGACATGCACAGGGTGGAAAATTCATGGTTGTGGGAAGCTTCATCACCCATCGTCCTGACTCAATCTCACCAGCCCGGAACATGGATTGTGGAGGTTAGGTCCGAAGAGCAGGTTCGTCAGACCAGCTTTGAATTCAGACACCCTGTCCATCCGAGGCTCCTGTTTTCCGCAGCGGATTTGCCTGAACTTCGTGCCAGAAAAGACGGAACTCATGCACACATATGGGAAGCCATGCTCACAGATGCTGCGAAGTATTCACAGCCAATTGAAGATCCAGGGCCTGGAAAGGACATTAGGGTTTACGCAAATAGGCTTATCAACCTGGCCTTGATTCAACTCATGGATCCCAGCCAAAAATTCGATGACCTGCTCTGGACATATTTTTTCAAGATGCTCAGATATCCCAACTGGACATCTGATGATACCCCTTTCAATAATTACGATCTTACGGTGGGTCACTTTCTGACAGCCCTGGCTATCACCTATGACTGGCACTATGAACGGCTAACACCGGAGGAGAGAAAGGAACTGAGGAACTTTTTGGCAAACATGGCGGACTCATGGCTGAGCACAGGCTGGCTAAAGCACTATCCGGACATCGATTGGACCCACTTTGGCTCAGTAACCAATAACCATTACTGGATACGCAACGAAGGTATTGCTGCGGTTGCATATGTTCTGCAGGACGAAGTCCCTGAGGCTAGACGCGTGGTTTGGCAGGATCGAACAGAGGCAAACCTTTCGGTAATTCTTAGCATACTCGAAGACGATGGTTCGAGCAACGAGGGTGTGGCATATCATTCTTACGGTCAGATTAACCTATTCCCATGGATCGATATGCGTGACAGGGCACTGGGGGGACAAACAGCACTGGTTATACCGTGGTTTGAGCACTCCATATTATGGGATCTGTATTCAATCACCCCAGGAGGAGATGATAACTACGGAGGTCCCGCCAACTTCGGTGACTGCCCTCCGTACCATTACAACCCCCCTCGTACAATCCAGGCGTGGTTGGCCTCGAGACTAAAAAACGGCTATGCCCAGTGGATGGCTCAAGATCTCCAGTGGCCCAGACAGACGGCCTATTCGTACATTTGGTTTGATCCTGATGTGGCAAAAATAAACCCGGATACACTACCCACATGGAGTATGTTTGCCGATAAGGGGATTTTTGTATGGAGGTCTTCGTGGAACAACGATGCTGTCTATTTTTCCCTGAAGGCAGGATCTTTTTTCGGTGGTCATGAACAGCCTGATGCAGGACACTTCATAATTCACAAGGCCGGAGTTCCATATGTAACTGACTTTGGATACTCCTACTGGAAGATGACCGATGAGCATAACCTGATACTTGTGGATGGCACAGGCCAATACGGACAGGATAACCAGTGGATGGCGGCCGTGGACCCACAGCACTGGGCCTCTATACCCATGGCTCTCGGTGATGGAGAATACTTCGACCTTGTTGCCGATCCAACTCCCATGTATCAGTCTCCGGTGTTGGATGAATGGAGGCGCGAGGTCGTGGGTTTCACACCAGGAGTTTTCCTTATCAGGGATACAATGGCTTGTTCCAACCAGGTGGAGTTATCTTGGCTCATACACAGCTACAAAACAGATCCTCCTGTCTCTGAGGGATCCAGTTACTCATACAGACAAAGACGAATGGAAAACCCATGGGAGAAAACGGGCGACAAAAGTTGGCTGCTGAGACCTCAGGATGGATCTCCCCCCATGCAGCTTCTTGACTGCTCATCGCAAAATTGGACAGCGGTTATCGAGCCCAGCTTCTTCGTACCAGAACAGGATCTGGAAGTGGGCGGATACAACGAAAACCTCGATTCGTTCCAATTGGGCTACCGGATCAGGAGGACTCTGAATGCGACTTTTGCTTCTTCACTGGTCGCCGCCTGGTTTGGTGATGAACTTACGGTTGTTCCCCTTAGTGACGAGGAAGCAGAAGGCGTAAGTATTTCAGACTCGGGCGGCAACGTTGCTGTTGTAGTATGGACTTTTGCTGGCACTGCCACGGACGCAAGTGGAATCTCCCTGGAAGGTGCCATGGGTGGCAGGAGAACGGACCGGCCAGCGTTCTTCGGCAGGGAACTGACAGAGCTTTCAGCAGGTGGCCTCTGGCTTGTTCGTTCGCAAGCTCCAATAAGCATTTTCGCGCGCACGGAACACTCGGCGAGCATTGACAACCCACACTTTTTTATCGTTGAGTCCACTACCAACGCGGACATCGAAATATATTGCCCTGATGAACCCATCCGAGTAACCATGGACTCTAACCCGGTATCCTTCTCATGGACGAATCAGACCCTGAGCATCACTTGTCCTGAGGGCTCTCACAGATTTGAGTTGAACCAATGAAAACGTGAAGTAACTTCTGGGACCTATTATCGCGGCTTACGTTTTGGCGCGACAGGTTTGGACATTGGCTCGTCAGAAGACTGTGTCGGCACAGTGCCTGCCACACAATGATTGTATTCACACGCCAGTACTGCCTTTTTTATGGAAGATTGGGGAAACGCGCAATCCACCATGGGCTGTCTGCGACGGAGTTCCTTTTCCCACTTTTTCCTCTTGCTCCATGAAATACCCAAGGGATCCCCACATACCGAACGAGACACAGTGCATTCGCTGATATCATTACAGGTTGAGTCTGCGGCAAATGTAAGGTGAATGGAGTTCGCGCTCTTGGGAGCTATGGCTGCTGTGCAAACAGAGTTTTCACATGACAGAATGGCTCTGCCGATGGATTGTATCCCCCCAGCGCAACGAATGCTTGCCTGTCTGCGGGCCGTCCAACGCTCGAATGACTTTAGGTATTTGGTGTTTACACCTGTTGCATCTCCGCACAATCCCTGGGCAATAGTGCAATCGCTGATTGATGAACACTCGAACCACTTGGGATTTTTGGCGCTCTTTTCTCCCTTGGATGAATTAGCCCGTGAAATTCCCATGGAGGTTACAATTGCAAACAGCGACACCAACGAGATCCATCCTGCGTTTTTAATTCTTTTCATCGACGAACTCCAAACTCAAATTCTATTTTTTGGCTGGGTCGATGGTGATGATCGAGCCAGAACTGTATGCTGCGAACTCCGGGGCATAGACAGGCTGTAGTGTTGCAGGTGCCACTTTGAATGTGCCTGATATGACGGCTCGCATACGGTGTTTGAACGGAAATTGCCCCTGTGGCAAGGCCTCGAAAAAGAAGTTCATACCAGAGTCCCGTATTTCCTCGTACCAGTAGATTCCCAGGTTCCACCTGTGCCTGGAGGTTGTACTCGCCGGCTCGAACCCGGCAGGCCGGGGGTCTCTCAGGTGTACATACTCCATGGGATGCTTGGAAGAAATGGAAAGGTGTACTTCCACTTCGTCTCCAACCTCGATATGGGCGCCGTCTTTCAGAGGTTGTAACACCACCTCGCGACCGGTCTTTACCCGCTTGAAATATTTTCTGCTCACCCTCAGGTAATCACCTCGGGCTTCGGCGGGCATGCGCTCCGTGGAAAAATGCCAGGTTGCAGAGGCCATGGCGAAACCTTTTGTTTTCTTCTCCACCACAACAGTCGAGTCCTTCTTGGGGTCTAGTTTGTCCCCAGGTATGACTATCTGGTTTTTTTTGCCGGTATATTCGTCGGGCAGGAAAACAAAATGTTTTTTCAGGTCTCCTACCGTTACATCGAGTTCCTCCCGGGTGGCCAGTTGCTCTGTTTGCTTAAGGTACTTGGCAAGGGAGTATATTACCTCGGAAGTGGCCCTGGTGGATTTCCAGTGGTTCATCTTCTTGTTCAAAAACAGCCATAACACTAAGCCATCCAGTTTTTTGTCCTTGGGCATTAGCTCCAGCAGGGTCCGGATAGCAAACGCATGGGTCTCGATGGTATCGTTGTACCACAACCACGATCGGTCCTCAGGCGCCCAAAATACACCCTGGTCTTTTTTCTCTTTTGCAGAATCCATCACGCTTTCCCAAACGAGCCTTGCATCCCGGTCCCTGTCCATGCGGTGCAGGGTCAAAGCCAGATAACCCTTGAGATATGGAGAATGCATCCTCCAGTGTCGGAACGAAAAGTCCAGCATGCGTTTCCGTTCCTTGTCACTGAATACGCCACCAGTCCAGCTCAAGTCCGGGTAGTTGGAAAGTACGTAGTTTAAGAAAGTCACAAATTCCCAACCAGCATCATCGGCCATCATATCACGCACCAACTCGTTGATATAGTGACGGTGCATATAACCCCATGCCCTACGGATCATATCTTTGGGTACATCCACGCCAAACTCCAGGGCCTTGGAAAAACCGTGCAGAAGATACAACGTCATGTAGGGCGACGGCCTGCCTCCGGGAAACCATGGGAAGGCTCCCAGGGAAGTCTGGGCCTTTCTCAGCTTGGAAAGAGATGTGTCTCTGTATGCTTTGGCAATACGCGGATTCAGAACGTTTATAAGGGGATTGTCTCCATGTTCTCCTCCCTGAGCCTCCTGGACCCACGGGGTCTCCTCCATGGCCATTTTTCTGTTGGGATCGTTCTGATCCCACCTTTCCCATTTGGTTTTTCGTTTTGAGAGCTTTTTAGCCATGCGCTTTATCACTGGATAATCATCATAAAGAGAAGAGAGAATACCAGTGGATAAAAACCGGTTCAAAAGCTGTTCGGTGCATTCGTATGGATAGTCCACCAGGTACGGAAGTGCGCTTAGAACAGAGTAGAACAACTGTGTGTCGATGGTAACCACCATTTGTTCTTGTATGAGGCTGGGGTCATCGTCTTTTTTCATGTCCTCGAAACTCATGACCCTCTGACCTTTATTTTTTAAGGTAACGAACCTGGATTGAATAAGATGCATTCGTCCTGGAAGAATGGGAATGGGTCGAAGTTCCCCATCGGAAAAATCACCGGATTTGGCTATGACTTTGAACGCCACGAAACTTACCCGCACCGGGGTCTTGATGGAAAAAGACAAATTGGTGCCGCCTCCAGGCTTTACTGAAAACTTTTGCCCGGTGGCTTTGGACTTCGAAAGGGAAAAGTCCGAAAGCAGACTCTTTTTCGTATCAGGATCTATGATATCAAAGTCGACAGAACCTTTCAGCTCACGATCCGAGGCGTTATTGACCACCACTTTTATTTCAGCCTCATCTCCCTCCCTCAGGAACCTGGGAAGATAAGGCCTGACCATCAGGTCTTTTACCGTCTTTGCTTCCTTTTTCAATGTACCTGACTTAAGGTCACGGGTGATAGCGTGTACGTAAACATTCCAGGATGTAACAGAGTCAGGTACTGAAAACTCCACTGACGCAGACCCATCCTTGTGGGTCAATAGGTGCGGTTGAAAAAACGCGGTCTCCGAGAAGTTCTCCCTCAGCTCAACAGGGGTTTGAGGAGAACTCCTTTTCAACTCGCCACCTGCGTTTTTTTTCTCCGCGACAAGCCCGTATCCTCTTTCTCCTCTTGAATCCTCTTTTGATAAGGCTCCAGTTATGACAGGAGACTCTGAAACGGTAGGAGCGGACATTATTGGTGATGCTTGTCCGGCAGGCATCTTTTTATCACTCAGGCTGAACGTCTTCATACTTTTGTGCTTATAAAGCATCCTACCTCGTCTTCCAGGACCACCAACACCATATTCATTGATGTATTTCAGGTAGTCATCTTGTAGGGTGGGATAGCCTGCCAGGGCTCCCCACCCATCTGTCCTGGCAAAGGATATGTGCGCAAGGCCAATGCTTGCAGAAGTCCATCCAAAAGCCGAATGATTTGGATAGAGATCCAGCACCGAAGGATAGGAATGAGGTGCGAATGAATCCAGTGACCTGTCGTACATGTATGCTAAGAGTTCAGCGTTTGCAATCAGGGAGTCTTTTGCCGAAGGACCCTTGACCGTAATCTTCCATTTTTCTTTTTGCCCAGGACGCAGCTTGTCCCGGAAAGTGGAGAACTGAACCTTCAATTTCTTGTTATCCCACGGCACGAAAATGCTTTGGTTGAAGTTTATAAACTGATGATCATTGACCAACCAAAAAGTCAGTCCAAAACCTCCACGATCCTTTTCGGTAATGGGAATTTTTATGAGGGTGGCCGAGTCGTTTGAGATGAGGATCTTTCTGCGAATTCGTTTTGAATCTTTGTGAATTTCAAAAAAGATCGTCTGATTTTTGAGCCCTGACATCAAAAAAACTCTGGCGTTTTGTCCAACCCTGACCGAGTTTCGTTCAACCTTGAAAAGTCCGGGAAGACGTATGTCAGCATGTTTGCCCGCAACCAAAAACTCCTTGCTCATTTCGTATTTCGCTCCAAAGGCGTCTGTGGTGGTGTACTTCAGGCGGTATGCACCGGCTTTCAATGCGGGCAGGTGTATCACGGCCTTTCCCTCTTTATCGGATACCGCCATGCCACTGCTTTTTACGGCTCCATCAGCCCATTGACGGATCACTGCTTCCGGGCTGTAGTTCGTGTTCCATCGCGAGCGTTTTCGGTCCCCGGTGGTCACAAATCTCCTGTCTTGCTCCAGGCCAGGTAAAGAAAAAAGTGGTTGGTCCACAGGCGACAGGGTCTTGGGGGGCATTTTCAACTCCACGATACTCCAGTGCCCCTTGCCGGGAGCAGCATTGCCATCCAGGTTGGTGCGTACGATTGTGAGTCGAGATTTTTTACCCTCGATGAAAAAGTTCGTGTCCATGACCACTGTGGCTTCCACTGCAACAAAGCCCAGCCTGAACCCGCGGGACGCAGAGCGTGTCTCGCCACCTTCGTCTGTCACGTCCACACTCACTTCGTACCGATAGGAAAGGTCCTTACTGTTTTTTGCCAGGTGTTCGTCAGCCTTAGGGGTGAAGTCTATCTCAAAGGTTCCATCTTCGGAGGTACTTGTGACTCCTGTGGCGATGACCTGGTTGGCTCTCGTTCGGTATCCCCCGTTGTAGTAATAACTCCACCACCATGGGTAAACAGGGGTTCGAACCACACGCCAGGCTACCTTGGCATCTGTCAATGGCAATCCAAAGTAATACCTGGATCGTCCCTTTATCTTGGCAAGCTTGTTCAAGCGAAGGGGATCTTTACTCTCGAGCAATTTTACCTCGAAGGTGGGACGTTTGTATTCCTCGACTTTGAGAAAAGCCGTGCCTAAAGGTGACGCCTGAAGTTGCCAGTTTCCCAGAAGGCGACCTGTGGGGATGGTAAATTCTCCGGACGCTGTCCCAAAGGAGTTGGTGACGAGGGTCTTACTGGCGACTTTTTGGTAATTTGCATCCACGAGAATTATCGTGACATTGGTCTTAGGCACAGTCCGGTAGTCTCCCTTGTCATCGCGTCCCCTGTAGAGCACTGTCTTGAATTTTATCTTTTGCATGGGACGGTAGATGCTGCGATCCGTGTATATCAAGGTGGCAGAATACTCACGTGGTTTTGCTGTTGGCCCCATGTATATGTAGTTGGGATTCATGGCCACCTGTCGGCCATTTTGGGTAAATAGAAAGTAATCACCGGTACCGGGTCGATGGAAGGTGACCTCTCCATCTTTGCCTGTTGTTTTCATGGCTACGGATTTATGTCCGCTTTTCCAGTTGTAACTGTAAAGATGAACTTTTGCTCCGGATATTGGTTTTCCAGATGATCCTGAAATCACGGTCACTTTGACCTGGTCTCCTTCGTTCTGGCTGACCATGACGAGGTCTCCAATGATCATGCTGATCCCTGTTATCTTGTTGTCGGACTCCCTGAAGTCCTCGAAGGCGGATGCCATTACCACATAAAAGCCTTCTCTTTTCATGGGAGGTACCACGTATTGCTTGTGCATTTTGAAATCGATAGTGGAGGGTAGTTCCAAGCTCCATTCGTAACTTGGTTGTGATTTTTTAAGGATTCGGTTCAATGCCCTGTATTCTGGAAACAGGTTGTAATCACGACTCGACTCGATACGTTTTTTCAGATCGATGGAATAGGCGCGGAAGTAGATCCTATCGAGGTTTTTATAATCGACCAGGATGGACTCTTTACCCGGTGAGTCAGTGGACATGGCCTGGAGATTGTAGTCGTGCGCCCCTATTGCCTCCTTTATGTTCAAACACCTTTTGCCACCAATGGATTCGGGAAATGCTTTTTCACATTCAACAGCGATGGACCTTGCGCGAACGAGATTGTCAGGTGTGTCTTGCTGTCTTGTAAACTGGGCCAACAAAGCCTGTCCCTCGGCCCACCAGGCTAGATTGCGCACGGGCTCAAGGTGCGAGAGGAGATCGCGTTCTATACGCTGCCGGTCTTCGGTCTTGGTGAAATTCGCATGAAGTATTCGTAACCTGGTCAATCGAGCTTCCAGTGCTGCTTCGGCTTTTTTGTTGCTCTCATGCCATCTTTCGAGGTCGTCGAGTACCGAGCAGATTTTTATCAGGGGATGGACCGATGGGTCTTTGAGTTCTGCAATAGATAGCTCCCGGTGCCCAAGGAGTTTTACCAGGTCAAGCTGGTAGATTCCGTTGGTGTGCTCGGGCCTCCAGTAGGATGTGTCCTGTAACAATTGAACCAATTGGTAGGTGAGAAAATCACGCAACGTGGAACGAATGTCCCTGGGATAGTTGTTTTTCTGTACGTAGTCAGAGAGGTGATCGATGGGTTCTGTGCCCAATTGAGCACGGTGAGGCCAGAGCTTTGCGTATGCTCCAAGGGCATGTTGGAATATCTGCTCCATGGTCCATGCCTTGAGATCCACCTTTCCCTTGGTGTCGACTTTTTCGCGCTTGCGGATTTCCCACGAGTAACTCTGTGCATAGGTGACAAGGGTGTTTGCATAATAGAGATTGAGCACCGTGGTGCTAAGCAGGTCATGGGGCCATGGCTGGTCGGCAAAGTAACCTACGGCAGTCTCGTAACCATGTAAGGATATCCTGAGCATTACCTTGCGAATCAGGCAGCGTACCCACTGCTCGGTGTCGTGTTCTTCGCTGGACTTTTTGAGCAACTCGTCCACGAGCTTTGATGCTGCCTCGTACTTTTGCTCACTGATGAGCTTGTCGTATTTTTCCCATTCGTCGGAAAACTTCCCTGTCCAGGCGATAAGTTCGAGGGGTTTTACAGGCTCGTCCTTAGCCATCTTGGGAGCAGGAGCCTTTACACCGGTATTTGAAACTGCTTGGGGTCCACTGGATGAACCTGATTCTATGGAAGAAAACTTTTCTTGTGGGCAACCGGATACAAACAGTGTTAGAGAAAGACACAGGATCATCCCCAGGTCGAAAATCCTTGGCATCATAGACCTCCTGAAAAGGTTTGTTGTTATTATACGGACAAGTTGAAAAAAAGTTCCTATGTTTTTGTTCGAGTCCCCGTGATCCTTCTTGGTGTCTGTGCAGGGATTATGCACAGTGTCCGAAAACTGTACAACTGTGTATGAAAACTGACACCCCTTGAGTTTTCAGCGAGCTGAAAAATAACCGGAAATTTATCTGGTGCGATTCTTGCTTGATGATTTTTCAACAAAGGGAGGCCAAAATGCTCGCGAGGGTTATTTCGGGTGCTGTGATTGGTGTAGATGCTTACAGGGTGGATGTGGAAGTGGACATGGCCACGGGACTGCCGTGTTTTTCCACGGTTGGTCTGGCTGAAGGCGCTGTAAAAGAAGCAAGGGTAAGGGTGGAGTCGGCCATAAAAAATTCAGGAATGAAATTTCCTCAACGTAGGATAACGGTAAATCTTGCGCCCGCTGACGTCAGAAAGATGGGCACTGCGTTCGATCTACCCATCGCCCTTGGGTTGGTTAGTTTGGAACAGGCGATAGACCTGGACAAACTTGCCAGGAGCATGGTGGTGGGAGAGTTGGGCCTGAACGGAGAGGTTAGAAAAATACCTGGTGCCATGAGCATCGCCTTGATGGCGGAACAGCAGGGCATGGAACGAATGCTCTGCCCGGCAGAATGCGCTCCGGAGGCTGCGGTGGTGGGAAAGATAGAGGTTTTACCCGTAAGACGCCTGGAACAAGCTGTTGCCTTTTTCAGGGGTGACTATGATATCGAGCCACTGGAAGTTTCTGTGAATGAAATGCTGGAACCTGGATCAGCCGATGGCGTGGATATGGA
>CAYSLH010000038.1:0-23541 GCA_964431605.1 uncultured Myxococcales bacterium
GGTCATGGCTCCTGCCACTTCCAGGTCCTCTGTGGTGATCGGTTTGCCCTTTTTGTCATAGGCCACTACGATATCGCCGATCCTCTTTCTGAAGTCTTTCATGTCGGAGAAGATTGCAAGTATTGCCATGACTTCGGATGAGACCGCGATGGCGAACTTGGAATCGAACATGAAACCGTCTTTCTTCGAACCACGGCCTATGGTTATGTTGCGAAGGGCCTGGGCGCAATAGTCTATGATCCAGCCCATCTCCACGTTGCGTGGGTCGATGTTGAGCCTCTTGAGACCACGCTTCTCTAGGAACTTGTCGGAGTAATTGAACTCGTGCTGCATGCGGGCGGTCAGGGCGACCATGGCCAGGTTGTGTGCGTTCATGATTGCGTTGATGTCACCCGTAAGTCCCAGGGAGAATTCGGTCAAGGGTATGCATTGGCTCAGTCCACCGCCGGCTGCAGAGCCTTTGATGTTCATCGTAGGGCCACCTGAAGGCTGCCTGATAGCCGCCGATACCTTGACGCCCCTTTTGCCCAGACCCTGCAACAGGCCCATGGTAGTGGTGGACTTGCCTTCGCCCAGAGGCGTAGGGGTTATGGCGGTTACCTCTATGAACTTACCGTCCTTTTTGTCCTTGAGCCTTTCTAAAACCTTGGGATAGTCGATCTTGGCGATGTAGTGACCGTAAGGAAGTAACTCGTCTTTGGTCAGGCCCATCTCTTCTGCGATCTGCTCGATGCGCTTCATGGATTTTTCTGAGTCTTCTGCGATTTCCCAGTCTTGGTGTTTGGTTGGATCTAATGGCATTGCTTTTTCCTCCTGAAGTTCGAGTACTGAACAACACTCCCACCTTTGGTAAAGAGTGCTATAGATAACAAATCGGCCAGATTGCGCGTATCATAGGGGAAGCCAATGGATCGTGTCAATGGTTTCAGGACATTTTAGGTCATATTTCCAGTGGGCTCCTTGGGTAGATTTGGCGACCATGAGAAGTATAAGAAATATAGGGGAACAGTATGATTCAGATATCTTCATCAGTGGTTCTTGTGGCTGCGCTCATCCGGCCATCTGGCAACACAGGGATGGAAGTGTAGAAGAAATTTTTCAAGCAGGTAGCTAGCTTCTGCTCGTCTGTCACTAGTTGAGCGAGGCCGTCAATCCACATTGATTTTTTATGCTTGCTTAGTCATTTTCCTTGTGCGATGTTCTGCCCGCCATGGCCCGGGTGACGGGCCGAGCGGAGGTCCACATGGCAGACAAACTCCGCCTCGCAGTGTTCGTCTCTGGAGGTGGCAGCAATCTGCAAGCTATCGTGGATGCGTGCGCCCAGGATTCCTTTCCAGCCCAGGTAGTGGTGGTGGTCAGTAACGACCCCTCGGCATATGGGCTCGAACGGGCAAGACGTGCCAATCTTCCCGCGTTGGTTGCTGATCATAAAGGATTCAAATCCAGGCAAGAACACGAGCGTGAGATAATTCGGCTTATTTCGCCGTACGAGCCGGATGTGGGTGTTTTGGCCGGATACATGAGGATCGTCACGCCTGTGCTCATCGATTATTTTCGGCTGACAAACAACGGACAGCCGGGACTGTTGAACATTCACCCCGCAGACACCAACCAATACCAGGGGGCCCACGGCTACGAGTTCGCCATGGGCATGCTCGATGAATACCCAGTGAGGCTGGATGAGACGAAAATCACAGTACACTTCGTAGATGCGGGTATGGATACCGGGCCCATCATAAAGCAGGCTCCTGTACCGGTGTACCCACAGGACACGCTGGAGGATTTGAAGATCAGGGGACTGGAAATAGAACATCGCTTATATCCGGAGGTTATCGCCATGGTGGCGAATGGCCGAGTCCGGGTTTGGGGTTCACGAGTGCAGATCGAAAACTGACCGGCACTTTGTCGGGTCATGTGTCAAACGGAGGACACTCATGGCAGGAAATATCGTCAGCAAGGTGGATGACTGGATCAGGCCTCAAAACGTTCTCATCAGTGTTTCTGATAAAAAGGATCTGGAGGTGTTGGTCAATGGTCTTGTGACCATCAACGAGTCTGTCCGAATATTTTCCACCGGCGGCACCTACAAAAAAATCGTTGAAATTCTTGGTGAGCAAGGTTCACAGAAACATCTCGAGAAGGTCTCCGAATACACTGGCCAACCTGAGACACAAGGTGGACTGGTCAAGACCCTGGATTTCAAGATTTACCTGGGAATTTTGACCGAGACCTATAACGAGGATCATCAAGCTGACTTGAAAAGAACCGGTGCCGTGGCCCTGGATATGGTAGTGTGCAACCTTTATCCTTTTGCCCAGACAGTTGCCAAACCGGATGTGACCGTGGAGATGGCCAGGGCGAATATCGATATCGGAGGCCCAACAATGGTCCGGGCTTCAGCCAAGAACTATCTACGAGTGGCGTGTGTTACGGACCCAGGCGATTACGGCATGTTGATATCGAGGATGCGGGCGGCCGGTGGTCGTATGGATCTGAAGACCAGGTTCGAGCTTGCCAAGAAAGCTTTTGCTCACACGGCCAAGTATGATTCCACCATCGCGGGATGGCTGGCCGACCGGTCCAACTCGGATATGGAAAGCTGTTACGAGAAGCAAGATTGACGAAACCCAAGGAAGCAAAACGGGAGGCTTGTAGCCATGTCAGAAGATCTCAAGAAGGCCTATAGAACGGTTATGGACGATCATTTTCCTCCTCGGTTGGAGGTGTCTTTCGTGGATGGTTCCGATCGACAGACGCTGGTTTACCAAAAGGTGACCTGGGTGGTGGATGACGTGGAAAAAGGGCTCCGTTATGGTGAGAACCCTGGCCAGGAAGCTGCTCTTTACAAGTTGGTCAACGGCAATCTGCTCATTGGTGAGGTAAGAACCATCGGACCTGACCAAGGACTCGTAACAGATGCCACTTTGCACCAGTTCGGCAAACACCCGGGCAAGATAAATCTCACCGACGCCGATAATGCTCTGAACATCCTGCGGTATCTCACAGACGGTCCGGCAGTGGCCATCATGAAGCATAACAATCCATGTGGAGTTGCGCTGGGCAAAAATCTGGTGGAGGCATACGTAAAAGCCGATATGGCCGACCGTGTGGCTGCTTTTGGCGGGTGTATAGCCTGCAACGTGCCGGTGGATCGAGATACTGCCGAGGAGATTTCCAAACGCTATGCCGAGGTGGTGGTGGCGCCAGGCTTTGAAGATGGTGTCGTGGATATTCTGGCCAGGCGAAAGAACCTCCGGGTTATGGAGATCAAGAACATGGAGCGGCTGCAGGAGTATGCCGCGAGCAGGTTCGTGGATTTTAAAAGCCTCATGGACGGGGGCCTGATAGCGCAGCTTTCCTTTGTCCCGGTGTTGGACAAGGAGAAGTGGCAGGTGGCTCGGACAGAGTACAAGGGCAGGAACTACCAGGTTGACAGGGAGCCGTCGGAGGCAGAGTGGGCTGACATGCGTTTCGGATGGGCGGTGGAAGCAGGGGTGAGTTCCAACAGCGTCATCTTTGTCAAAGACGGTGTCACTGTGGGCATAGGTACGGGAGAGCAGGACCGGGTCGGAGTTGCTGAAATTGCCCGCGATAAGGCATACCGAAAGCTTGCGGATCGTATCTGTTTCGAACGACACAAAATGGCTTACAACGATCTGAAAGACGCTGACAAAAAAGCCGGTATCGATAATTCGGTCCGGGAGCTCAAGGGCAACTTGCCGGGCAGCACCATGATCTCGGATGCTTTTTTCCCGTTCAGGGATGGGGTTGACGTGGGGCTTCGGGAGGGAGTCAAGGCAGTGCTGCAGGCCGGGGGTTCTCTCAACGACTACCAAGCCATAGAAGCGTGTAACGAATCTGGCGCCACTATGGTTTTTACCGGCCAGAGATCTTTCAAACACTGATCGCCCAGGGTATTTCCTACCGGGTTTATCCAAGTTCTTGGTTGACTCCAAAACTAAAGGTTTGTATATATCCAATCTGTGACTCCGAGTCGTTAGACCTAAAGCTTTGCATATTGCGGGCCATGGTCGTGCGACCGTCCAGGGTGCGGAAGGGAAACCGCCGCGCCTCCCGCGCTTGGAAAGGGGTCAGTGGATCCTTATGGACTTGGATCCTTCGAAAGCAGCAGGCTCCCTTTTCAAGCTATGAAATGAAGAAAGTGAAGGGAGCCAAAACGTGCCGTCCATCTACCTTCGAGTCTCCATCCAGGACCAATGCAACTTGCGTTGTACATACTGTCGTCCCGCCGAGGATGTCAGACTCAATCCGGCGCGGCAAGTTCTGGCCACATCTGACTTGGTCGAGTTGATTTCGTTGGTGCAAAAGACCATTCCCATCAGAAAACTCAGGCTTACGGGAGGCGAACCCCTGGTGCGCGAGGACGTGGTGGACGTGGTCAGAAAGGTCAGGAAACTTTTGCCGGAGGTGGAACTATGCATGACCACAAATGGTGTTTTTCTGGCCCATTTGGCAACCCAGCTCAAAGATGCCGGGTTGGATCGGTTGAACGTGAGCCTGGATACGATAGATGCCAAGACTTACTCCTCCTTGACCAGGGGTGGCGATATCAGCAAAGTCATACGCGGTATCAACGCAGCCCTGGAAGCCGGGTTTGATGGGCTCAAGCTAAACGCAGTGTTGCTGCGTTCTTCCGGTAAGCAGGGTTTGGTTGAACTTGCTGTCTTTGCTGCCAAACTGGGAGTGGAGCTTCGCTTCATCGAGTTGATGCCCATAAGTGTGGCTGCTGGTATGCATAGGTTGGAGTTTTTGACCTCCAGCGATGCCCTGGGTTACCTGGAGCAGGAGTTCGGAACAGCCATGTCCATGGAAAGTGGCGGGATTGCAAAGAGGTACCGATTACCCATGGGCACCGGCTCTGTGGTGGTGGGTTTTATTTCGTCTGTAACCGAACCGTTTTGTTCCAATTGCGACAGGCTTCGAGTGGATTCGGGAGGAAGGATTTTCGCTTGCCTTCGCAACCCGGATTGGTTGGACCTTGGCACGCCTTTGAAGCAAGGAGACGCCCATGAGGTCGAACGACGCATAAAAGCCGTGCTTGATGCAAAGAGGCAACCAGATTCTATCTGGCCGGGTCGCCAGATGTCTGCCATAGGAGGTTGATACATGTCCGGGGCTTCAGACTTTTCCCACTTAGATGAACGGGGCCAGGCGCGCATGGTCGATGTGGGGGCCAAGGATCCCAGCGTGCGAAAGGCCGTGGCGATAAGCAGGCTTCGTACAAGACCGGATGTCATAGAAAGTATTCGTGGAGGCCGGGTCCCCAAGGGAGATGTGCTTGCAACAGCACGTATCGCAGGTATCATGGGCGCCAAGCGAACTCCATATTTGATTCCCATGTGCCATCCTTTACTTTTAGACCACGTGTCAGTGGATATTTCCATGGGTTCGGACACAGTGGATATAAGAGTCCGTGTCAGGTGTACGGGCCGCACCGGCGTGGAGATGGAGGCCATGACAGGCGCGAGCATCGCGGCCCTGGCTGTCTACGATATGTGCAAGGCCCTGGATCGTTCCATGACCATCGAGCATGTCTACCTGGAGAAAAAGTCAGGGGGTAAAAGCGGCACTTTTGAAAGGTCAAAGGAGCAGTCATGAACGCAAGGGTAGTTGCGGTCTGTATCAGCCATAAAAAGGGCGAGGCCAAAAAGGATGTGGGCAGTGCGAGACTCCTGGAAGATTTTGGCCTGGAGGGAGATGCTCACGCCGGAAAGTGGCACAGGCAGGTCAGCCTCCTTGCTTCCGAGCGCATAGACGAGATGAGAGCCAAGGGTCTTGAGTTGAAGCATGGCGCGTTCGGCGAAAACCTGGTGGTGCGTGGAATTGAACTGGACGGTGTCGGGGTGGGTGCGTTGATCCAGATTGGCACCAGGGTGAAATTGCAGGTTACACAGTTGGGCAAAAAGTGCCATGACCACTGCGCCATTTACGAGCAGGTAGGTTATTGCATCATGCCCACCAAGGGGGTGTTTGCCAGGGTGGTGGAAGGAGGGGAGGTAAGGACCGGGGACCCGGTCAGGATACTGGAGCAACCATCATGAAGAGCATCTGTTTAGTGGGTACTGATGGTCACGGAAAGACCACTTTGATACAGCAACTCGTGGGTAAGCTCGTGTCTAAGGGATTGCGTGTGGGTACTATCAAGCATTCCGGGCATGAGCATGAGTTGGATAAACCTGGAAAGGATTCATACAAGCACCGAACCGCAGGCGCCCGCCCTGCCGGGATCATAACCAAGTCCATGGCAGGTGTATACTGGCAACTCGGCGAAGGACAAAACGCATTCGAGACCATGGAGCCATTGTACGTAGATTGTGATATCGTATTGGTGGAGGGATTCAAAACAGGTCCTTATCGCAAGGTGGAAGTGTTCAGAGTTGCTGCGGGTGGCACACCCTTGGCCGCATCCGATGACACCATAGAGGCTGTCATCAGCGATGATAATCCGGACGTCGATGTGCCGGTTTGGCCGAGGTCTGACTTGGACAAGTTGGCAGATGAGATCATGGAGTTGGTCAGGTGAACGCTCTTAGAACCCATAGCAGGGCACGTTTTTGGGCGCAGGCTGCCTCCTTTGGCGCGTTGTGGGGTGGGGTGGAGATCACTCTCGGCGCTTTCATCCACACAATGAGAATACCTTTTTCCGGGGTGTTGTTGGCGGCTTTCGGAGCTGCCATCTTGGTGGCTCAAAGACAGATAGTGCCCATGAGAGGACTGAGTCTTGCCACTGGGGCTGTGGCAGCCTTGTGCAAGAGCATGTCTCCGGGAGGGGTAATCCTAGGCCCCATGGTGGGAATACTCTCCGAAGCCATGGCAGTTGAATTTGCATTGCTTTTTGCGCCAAGGGCCCGCGTTGGCGCGCTCCTGGCGGGTTGCCTGGCTGCAAGTGTAACGGTTCTTCATCAAGTGCTCAGTCTTTGGGTTTATTACGGTGGCAGGATCTTGGATCTCTTGTTCGAGGCCGTCAGTAAGGTAGGGCAATTGGGCGGAACCGGGACTGACGCGGGATGGTGGGCTGTTGGGCTCCTGGGGAATTTGATAATAGCTGTCGGAGCAGCAGGAGGGTTACTGGGTTGGTACCTTGGCAAGGATGTGGAGCGAATAGTCAATCCCGGACCGGTTGCTACCCTGTCCACCAGGGCTGTTGGCTCAGCCCTCGGCTCAGAGGTGACGGATGAAGGTTGAGCATGCACCCAGGGGATTTTTGGCCCTGGTGGCATTTGCCGGAATAGCCTTGCAGTTTTCCGGCAGCCTCATGTATTCGTCTTTGGCCCTGGCTGTATGGATGGTTGCACTCTGGATCTTCAATCCCTGCGTGTTGCGAAGGATGTGGATGCCCAGGTTTTGGACCATCACCCTGGTGGTGGCACTGGGAAGCGGTCTGTTGATCGGTGCTCACGACGAGGTATTTTTGGGTATCCCTATCTCGACACTTGGCTTGTATGCTGGAGCGCTCATGGTGATCCGTGGCGCTTTCATCTTTGCCCTTGCCGGTTGGGCATCCAAGGCACTGGCTAATTCCGGGCTGGATCGGTTGGCTTCACGATTTGGTGCTCAGAACCTGGCCATATCTGCCGGTGTCGCCCTGGATTTGTTGCCTGGGTTGTCCGACAGGATTCAGGGGGCACGCCATGCAAAGGCAAATGTCCAGAGACGTGGAAGGTGGAAGTCAGCGTATCTCTCTGCAGTAAATCTCTTGGCTGACTGTGCCATGATGGCTGACAACATGGCAAAAGAAGGCCGTGGACCATCATTGGTCATAATCACTGGTCCCATTGGAGCAGGAAAAACTCATACTGCGAAAGTTCTTGCGCACAAGATAAAGAGCCTGGGCGTTTCTGTGGGCGGGGTCATACAACCTCGACATGAAGATGGAGAATCGTATCTTCTTGAAGATGTGGCAACAGGGCGAAGGTGGCGGTTTGCCTCTTTTGACCCTCATAGACCCGAGGGAAAAACAGGATATAGATTTTTCGAACAAGGTTGGACCATAGCCGCCTCCCGGCTGCAGTGGGCGGCTTTGCACATGAGTGTGGTGATGCTTGACGAGGTGGGCTTGCTGGAGGCGGATGGAAAAGGTCATTGGAGTGCCTTTCGTCATGGGTTTGACAATGGAAGCGCAAGGCTATGGGTGCTTGTGGTGAGAAAAGACAGGCTGGAGTCCTTTATCCCCAGGCTTGGCAGGATCGAAAGCATCATAGATGTTGGTGAGCCTGTGGATGTAGAAGACCTGGCATCGTCACTGGTGGAACTGGTCGATCGAAGTAAAGTTGAAACAAAGGAGTAACTCATGATCATGCAGAAAACCGGGCTGGTGCTCACGGTACTATGCGCCATGCTCATGCATTTGTTTGGTTGCTCGCAGGATGTTGATACCGGAAGCATCAAAGGGGGAAAACTGGTGACAGTCCAGTTGGGGTCAGAACAACAGGACGTCAGGCTGGAGGATGTCACATCTTCAACGAGTATTACCCTGGAAGAGCTGGTCCTGGCTGCATGGCCTGATATCGACCTTTCCGTTTTGGGCGCGGACCTCGTGGGAGCCGATGGGTTCAGACCTGCATCAAAATCCACTTGCCGTGAATTGATCCCTGTGGCTGGAGATCTGCTTTTTCATGGTGTGCTGGATGTAGGCACGGCCAATCTTACCTGGGATGAGGAGCTTGGATATTCGGGCTGTATGCAAGTCAGGAGCCTGGATAAGCTCATACTGGTGGGCACTGATGACAGCCATGTCTCGGTGGACGTGGTTTTGGAACAAAGCAGGGTGGGTGTGGATCTTAGATTTCAACCTACGGAGGATGTGGATGGCCGACAGATGGTGGCGCTTGCCGGGATCGTTTTTGCAAGCGGTATTACCTCATCTGCCGACTTGTACCTGTACGACCTCGAGTCTTTTTCCGGCAGCAGGCCGGTACGCGATTCATCTGCAACTGCCGTGGAATTGGAAGCATTGGCTGATGGTTTTGTGGCAAGGGATGACGGTTCAGTTTTTTGGCGCGTTTTACCTGACGGCGATGACGCTTGGAACCTTGGAACTGTGTCTGCCATCCATTTATTGGATCGTGGAGGAGAGCCAGGCTCGGTGCAGGTGGTAAGGGGGGACCAAGGGGTTTCAGTGGAGCTAGGTTCACTGGAGACTGTTGCGGTGGGAGGGCAGAGACTGGTGAAGCTTCAGGATGTGGTGCTTGCAGCTGACCTTGTCTCTACTCCGGATAAGAACGTTTTCGATTTTGAGGGAACAGATGGTTTTCGTCCCTCTGCTGATAAGGGCCTGGACCCGTTGACCTGGGAACAGCTCTCCAAGGGATGGATGCATCCGGTCACAGGCTCGCTGACATGGAGCCCCGAGCTCTCCATGCCCAGCGCATGGAATGTGTCTAACGTAGCAAAGGTTCACATCTTGGATCCTTGATGTTTCATAGAGTTGCCTATTTTCTTGTTTGGTTCGTACTTTGTATGGCCGTACTAAGCCCCAACGGTTGGTCTGCGACCAGCAAATCGCCGAATGAAGAATCCTCAACCAAGAAGAAAAACAAGAATCTTACACATGGTGACTCGGATAAAGATATCGACGAGGAGACCATCGAGATCGTGGCCAGCCCCATACAAGCCGGCGCTTCTGTGGAGCGGGCAGACAGGGACGAGATTGAATCCACCGGCAGCACCAGTGTAGACGAAGTCATGGAGAAGTTTGCCGGAGTGGATGTGACTTCAGGTAGAAAAGGACAACGAAGTATTTTCATACGTGGGTTTTCACAGCGTCAGGTCAAAGTATTATGGGACACTCTACCCTTGGAGCTTCCTTATGATGGAACGGTGGACCTGAGCATTATACCTGCCGAACTCATACAGAGTGTCACCTTGCTCAAAGGGGCAGGGTCGGCGTTGTTCGGTCCCAACGGCATGGGTGGTGCAATAAATATCCGGACAAGGAGTTTCCAGTCACTGCCCATGATTGGTGTGTCCGTCCAGGCGGGTCAGTTCAATTCGGTTCTGGCAAATGTCTATCATTCTAGTCGCTATGGACCAGTGGATGTCTTGGTGCTGGCTGGAGTGAAACAGAGGAGTTCGTTTGGGCTGTCTTCCGGGTTTTCAGCCTCCCGTAATGAGGACGGTGGGGCAAGGGAGAATAGTTCAATGAACATGATGCACACCCTTGCGAAGATGCGTTGGCATATAGCCTCACACCACGAACTCAGGGCAGGTCTGGTGTTTCTGGATGGGTCCAAAGGGGTCGAGCCGGATGCTTTCGCTGATCCTGGTAGAGTGAGGTACTGGAAATACGATCCCTGGCGAAGTCTTTCCGTGAGCCTGGGACATAGTGGAAAATACGAAGACGGGTGGCGCTCGGACGAGGTAGCGTACTTGGGTGTTTACGACAATCGACTGTTGTCATACGACGATGCAGGCTACGACACGCAACAGCTTCAGAGATCTTTTACTTCCGATTACTCCGATTGGGTCATGGGGTTGCGATTGAGGGCCAATGGATTGGTTTTGGACAATGACATGGTAAGCGTTTTGTCCAGGTCGTGGGTGGGTGTGGAGTACGACACCCATGAGCATATCCAGGACAGGATTAGGGACGATCCCTTGAGCAGAACCTGGATGAGCGCTGCACAGTATTTCCAGTTATTGCTGGGTAGACGATGGTCGTTGGGCGCTGGTCTGCAAGGTGATTTGGAGTTGCTGCCCGGACTGGCAGGGCAAGACGATACTGTGGATTGGACACTGTTGCCCATGGTGTTCGCGACGGCATGGCCATTGTCTTGGTTGGAGATCAAGGCCTCGGTGGCAAGGAGGGCAAGGTTTCCGACCCTCAAGGAACGGTTTTCTTCAGATGGTGTATTCAGGTTGGCAAATCCGGATCTTGGTCCTGAGTCGGCGTGGCATTTCGGCCTGGACTTTTTGCTTGAGCCGTGGCCAGGCGTAAAAGCCAGCCTTGGGGTTTTCGACTCTGAGGTGGAGGACTTGATCCAGAATATGCCTGTTACGACGGGATCTGGCACGGCGGAGCAACTTGTGAACCTGGGACTGTCTCGCCTGGCGGGATTGGAACTGGGACTCACCTTTCGTCCATGGGAGAGACTGGCGGTAAAAGCTTCATACGTCTGGCTTTACTCGAGACGACTCGATGTGCCTGCCCCGGATGATCGTCTGGAATACAGGCCTTCTCATAAGTTGGTGATGCAGATAGATGCCCAGGTTCGTTCTTGGATGCGCTTGTGGACAGGGATTCGATTACAGGGACCCAGCGATTTTTTCAACCAGGATAATATGAGTTGGGGACAATTGGGTGTGTTCATGGTTTGGGATGCCAGGGTTGAATTTTCTTTGACGGAAAGAGCAAGCGCGTGGCTTATGTTCACCAACCTGCTGGATTCCAACTACCAGACCCACTATGGCTATCCGGAGCAAGGCAGGGCAGCATGGGTTGGGCTGCGATTTTCCTATGCACGGTTTTTTTCTACCGGGGCAGACAAAAAACAGGCTCGGTAGTAATATGACGCTGATGTTGCGTTTTGATGGAATCACAGGAGGTAAAGCTAGCCATGAACCGGCGTGATTTTCTAAAGTTGCCAGGTGTGTTGGCAGCGGGCGCTCTGGCTGGTAACTTGCTGGAACCGGGCCATGCTCGAGCGTCTGTGGACAGAAGGTATTACAGAGAGGCCAAGTGGTACGATGCAGATCCGTCAGGTAGGGTGGTTTGCAGGCTGTGTCCCAACTCGTGCCGTATTGGTCCCGGGCACGATGGTGCCTGTAGAGTAAGACAGAATATCGGTGGAAAACTTTACACCAAGATTTACGGTCGGCCTGTCACAATCCATCAGGACCCCATAGAAAAAAAACCCCTGTTCCATTTTTTACCTGGCACCAGGGCCCTGTCCGTATCGAACGGTGGATGCAACATAGCATGCAAGTTTTGCCAGAACTGGCAATTGTCACAATCAAAACTCGATGATTTGCCTGCCAGGTTCGGGTTCGTGGGTGCCAAGGATCTGGTGTCCATGGCTGAAAAACAAAATTCTTCGTCCATCGCCATGACCTATGCGGAGCCAGTGGTGGCACACGAGTATAACTTGGATGTGGCGTTTGCCTCGAAAGCCGCCGGTGTTCCCATGGTCATGATATCGAACGGCTTCATAGAGCAGGCTCCTTTGGAACAACTCCTGGAACACCTGGGAGCTTTCAAGGTGGATTTCAAGGCCTTCGATGATGGATTTTACAAGAAGGTCTGCGAGGGGAGATTGCAGCCTGTGCTGGATGCCATGAAAACAATAAAGAGCAAAGGCGTATGGCTGGAGATTGTACATTTGACAATTCCCACTCTGAATGATGATCCTGAACAGACCAAGAGATTATGCGATTGGGTATTGAAGAATCTCGGCCCGGACGTACCCTTGCATTTCACCAGGTTCTATCCCACTTACATGATGCGTAATTTACCTTCTACCCCACCTTCCACTTTGGAGCGTGCATGGATCATCGCCAAGAAAGCAGGCGTGCATTATCCTTACGTGGGAAACCTGCCGGGTAACGAGGGAGAAAACACCCACTGTCATGCGTGCGGTGCCTTGTTGATAAAACGTTTGGGTTACAGCACGGAAATCGTTGGGCTCAAAGATGGCAAGTGCAAAAAATGCGGTGTGAAGATCCCTGGTGTCTGGTCTTGGCCACCTAAGTGATTTAGTCCTCGACCTTCCAGGTTCGTTGTTCTATTTCCAAACAACCACCTGTGGAAGTATCCACTCGGATGATGACTCCCTGTAAGCGGATTCTGCCTGAGGCCACCTGGAAAGGAGTAGGCAGCTTGGTGATGAACCTCTCGATGGCAGGCTCCTTCCTGATTCCGATCACTGAATCCGTTGGCCCGCACATGCCCAGATCCGTAAGATATCCGGTTCCGCCTGGCAGCACCTCGGCGTCCGCCGTAGGTATATGGGTGTGGGTTCCAAACACCGCTGATACCTTGCCGTCCAAATGGTGTCCGAGGGCGCGTTTTTCGCTGGTGGCTTCAGCATGAAAATCCACCAGGATGACCTTTGTCTTTCGTCGAATTTCCTCAACCACCCTCTGTGCGACCGTAAAGGGACAGTCAAGGGCATCCATGAACAGCAAACCCTGGAGGTTCAGAACTCCCACTTCGACACCGGAGGATGAACTCGCGATACACCATCCGTGCCCGGGAGCTTGCCATGGGTAGTTGGCCGGTCTGACCACCCGATCGGAATCGTTGAGGTAAGAGCGGATCTCCTTGTGGCGCCAGATATGGTTGCCTGTGGTGAGTACCGTGGCACCAGCGGCAAGCAGTTCGTCAGCCTCTTTGGGTCGTAAGCCGAGTCCACCGGATGCGTTTTCTCCGTTGACAACCACGAACTCGGCCTTGGTCTCTTCTACCAGGGATGGCAGGGTAGTTGCCAGAGCTTTGCGACCAGGCTTGCCTATTACATCGCCCAGAGCGAGAATCGTTATGGAGTCGCTATCTGGCATACTCCACCGCACGTGTCTCCCGGATTACCGTAACGCGGATTTGGCCCGGGTATGTCAGTTCAGCTTCTATTTTCTTGGCGATATCCTTGGATAAAAGGACCGCCTCGTTGTCGTCGATCCTGGCGTTTTCTACGATTACGCGAACTTCGCGTCCCGCCTGGATTGCGAAAGCCTTGTCCACTCCGTTGAAAGATTTTGAGATACGCTCCAACTCTTCGATTCGCTTGACGTATGTCTCCAGCATCTCGCGTCTTGCGCCGGGGCGGGCACCACTGAGGGCGTCGGCTGCCTGAATCAGCACCGCCAGCACCGATTCCGGCTTGACGTCTTCGTGGTGTGCGCGGACAGCGTGAACGATCTGTGGAGACTCTCCATATTTTTTCAAAAGGTCTGCACCGATAACAGCGTGAGAGCCTTCAACTTCGTGATCCACTGCCTTGCCAAGGTCGTGAAGCAGCCCGGCACGTTTGGCGATTTTAGTATTCAATCCCAGTTCGGAAGCCATGATGCCAGCCAAAAAGCCTACTTCGATGGCGTGTTGAAGCTGATTCTGGCTGTAAGACGTACGGTATTTCAGCCTACCGAGTAATCTCACCAACTCGTGGTGAATACCGTGTATCCCGAGTTCGAACGTAGCCTGCTCTCCTGCTTCTTTGATTACGGAATCGAGTTCTTCGCTGGTTTTTGCCACCACCTCCTCGATCCTGGCAGGGTGGATCCTTCCATCCGCAATGAGTTTTTCAAGACTCAACCTTGCGATTTCTCTTCGAACCGGATCGAACCCGGACACGATGACGGCTTCCGGGGTGTCGTCGATGATTAGATCCATGCCGGTTGCCGCCTCGAGCGCCCTGATGTTTCGACCCTCACGACCGATAATCCTTCCCTTCATGTCGTCATTGGGTAGATGCACCACGGACACGGTGGCTTCAGAGACGAACTCACTGGAGTATCTCTGAATGGCCGTCGCAATGATTTTCTTCGCCTTTTTGTCTGCTTCTATCTTTGCGTCTTCTTCTATTTGCTTGATGTGTTTGGCGGCCTCGTGGCGAGCTTCGTCGATCATGTTGTTCATCAACTGCCTTCGTGCTTCAGAACTGCTCATGGCCGCAATTCGCTCCAGTTTTCTCCTCGCTTCATCGGCAAGCTCTTCTATCTTTTGCTCGGTTTCTTTCAGTTCCCGTTGCCTGCGCTGCATGTCTTTGTCGCGTCTTTGATGTTCCGCTTCCTGCCGATCTATGAGATCAGCGCGTTTCTGCAGGGTCTCTTCTCGGTTGGCAAGGCGTTTTTCCTGTGCTGCGATGTTTTCCCTGGCCTTATTGATCTCTTCGTCTAGTTCCTTTCTGTGTTTGTCGATGATTTCCTTTGCGTCCACATCGGCGGAACGTCTCGTCAAATCAGCCTGCCGGTTTGCCTCCTCGGTGATCTGTTTTGCTTCCCTTTTGGCGTTGTTGAGCCTGGAAGCAGCCCGTTTGGACTGAAGGAATTCAGAAATGCCAAACCCAACACCCAGACCGACGAGGCCCAGAAGGATTGGAATCAGGTTTTCCATGGCTTTGGGTGACCTCCTCCGTAGTACAAAACACTACGGCCGTTGTATGTTAAGGCGGAGTTGCAAAAATACTCCTGCCTGTGGGACTTGGGTGTGAAAACAGGGGTCAACTGAATTGACGGTGGTAATCCGGTGTCCACCGGATTGGTATCCGGAATGACTTAGTTCCAACGGGCAATCCGCAATCGAGGGCCGTGTCTGCTTTGGTTTCTGTTATCCTCCTGGAATCATGGGGATCGGCCTGAGATCCCATATTTTTGTTCTGCGGTTCAAAGCCCAACAAAGGAACCGAAAACCCTCTCAAGGGGTCGATCATCACTTCCCGGGTACTTGCCACTTCCCCGTAATCTATGTCAATCTCCGGTCACTCGAACCGGAGTGGTCCCCAAAATGTACCCCCGCCAAGGCCGTCGAGCGGATGGAAGGCATGAACCGCCTTCGAACAGGTGGGCGCATCAAAAACGACATTAGGTCCTCGGATGTCCGGTTTTCCCAGACCCCAGGTCACACAGCCGTCAGCGGACGCTCCCGGAATGGATGCATTGGTTCAACCAATTCTCTTTCCGCATGTCACGCACCTGGCAGGGGAACAAAATAAATTTTTACCGACTTTCTCAATCTCTGCCGGAGACCTGCTTTTCTCTCCGGATGAGCTTGAGAATACGCCGGATTTTCTTTAGAACCTCCTCTTTGAGGCGCTGATCCTTTTCCTGCGTCTTGATCAGCTTATCTGCAATATTCAAAGCAGCTAAAATGGCCACGTTGTGTGTTGCAACCGTACGAGAACTCTTCTGAACCTCTTGAAGTTGCTCGTTTACAAACTTGGCCAAACGACTGATGTACTCCTCGTCTTCATCGCTGCGGATTTTATACCGCTGGCCCAGGATTTTCACTTCGTATGTTTTCATCCCCTCCTACCAGGACCCGCGGCAGTTGCCGCATCAAGTTGATTCAAAACCAGAGAACTCCAAGAAGTGTAGGTTTTTTATGGTGCTTTTGTCAAGCAAGACTGCTGTCGTCTCGACCATAGCACCTATCTCTTGCGGCGAAAGCCCACGTTGGGGTATCTTTGGCATCAATGGCATCTGATAAGAAAACAATTTTAGATTTGGAATCCCCTGGCTCCAGCCCCGGAAAGAAAGCACCTTTTTCCCGGAACACGGCGGTTCATCTTTTTATGGCTGCGCCCGTTTTTTTGTTTTATCACCTTGGGTTGCTTGTCAGTCCAAAGGCGGCCAATGGTGTGGACATCGTAACCAGGTCCATGGGTAGGTTGGCTGGTCTTAGCTGGCCTGTGTACTTGGCTGTTTTTTTGGGCCTTATCATTATTTATGCGCTAGTCTGGCGCTCGTTTTCAAGAAAACATTCTTTTAATCCAAAGCAACTGACTTTTTTGCTTATGGAGTCCGGGCTTTATGCCCTTCTCATGGGGCCTGTGGCTGGTTTGCTCCTGTCCAAGCTCCATGTATTGGGCCCATCTCTTGACAAGATGGGCCCTATTGACAGGATCGTTGCATCGGCCGGTGCAGGCTTTTACGAAGAACTGATCTTCAGGCTGGTGGCTCTCGGGGGTTTTTTGAAACTTGCGAAAAACTACAAAATGAAAAAATGGTTGGCAGTATTTTTGGGGGTAACCATCACTTCGTTGATATTTTCTTCAGTACATTACATAGGTGCAGGCTCGGATCCATTCGACATGGGGTCTTTTGTCTACAGGGCTGTGCTGGGGTGTTTTTTGTCAGGCATCTTTTTATTGAGGGGATTTGCCACGGCCGTATGGAGTCATGCACTTTATGATGTCTACGTGATGGTTATCCTCATGGGTTAGGTAGTGGTCTCGATGATTCCGATTTTACAGGCCTGATGGCCATACGGTTTGGCCCCAGCACTTTTTCGGCTTCGATGAAAATTCTGTCCACCGCCGGCACCGCTTTCTTGATGGCGTCTTCCAATCTGTCTATGACATTTTCGATTTCATCTGTGGATAGATCGTCTTGAAATTCAAGGTCCATTGTCACCAGGATTTTTTTTGGGGCCAGGTGCATCGTAAGAACCTGTCCGATAGCTTGTACTTCATGGAACTTTCGGATGGTTTTGTAAATTGCCTTCCTGTTTGCCGGGCTGGCCGCTTCTCCGATGAGTAGGTCCTTTACCTCCCTTGCCAGGATAAATGCAACCGAAGCCAACAAAACTCCTATGGCCATGGAGCCTACTGCATCAAAAGCCGCAATACCCGTCAGCTCACTAATCACCACCCCAAAAAACGCGAGGGTCAGGCCCACTAAGGCGGCGCTGTCTTCCAAGAGGCATACCACCACGTTTGTATCCTTGCTACGCCGAATCGCCATGAACACGCCTTCATTCTTTATCCTGGTTCTGTTGAACTCTCTCCAGGCCACCAAAAGAGCGAACCCATCCAATAAAAAAGAAATGCCCAGGATGATGTAGATAAGCCATGTCTTTTCAATTGGTTGCGGATTCATGATTTTATGGATGCCCTCGTACAGCGATACAATAGACCCAATGAAAAAGAGCATGATGGCCACAACGAAAGACCAAAAGTATTGTTCAGGTCCATAACCGAAGGGATGTAGTTCGTCCGGAGGCTTTTGGCTTCGATTGAGACCAACCAGGAGCAGAATCTGATTTCCAGTATCTGCAAGAGAGTGGATGGCTTCGGCCAACATGGCTGAACTCAAACTTATCAGTGCCACTGCAAACTTGATGATGGTGATGGTGAAATTGCCCATCAGGGCTGTCATGACCACTTTGTGAGAGCCGGACTTCAACCCAACCTCCTGAGGGTAATGTTCTGTTTGAATAGCAATATATTCAACCTTAGCAAGAAATCCACAGGTAAAGTTGACAATTGTCGTTCATGGGGCTATCCTTCGGAAAAATAAGGATAGTTTATGATCTATTTCCGGGCTCAGATCGGGTATGGACAAATTTTGCGGGTTCTTTTGTCAGGGTGAGGGTTCGGGATGACCCGAAAAATATTTATTGGGCTCGGCCTGATCTTTTTTGTTTTTGCAATCATGTCACAGGTGGATCTTTCCCACCAGAGGCCCAGGTTACCCGTATTATTGGATGCCAGATCAGAAGGGCTGATCGTGCTGGGAGATGATCCAGACAAGCCTGATGCACCCCATGACCTACAACCTGGTGACCAACTGCTGGAAGTGGATGGAAGGAAAATCCCCGACCAGTTCTACCTGAAGTTTTTACTGGACGGAAAGACAGTGGGAGACGTAATCCCCCTGGTGGTAAACAGAGAAGGAAGACCGGTAAACGCTCAAGCCGAGTTGGTACGATCCATCAGCACCCCTCTGATAGTAATAAATTTCGTGGTGGCGACCCTGGTATGGGCAATTGCCATGCTGGTCCTGTTTATGTCTCCGGTGTTTCAGGTGTCGGTGGTATTTCACCTCATGTCAATGGCTTTGAGCGTGGTGATGTTCGTGTATTGGCCGGAAAACACTCTCGGCATAGGGGGTGTTGGCCGCTGGATAAGTCTGGTTTTGAGCAACGGGTTCTATCCCATGACCGTGGCCCTGTTGTTCCATTTCAGTCTTTTTTATCCAGAGGGTTGGAAACGTCCATGGATACGGTGGTTGGTGCCCTTGCTGTATCTTCCTGCAGTAGGCGTCGCACTGGGACTGATGCTTTTGCTGCCTGATGCCAGGCAGACATTGTCGGTGGATAGTGTTCATGCATACGGATTTTTCATCACCAGGCTTTTGCCTCTGGAACTGGCGGTGTATTTTGTCGCCGGGCTGGTCACCCTTGGGCTTGGATATGTAAACGCTTCCATGGCTTCGAGCAAACAGCGACTGAAATGGTTGTTCCTCGGTTTTTTTATTGGAATTTCTCCCCACGTTATCCTTTTCGAGTTCCCCAAAACTTTTGGTTGGCCTCCCCTGACCCCGGAGTGGATGGGTTACCTTTTCGCTGCATTCGCACCCATCGCGTTTTTTATAAGCGTGGTGCGTTACCAAATGTTCGATGTAAATCTCGTGATACGAAAATCCATCGTATATTCCCTCCTGACGGTTTTTGTGGTTGGGATTTATCTCCTAATGATTGCACTTGGGGATTGGCTGGCAGTGGAGGCATGGGGCCTGAGCGCTATGTGGGTCAGGGTGGTGTCTGTTTTGGCCTTGGCCATAGCGTTCGAACCTGCACGCAATATCTTCCAGGGGTTTGTAGATAGGGTTTTTTACCGGGCCCACCGAGATCAACGCCAAGCTCTCATGGATTTCAGCAGGGATGCTGCACGTACCCTGGATATTTATCAACTGACGACAAAACTGGAAGACCTTTTAAACAGCGTAATTCCCCTGACGAGTATCTCGGTTTTCATGCTAGACAGCGACAATCTGGTTGAGGTTTTGCCTGATGACACAGGGGGTAATTCGAGAGTTCCCATCCGAATCTCTTTACACGATGCCAAACGTCTGCTTGGAAAAAACGAGTCAGGTACCTACGAAATGGCTCCAAGTCCAAGGGAACTGGCCTGGGTCGATCTGCTCATGCCCCTGATGGTGGAAGAAAGACTCATAGGAATGATCGCTTTGGGAGGCAAGCGAGCTGGTGACAGGTTCATGCCTGACGAAAAACGTTTCGTAAAAGCGCTGGCTGCCCAGATCGCCCTTGCTTTCGATAGGGCCAGAGCCTTCAAGGCTGTGCAGGATATGAATATCGGTCTGGAGCAGGAGGTATTCAAGAGGACCAAGCAATTAGCAGACGCCAATGACAGGCTGGCCGAACAATACAACAAGTTGCAAAAGCTCAACGACATGAAAGAGGCCCTGACCCGGATGGTCGTCCACGATTTGAAAAATCCGGTCAGCACCATATTGTTGGGATTGGAGTTCCTGGACCGTTCAGAGGTAGGAGAACTTCCGGATACCGTGACCTCAACTTTGGACATCATCTCCTCGACTGCGCAGGAAATTCAGGATCTAGTTGCTAACCTCCTGGATGTTTATCGTATGGAGGCTGGTGAGCTTACGCTGTCTTTGAAATCGGTGCAGCTTTCGGAGTTGTTCGACGAGGCGAGCCAAAGAATAAAGGTGCTTGCCCAGTACAGAAGGGTTACAGTGGACAAGGATGTCGACAGTGATTTGTCCCATGACATGGACCGTGACCTGGTAATGCGGGTTCTTGTGAATCTCCTTACAAACGCTGTCAAACACTCATGCAGAGATGCTTCCATACTTTTGCAGGCACGATATTCTCCGAATGGAAACAATAATGGATCACTGGAGGTATCGGTCGAAAACAGTGGACCTATCATTCCAAAGGAGTTGCATGAAAAGGTTTTCGAAAAATTTTTTCAGGTGGAGGGAAAGAAAAAGGGCATCATAGCCGGGACTGGCTTGGGCCTGGCTTTCTGTAAGCTTGTGGTAGAGGCACATTCGGGAAACATCTGGGTGGAGTCCCCTGCCCCAAACCTGGGGGATGGAGCCAGATTCGTATTTTCCATTCCTCCCACGGAACCTGGACCGGACGGCCAACATTCGGAAGCTTAGCATGGAATTTCTTACCTGGTGGATAACACTATTGCGCGGTATTCCAAGGTGCTCCGATGAAGCCTGATTCCCATGCTACCATCCTTCTCGTGGATGACGATCCAGCTGCCTTGTCCTTGCTGGAGCGTTGGCTGAGTGCTGATGGATACAAGGTCGTTACCGCCATGAATGGAAGTGAAGCGCTAGAAGTTTTTCGGCAAAACGATCCGGACCTCGTAATATCCGATTTGATAATGCCAGAGATGGGTGGAATGGATCTGCTTCAGAAGTTGCGTTCCGAATCACCTGATGTGCAGGTGATTTTGGTCACCTCTTACGGATCTATTCCTTCGGCGGTGGAGGCTGTTCGTGCCGGAGCGTTCGATTATTTGAGCAAGCCGATTTTCGTCGAAGAGCTTCGTATCGTTGCTGAGCGGGCATTGGAACACAAGGCGTTGCAAAAGGAAGTGAAGTTGTTGCGTGACAGCGTACAGGAAAAATTTTCTTTTGAGGGAATTATTACCGGCAACAACGGAATGAAGAAAATCGTCAGTTTGGCTCGTAGAGTGGCTCAAAGGGATGTTACGGTTTTACTCCAGGCGGAGAGTGGAAACGGTAAGGAACTTTTTGCACGGGCCATTCACAATGCGAGTCACCGCAAGGGCATGCCGTTTGTGGCGGTTGACTGCGCTTCCCTATCCGGTAGTTTGCTGGAGAGTGAACTTTTTGGTCATGTAAAGGGAGGATTTTCAGGTGCCACCAGGACCAGAAAGGGTTTGTTCGAAGAGGCGCAGGGTGGAACGTTGTTTTTGGACGAGATTGGAAATCTCGATGTTTCATTGCAGTCGAAGTTGCTAAGGGCTATTCAAGAAAGGGAGATAAAACCTGTAGGCTCCAATGAGATTCGGAAAATCGACGTGAGAATAATTGCTGCCTCTAACTACGATCTCGGTGCTGCCACAACTTCAGGGCGGTTCAGGTCCGACCTGTTCTATCGTCTGGCCGTGGTGACCATCACTATTCCACCCTTGAGAGATCGCATCGATGACATTCCTGCTCTTTGTGAGCATTTCATGAATAGAGTCTCTGGTGATGGCGAGCCTAAAAGCATAGATCCGTCTACAATGCGTGTCCTCATGAGCTATTCATGGCCCGGCAATGTTAGGGAATTGGAGAATGCCATCGAGCGTGCTGTGTTGATATCCAGTGGAACGGAATTACTGCTGGAGCATTTTCCTGATAGCATTAGGAGCGATCCCACGGAAATATCCCTGGTGGATGAAAAAGAAAACGCAAAGCGCAAATTGGAACGTGATGCTGTGCGAGAAGCCTTGAGGCGTTCGGGTGGAAACAGGACTGAGGCTGCCAGGATTCTCAAGATCAGCAGGTCTTCTCTTTACAACCGACTGCGTGAACTGGACATAGAAGAGTAATTAGATGCAAAACTATAATTTGAAAACGTCGGGAACTATTTTCAGTGCAGTCGTGTTATTTGTCACTTTGCCGGTTGCATCCAACTTTTGGGGCTGCTCTCACCGTGGTGACGGTGAGCTCAACGTCGACCGGATCCAAGGATACGCAAACGCCATAGAGAAAAATGTTCGCATGGCAAAGGCGGCATTGCGTAAGAGAGATTTGGAAGAGGCTGATGACAGCTTGGAGCAAGCGGAGGAAATCCTATCTGACAATTTGCAGGAGATGGATGCCTATCCTGAAATAGATCAACTCGAAAGATCTGTTTCGAAAACCAAGACAGATGTGTGTTTTGGACACGTTTCCGTGGCCCTGGATAAATATTTTATGTTCATAAATGAAAAAGACCCTGACGAGGCTGGTGAAATGTTACAATTGGCCCGAAAGGAACATAAACGTTGTAGGGATATCATTTCGTCTCGTCCGGAATACCTAGCGTTGAAAATGAATCTCGATACCGCGCCTGAGTCTCTGCGCAAGTTGAAGATCGAGCTTGCCAGGCCTGCTTTGCTGAACAAGATTCAGCAGGCCCAAAAACCTTTGGAAGATCTCAGGCATAAAATTGTGGAAAAACTTAAATCACTGGAATCCAAGCCAGACCAGCGGAACCTGGCAGTCGAAATATATGCACTTATTCAAAAGCTCACCAGGGAACTGGATTCTTCGAATGATTTTTCCAAGGACATGGAATGGAAGAAATACAAAAATGAGCTTAGGGCTGAAATCGACTCAATGAGCGCAAAAAGACAGGCCCTGGTCAGACGCGGTAAAGTACTTATGATAGTTCATAGGAATTTGGTGCTAGCGGAAAAACACATCAACGAATCGTTGAAGTTGAGGCGCAACGAAAAGGCAAGGTCGAAGGCATTGCTACAGGATGCAAGGGCAGAGTTTAGGCGTTGCGTGCAGATACTCAAAAAGGAGACCAGGCAGGAGCCAACGCTGAGTAAGTATTCTTTCCGATACAAGGGAAAAAAAAGAAACGTCGCTTGGCTCATTCGCCATCTTAGATCCCGCATGGCTGCCGTGGGCACATTGCTCAAACGATCGGCAGGCCTGAAGTCTAAAAAAACCAAAGCCAGGCCGAGACGAAGGCACAGAATAAAAAGGTGGTAACGAGTTGTGCTAGGTGTTCGTGGGCTCGGAGCGAGGCTTGGATGACAGTTTGAATCTGGATCGTCCTATTATCAACTCGTCTCCTGACTTGAGATAGGATTGGTGGGTTTTTTCTCCGTTTAGTTGAACGTGGCATCCTGGTAAGCATTTGAGCTTGTACTGATTGTTAGGTTCTTCCGTAATCCTGGCGTGTAGTGCTTTTACCCAGAAACCCTTTGCCGTAACATCCACACCTTGTGCCTTGCCTATACTGGTCTCTCCTTTCAGGGCCAGCCATTGTTCATCTCCTACCAAAAACAATCCTTGCGGGTCCTGGAGTTGATTCGTACTTTGTGCCTGTTGAAATAATAAGGTCCGATCCGGTGCGCGTAT
>CAYSLH010000039.1:0-23334 GCA_964431605.1 uncultured Myxococcales bacterium
AGACTATGACCTCTCCACTGGCCTGCTTCAGCAAATCCTTGACCACCAGATGGGCGGCAATTCGAACCTCGTCGAGCAATTTCGCTGGAGGCCCTTCGAATTGTCGCTCGGCACGCATCTCCACTTTCGCGTCCCGAATGTTTATTCTCTGCAAATTGATTATTATCTTCTTCCCGATCTTTCCCACATCACCCGTCACAATGGCCTCAGCGCCAAGCGCCCCGCCTATCTCCGCAAGACAGCTTGCATCATCGCATCCCAGCATCATCTTGTCCTGCTCGTTTGAAAGCATACGGCGGATATCCTCTCGGGATATGACGTCGAACAGACCGTATGAAGATAGCTGCTTAGACACAACTCCAGGAAGCAATGATACTACCTGTCCGCCTACTCCCTTGTCTTCGAGATCCAAAACAGCGATCTTCATCCTGCTGATATCCGATTGCGCATTGGAGGAAGGGCTTACACACACTGCAAAGAGCATAGGAACAAAAAGGAACATACTTCTTACTGGGTTTTCGATCCGGTTCAACACGTCATAACCTCCCGGCATCAATCTTGGGATTAAACTCAATTTTTCGAAGGATACTTTACATTCTTGAACATGCAACAGGCAAATATAAAAAAAGACCGGTCAGGTACCGGTCCATGCCAAAATGGGCGATGACAGATTTGAACTGTCGACTTCCACCGTGTGAAGATGGCACTCTCCCACTGAGTTAATCGCCCATCAGTGGTGAAATGGGTTTTAGACCAACTCCCATGTTCTGATCAAGTAAAAAATCCATACTTCGGTGTTGGTAGTGTTAGAAGTTGGAAATCGACAGAGCTTGACAATAACAGCACTAATGGTTATCGCTAGCAGACAAAGACAAGCGGAGAGAAGATGCCGAAAGAGATGATAATAAACGCGTTTGTTCCGGAAAACGTGAGAGTAGCAATTCTGGAAGACAAACGACTGAATGCATTCTTTGAAGACTTTGCACGGGACCACAGGTCACGTTCCAACATTTACCTCGGTAGAATAATTCACATAGAGCCCAGTCTCGATGCATGTTTTGTGGATTTCGGCAAAGAGCGTCACGGTTTTTTGCCATTTTCCGAGATAGCCCCGATATACAGGCAGAGCAACTCTTCGAAAACCGCGGACAAACGGATTGAAAAAAAAGTCAAAAGAGGCCAACTCCTTGTGGTGCAAGTCGACAAAGAGGCAGTTGGAAGCAAGGGCGCCAAGCTCACAACCTACCTGTCACTTGCCGGAAGATACATGGTTCTGATGCCATACAGTGACACAAGAGGGGTATCTCGTAAGATCGACGATCCGGAGACGAGAAAAGGCCGCAAGGAGATAATCGACAAGCTCAATGTTCCCAAGGGCATGGGTTTGATATTACGAACTGCGGGAGAGGACAAGAACAAACGGGAACTAACCCGCGATCTGAATTACCTCAACAGGCTTTGGAAAGAAATTCAGAAAAAAGCCAGGAAGTTCACCGGTCCAGGCTTGATTCATGCGGAAGCCGACCTGATCCAGAGGATACTGAGAGATTATTACACGTCCGACATCGAGCGGGTCTGGATAGACGATCCGGTGGCTCTTTCCAAGGCAGAAAATTTTTTCAAACTTTTCATGCCGCGCCAAAAGCGCACTTTGCGTTTTTTCTCTGAAAAACTTCCCATCTTTTCCCACTTCGAAATCGAAAGCCAGATTGAAGAGATTCATTCGAGGCGTGTTCTTTTGCCGTCTGGAGGAAGCCTGGTAATCGATCCTACTGAGGCACTAGTGGCCATCGACGTAAATTCGGGCAAGATGAAATCAAAAAACCAAGAGACCACTGCCTTCGAGACAAACCTCGAAGCAGTAAAAGAAGTGGCAAGGCAACTTGCCCTCCGAGACCTGGGGGGGATCGTGGTCATCGATCTCATAGATATGACGAACGGTTCGCACAAAACCACGGTGGAAAGGACCCTTCGGGATGAGTTGAGAAAGGGCAAGGCAAGAACCAAGATCGGTAAGATATCATCCTTTGGGCTTTGCACCTTGACCAGACAGAGACTTGGCAGGTCCATTAGGACGCTGGGCCAAAGAGAGTGCCCCACCTGCATGGGTAGCGGATTGATACCGGATCTGGATGTGGTATCCATGAGGCTGATGAGAAAACTTAGGGCCGAAGCAGCCAGTGGAAAGTTCAAATCCGTCCGGGTAATTCTGGCCCTTGACTTGGCAAATCATTTCCAGAACCGCTTCAGATCCGAAATCAACATCATCGAACGTGAACTGGACATGGAAGTTTTCATAGAAGCCTCCTCCAGCGCAAATTCACAAGGTTTCGAAATTGTATACGTAGAAAGGAAGAAGGTCGAACCTAATCAAAACTCCAGAGTTAAAAAAGACAAAGAAAGAGCCAATCAAGCCGTAACAACAAAACCAAATGTTTCCCACGAATCAAAAAAGACCTACACCGTAAGAAAACCAGAAACTGTTCCTTCAGAAGATCCGGCGAAAAAGCGCGAGAAAAAGTCAAAGAAGTTCAATCAGCCCAAAAACAACAAAACAGCCCCTAGGGCCTCGAAGATGAAACAGGGAGAGAATAAAACTTCCGGTGTTGTTCCTGCAAAGCAAAAACCACGAAAAAGAAACTGGAGAAGAAAGAAGACGCTAACTGTCGGAGATAAGAAACAAGACACTGACACAAAGCTTGTCCATGGAACAAATCATACCTCCCCTGAGTCCTCTTTACCTGGCCACGAAACCATGAATCCGGTCTCCTCAGATACCAGTGCTTCAACCAAAGAAGAGAAGAAAAAGACCAACTCTAAAAAACGTAAACCATGGAAGACCAAGAAGGTCAAGATCGACGACTCTTGATCGATCGTCGACCAGGGGAATTCAATGATGTCAGGTTCCGAAAAAAAATTCACAAATACCCGATCCAGTCCCAGGTCTACCATTCCGTTGGAAGTCGATGTCGAAATTTCAGGGCAGACCCAAAAAGTACTACTCATATCCAGGGACATCGGAGCTGGAGGAGTCTTCCTCAGAACCAGGAATCCATGTGAACTATGGAAGAAAGTCAAACTATCGCTCAAGTCACCGACGAACGAAGCCATAGAGGTCACCGGGGAGGTTGTAAGAAGGGTGACAGTGGATCAAGCAAAAAAGACCAAGCACCCACCAGGTATAGCTGTTGCTTTCGATGAAGTCTCGAGGACAAAAAGGAAAGAACTCATATCACTGGTTTTAGATCTTTGCTCCATGAGGGAATCAGAAGGAAAAATAGTCCATGAACATGCTGAGCGAGTTTCTGAAGATGATTCTGTAACCCACCTGAGCCAGGATACGTCTCATCCCGAAAAGAAAACCGATGAACTATTGGACAACATGGATAGAATCCTCGACTCACAGCAGGCTCCCATGGAAGCAGGAACCGAAATTTCGCTGGACGCAAAGACAGAACCCGATAAAGATGAGACGGGATCCGAGTTTCAATCTCTAAAAGCTTCCTTGAAAGATTACAAGGCCGGGCTTAGAGGAGACAATTATTACGAGCTGTTAGGTCTTGAACCAAATGCAACGAAGGAGCAGATCACGGTCGCCTATCGCAACCTGATGACCAGGTTCAAGCCCCCCACTCCCCTCGAACAGTTGCCCAAGGACTTGGTCAGAGAACTATCGAACGTGCTTGGAAAAATACGAAAAGCATTTTCCATATTGAGTAGACCTGACAGAAAAAGGGCTTACGATTTTCTAATAGATAACGATTGAAAAAGCCGGTTATGACCAAGGGCCGGGAAATCAATCCTCGGGAAGAATCCAGTCAGGCTCGACTTCCTGGTAACAGAGTTCTTCCTGGGCTTCTTTGAGCCTTTCATCAGTGGTCCTGAGACGTAGGGTAAGAATCTGCAGGAAGCTCCAAAGAAGTTTTATGCCGGCAGCCGTATCTTTGCGGATGAAATTATAAAATTGCTTTCTGCCTACCACCAGCAGCCTCGAAGTGCCAATGGATTTTATGGTCGCCGACCTGGGGGCATTGTCAAACAATGCCATCTCACCGAAATGACTACCCTGGGGCAGCTTTGCGATCTCCTGCTCTCCCTTTAGGACAATGGCGCCACCTGATACCAACAAGTAGAGTTCATCACCGGGAACGCCTTCTTCGATAATTGTCTCACCATCGGATGCGCTTCGTACCCAGGTCAGATTCATCAGGTTGACGAGTTCCCTATAGCTCAGATACTTGAACAAAGGAGCGTTGCGCATGGTCTCCATACGCTGACGCAACTCCACTGCGGCCTCTTTTTGATCCCCCGGAATATTCACCAATACAGTGGTGATATTGTCCTTTCCACCACGTTCGTTCGCCAGGTCAATACAACGACTCGGAAATGAGTCTATGGGACCGGCATCCAAAAGCTTTTCGATGTCTCCCTGTCGAAGGTACCCATGTAAGCCGTCTGAACACAGCAAAAACCTATCAAACGGCAGGACATCCAGATGCAGTGTATCCACTCGAACCTGTTCCTGAATACCCACCGCCCTGGTAATGACATTCTTGTACTTGGCTTTTTTGGCCTCTTCCTTGGTGATCACACCGCGCCTTAGCTGCTCGTTTATCAAAGAATGGTCTACGGTCAGTTGGTGGACCTCACCCTCCCTGATGAGATATATCCTCGAATCGCCAACGTGAGCGATAAAAGCTCCAGTTCCTGAAATAAGCATCAAGGACAGGGTCGTGCCCATGCCCTTTTTACCCTTTTGATCATTACCCATCTTGTAAATTACGTTGCAAGCTATTTGTATGGCTTCTTCGGTAAGCGAAAGCAGCTTTCTTCTGTTTTCTTCAGAACTTTCCTTGGCGTAGCGTTCTATGGTCTCAACACGTTTCGACAAGACCGTCTTGACCACCTCGATTGCCTTGGCAGACGCCACCTCTCCTGCAGCATGTCCCCCCATCCCGTCAGCAACAATGTACAGACGCAGGTTGTCGGACGAAAGAAAGGAATCCTCGTTATGATCCCGCTTCTTTCCAACATCCGTCTTGGCAAAAGATGATGGTTTATACAATTTCGACCTCCAACCGCATAAACGAGATGATATTCTAAATTACCTTCCATCTTTATCGAGGTCAACAATCTAGCAAGGTTTTTTTTATGGTTGGGGAACAAATTTTTCAAAAAAATGGATGAATAAGTTAGAGGGTATCAAATCAACCAGCCATATCGAAAAGGCTCAGTTGACCCTTTTTGCTTCCATTGTCCGAACTCTTCACAAGTTTATCAAAGCATGGTTGACCAAGGGCTGGGTCTGAACATTTACAAATATGGAGTGACAGATCCGACTCCTTGGCGATCTTGCCAAGACGTTCATAACCCTCGGTCCGAATCTTTGCAGGAAGAAACTTGAGCATCTGGTGGATTCCAACCTGTTGCCACGGTCTGCGTCTGAACGAACCCTTAATAAGTCTAAAATGTGCCACAGGAAGTTTTTGTTCGAAATTATCCATCATCCCTTTCGTGAGAAACAGATATGAAGACACCGCTCTTCTAGCGCCTGCAGAACGTACATGCCGCACCAATTCTTCCATGTGACCTGCAGTATCATTAACAAACGGAATCAAAGGCTCGATTCTCGCCCTGACATCCACTCCCCAACTCAATAAAGTTCTGATGGTATCAAGCCTCTGTTGAGGGTGAGAGGCGCAGGGTTCGTAGAGCTTACTCAGTTGCTCATCCATGGAAAAAAAGCTTACATCAACGCTAATTTTAGAGGAATGCTTCTTAAACAAGTCCTTGAAACCTTCTGGTACAACTTCCCGTGTTCTAAGATAAACTTTAATGTCGTTCTCCAAGAGTATCTTCAATGTTTCATGGCAAAGAACCAGAGCTGGAGCATTTTTGGGAAAAGCATCTGAAAAGGCATTGAAAACCACTGAATCAGGAAAAGTCCCTGATCGTTTTCTGCTTGCAAGCTCAGATTCCAGAATAGAGGGGAGATCTACCTTTACCTGGAACCTTCCAGGTTCCAGCCCTCTCCACCGATGAGGACAAAACAAGCAACCAGCCGGACATCCACGAATAACGTCCACGCCAGGTATTGCAGGTGCGCAAGTTCGAGGAGATCTCTCAAAAGCTACGGTAGATGAAATGGCCTCAACCTTCACCGAACAGTAATCCTGATTGTCCGTTACCCTGAACATATGTTGAGTATAATCACTATGGAGACATATGTCAATCGCTCTGAAAATCCAACAAAGCCAAAGCGCATTGATATGAAGCGAGATTTCACACCCATGGCAAAAAAGTCATGATAAGAACTTGGCGCGTTCGGTTTCAACTTGTAATCATCTGAAAAATCATGCGGTTATATGTTGGCACAAGGATTGCTGTATCTTCAATAATCGATTTGATTATCTATAAAGGAATAAATTATATTAGCAGGATATTTCGAACGGACGACTTCACATTTAGGGAGGATTGAAATGAACAAAAAATTCTTACTGCTTCCTGCGTTGCTGGCAGTTGTCTCCATGATTCTTGTGGGTGGTTGTTTTCCTCCTGTGGACGAAAACGCTGACGTGTACATCAGGGGCAAGGTGCTAGGCCTGGATGGGATGCCAGTGGATGGCCAAAAAATCGAGTTGTACAAATCCACTGCTCCATTTTGGGTATATGGTGACTGGTTGAACAACATATTGGAGACAGATGGAAATACCTTCCGCACAGCAACAACCGATTCAAACGGAGAGTTTGAAATACACATGACTGGCTCAGATGCAAACACCCCCAGTGGATCATATGCTGCTTTTTTTGCCATAGTAGTCTTTTACGATGATAACAGGCAAATGGCGGTTGCAACAGAAGATCATGTATTTTCCAACGAAGACCTCACATGGGCTGTGCCCGAGATTCAGTTTTGGGATGTCGGAGAGGTGAACGTCGACCAGCAAACTCTATACATGGACTTCACTTGGCCGGATCTCCCCAAAAACCCCAGCAACGATTACTTGATCACAGTAAACGATGGTGACTGGTCTCAGTGGATAGACAAATCCACTACCTCTTTGACCGGACTCCCGGTGGAAGTCCTTGACCCGACAAAATCCCAATGTTCATGGCAAGCCCTGGCATGGTCCACCGGGCTTCGCTACAGGTCAGACCTTCACACCTTTACAAACCAAAACATTTTTAGTCCAATCGATACTGCGACTGCCACAGACGGTGACGGAAACGAGCTTGCTGGAGTCACTGATGGCGAATATACGGACAAGGAAGTCTTCAACGATACCATGAACGCAAGGACGGTGATTTTGGATCTCGGCTCAGCATACGAAGTGACCGCTTTTGTCATCCACCATTCATGGATTTTCAATTGGTGGTCAGGCACGGCAAGTATCTCCACGTCAATGGATGGAGAAAACTGGGATGCCTGGGATACCGTAACAGGTGAACATCAGGACTGGGGGCTTTTTTACCACTACAAAATCGATATGCAAGGAAGAGATTGCCGTTATATCAAAATCGATCTCTCTGGCCCTGATGGAGTGAAATTCGACTATATCGGCGAACTGGCAGCTTTTGGCACTCCACTTTGACCATAGACATACCGCAAAAATAACGGGCCCAAGATGTCGTGGGGGGGGAACGACCATCCCAGGCCCGGGTTCCTAGCGGAACCAACGTAACTTATTATAGTAACATGCTTAATTGTCAAGTATTATTGTAGCAATTCTACAAATGCGGGAAAACCTTATCCGTTTTATTCAGCCTGAACGGAAAACATTCAGTCATAGAGTATTTGCAGTATTTCTATATTTTGCATCTCCTCTGCCCTGTCCTGAAAAAAACGATGGATCTCTCTCATGTTTATTTGATAGGCTGGATAGCTTTTTATTATGGAATAACGTTAAAAAGGAGTGATGTAGATGGAAAACAAATTGATAATTTTCGGCCTTTCCCTGGTTGCATTCTTATCTTGCCAACAGCCAGAATCGGCTGACTCCTCATCGGCAAACAACCTGGTCAACCAGGCTTCCTCACTAAAAACCCCATCGAGTACTTCATTCAGGGTTCTTTCAGAAAAGCCAACAAGTCTCGACCTGGAAGTTCGAGTCGGCCAGCTCCAGGTGGGCACGAAAAAAGTTCATGACCGGATATTTTCCACCCTGGAGTGCGACCACTGTGGATGGAGCACAGATCTTGGAAAACCCCGTTTGCCTGTGGTTAGAAGGTTCGTGGAAATCCCGGCAGGAGCAACGGTTTCGGCAACCCTGGAAGAAGTACGTTACACAAAGAGCGACCTTTCCCAGCTTGGTGCCGAACACATGATTTTACCTGTTCAACCACCTATTGAAAAAACTCCAGGAGCCTTTGCGCGAACTCCCCTGGAGATGGATGAAGAGTTTTACTCCACCAATGATTCTTTTCCAAAAAGGAAAGTCAAAGTATCCGGCCCATTTGTCATAAGGGGACATTGGCTGGCGTTGGTGGAGGTATACCCTGTGTCATATAATCCTTACACTTCCGAAATCGACGTTATCCCGGATTCGCTGGTTCATCTGTCGTTTACCACAAGCGAAAACAAGACCTTCTCTGAAAAACGTTTTTCTCCCACCTTCGACAGGTGGTTTGCCTCAAACATCGTCAATTACCATCATGGGGACACAAAGGGTATTTCCACTGCAAAGTATGCTGAAGGAATATTGGTGATCGTGGGTGACGACTACGCAAACGACGCAGGACTTCTAGATTATCTCGAGGCTCGCCGTGCCGAAGGACATTTTGTATCCATGGTTTCCATGTCCACCATTGGAAACACTGCCGATGACGTCAGAAGTTATATAATTTCACAATACGAAACATGGACAGAGCCTTCCCTGAGTTACGTACTGATCGTGGGAGATACGGACGATGTGCCGGTACACACGGGAAACGGAGGTGGATCCAGTCAAGTCACGGACCTCTATTATGCGTCCATAGATCCCGGGAGTTACACCTCGGATCTCTTGGCTCCGGACCTTTTCGTATCCCGTATCAGTGTAAACGATCTCACTGAGCTCGGAAGGTACGTAGCCAGAGCGGACAACTACATCTACGCTGATTTTCCCAACGACATCAACTGGATGACAAAATTTTCCTTCATCGCATCTTGCGACAACAACGACATCACCGAAGGCACCCACAACTACGTGATCTCCAATTACACAAGTCCTCTTGGATATACCGGGACCTATCCCGATGATCCCCAGATGGGTGGTGACCAGTTGTACTGTGGCCAGGGAGGAGGCGGAGTATCCACCATACAGACCGCTTTGAGTGATGGACGATTGGTGATCAATTTTTCCGGCCATGGAGGAGAGGACACATGGGCGGATCCCAGTTTCGGACAATCGGATCTCAGCGGAGTACAGTCTGTGGATGCATCCCCGTTCGTCATTTCCAATGCTTGTTTGACCGGTTCTTATGGTTACAACAGCGGTGATTGCTGGGGCGAGATGTGGTTGGGATATACCCATGGCGCCATAATATTCTGGGGGGCGTCGAACAGCTCCTACTGGGACGAGGACGACATCCTGGAGAAAAGACTTTGGGATGGTGTATTCCAAAACAACATAACCAGGTTTTCAAATATAACCCGTAACGCCAAGTTAGAGACCCTAGCACATTATGGTGCCAACGACCATATGGAATACTACTTTGAAATGTACAATATCCTCGGTGATGGAACGTTGGACCTGTATACTGACATGCCTTACAACGCAACCATGGAATATCCTTCGACCATACCTCTGGGTGTTTCCCAGATAGACTTCACTGTCTCCAATTCCGACGGTGCTGTGCAAGGAGCATTGGTCAGCGTCAGGGGTCTTTCAGTTCAGCAGGTCGGTTATACCGATGCCGCAGGGCAGGTTACACTCGTTCTCGACCCTGCCCCCAACACGGTGGGGAACCTGGACGTTACCATCACAGCCCACAATATGCGACGGCATGAAGGCACAATCCAAGTAATTGCGGCCGATGGGCCATATCTAGTTCACACATCCCACGAAGTTACGACGGATGGCACCACTCCGACGACTCCCAACCCAGGTAAACACATTGTGCTTCCCATTACAGTCAAAAACGTTGGAAGTGATCCGGCTCAATCTATAACGGCAACTGTTACCAGCGCATCCGCCGATATTACCATTACAAATGATCAACTTGTTTTCCCTGACACGGATCCCGACATGGAATCCAGGTCCACGACCCACCTCGAATTCGACATACATGAAGACACTCCTGACGCCACGATGCTCGGATTCGAACTGAACTGGTCTGCACAGGGCAACTACACCGGCACCACCAGATTCTCCGTAATGGTACAAAAACCCGACCTGATTTACGCCTCTCACACGGTAGACGATTCCAATGCAGGATGCGACCAGGATGGAATAGCTGACGCGGATGAACCCAGCATATTCCAAGTCAACATCACCAACCAAGGCACAGGGGACGCTACGGGAGTCACTGTCAATCTCTCAGCCTTAGGTTGCAGCGTAGACGCTCCTGAAACCATTGCGTCGATCCCCTCAGGTGCCCAGGCTGTGGCTTCTTTCATAGTAACCCCTGGACCATCTCTTGGATGCCCTGCCGAGAATGTCCAGTTCCAGGTCTCGGCTTCATCCAACGAATCACCCTCACCTTCCATCTCGTCTTTCCAACAAACTCTCAACGCGGATATAGCAACAGGTTCCTTTAGTGATGACATGGAGGGAGTAGAACCAAACGGATGGTCCCATTCAGCATCCCAGGGAACTGACGACTGGCGTTATGTTACAAACCAATCCCATTCACCTTCCCACAGCTGGTTCACCACTGATACTGATTCGTCCAAAGATACGGTTCTCATGACGCCTTCAGTAACCATTGGAGACGTGGCGAGTCTTTCCTTCTGGCACAAACTCGATCTCGAAGACGGTTACGATGCCGGAATCCTTGAAATATCCACCGATGGAGGAACTACTTTTTCCAATCTGAAACAGTATATCACCCAAGGCCAGTATAACGGCACTGTGAGTGATTGGTCTTCGAGTCCTTTCGCTGGACAAGACGTTTGGACAGGGACAGTTGACTGGCAACAGGTCCAGGTGGATCTATCGAGCTTCGGTCCGGGTGATGTGATCATTCGCTTCCACATGGCCTGCGATTCCAGTGTTGCAAACACAGGCTGGTGGATAGACGACTTGGTGCTGGATGCCGAGACCGTGGTATGCCAAAGCCATCCATGCAGCGGATCAAACGAGCCACCAGTTGCAAACGCCGGTCCTGACCAGACATTTACGGAAGACGAAACAGTAACTCTGGATGGTAGTGGCAGTTCTGACCCGGATGGAAATCCCATAACATTCAGTTGGACGCAGACCTCCGGTCCTTCGGTAACCCTGTCTGATCCCCAAAATATGGCTCCGACTTTCACACCCCCGGATGTTTCTGAAAACACGGTCCTGACATTTGCCCTTGTGGTACACGACTGGCAACTCGACTCGGATCCGGACGAGGTGAACATAACCATAACTCCAGTCAACCATGCGCCAACAGCCAACGCTGGTGCTGATCAACACCTTGACGAAGGATCGACCGTCACACTGGACGCAAGCGCATCGAGCGACCCGGATGGAGACACGTTGGAGTTTAGCTGGAACCAGACCGCAGGACCGGTTGTGGCTCTTTCTGACCCAAATGAGGTAATGCCCACTTTCACGGCCCCGGATGTGGAAGGATACGTGGACTTCACGTTCGAGTTGACTGTATCGGATTCGGAGTTTTCAAGCACGGATGAGACCACTATTGTCGTATGGGGTGGTTGTGATGACGGTCTGATCTGCACAGAAGACAGCCTGAATGGCACGACTTGCTCTCATGACCAGGTGGATTGCGATGATGGAAACCCGTGTACGGTCGATAGTTGCTCGGAACCTGACGGATGTTCACACCAGGTGATGGACGACTGCTCTCTATGCGGAACGGACGGGGTATGCATGGGAGGCGAATGCCGACCGGCCACTCAGGGTACGGACCTTGCGTGTGATGACATGGATGCCTGCACTCAAAAAGACGTCTGCAGGAACGGTACATGCGTTGGTATAGACCCAGTGGTGTGCGAGGCCGAGGACCAGTGCCACGTCGCAGGCACTTGCGATCCTTCCACGGGTGATTGTTCCAACCCAGCTGCCGAAGACGGTACTTCTTGTGACGACGGAGACCTTTGCACAAAATCTGATTCGTGTGTTTCAGGTACATGCACTGGTTCTGACCCCGTGGTATGCGAGGCCGAGGACCAGTGCCACATCGCAGGCACTTGCGATCCTTCCACTGGTGACTGCTCCAACCCAGCTGCCGAAGACGGTACTTCTTGTGACGATGGAGATCTTTGCACACAAAATGATTCATGCTCCAGCGGTGTTTGCCAAAGTGGAGAGCCAATCGAATGTCAGGCGCAGGACGAATGCCACACGGCAGGAACCTGTGATCCCCAAACCGGACAGTGTTCAAATCCCAACGCGCAAGACGGCACAAAATGTGAGGCAGGGACTTGTCTTGCTGGAGTCTGCGAAGAACAAAGCTCCGGCTGCGGCTGTTCTCACAACACTGCGCCCGGCTCGCTTCCCGGACTTTTCCTGTTTGCCATCATGCTCGTGACACTGAGACGATTCGGAAAAGACTAGTCCACATACAACCAGTCAAATCATACCAGCCGGATTGCAACAAAACCAAAGCACCTCTCTGCAGATTGTTGTCTCCAGGGACGAGTTTACCGAAATGCGGCCTTGACGAAAGCAGCTTTTAGAGACAATATGGGTCGCTATGAAAAGAGGAGGCTTGATGAACTCAAAGTACACTTTTTCTATCGCTTGGCTGGTTTTTGTTTTTTTGGCGGCTGGATGCGCATTCGAGACGGAAATTCCCGATGCAGGCAGTAAGGACTCAGGTATAGGAGGAGACCAACCTCCTCAATATCCAGGCCCTCCTTATGGTACCGAGTATGGTGATACGGTAGAAAATTTTGAAGTGGAACGAGTATCATGCCAGGGCACGACAGGTACGGGTCGCCCTTGGACCCTTTCGGAATATCTTGGAGCAAAGGCTATTCTTGTTACAGTTCACGCTGGATGGTGTTCAATCTGCAAACAACAGGTCGCCACCATGGAAGATGATCTCTCTCCATTCTATGACCGGGGTCTGAACGTGATTCTACTCATGACCCAGGACCCGTCAGGAAGCACAAACCGTCAAAAGCTCCTGGACTATTCGTGCGAATACCGAAAGAAGTACGGATTGAGTTTCCCTGTGGCAATCGATCCAAATGGTGCTGCAACAGGCAAATTCTTTGATGGAGTTCCCCTGAACATGCTCTTGGATAAAAACATGAGTATTCGATACAAGATCACGGGTCTGATACCTGATTCAAAAGCCTTGGAAGGAAACATCGAAGGTCTTCTCAATGAATAGAGACTATCGACCATTGTCGCCAATGAGATTCTACAGGTGGGTGGGCATTCTATCCCTGTCGATTTTGGCAGCTTGTTCCGCCAATACCGGTAACAACAAAAACCTGCGGGATTCCAAAACAGGTTCATCGAAGGTTGTAAGTGCCGAGGGAGATTTTTCCCTTTTAGACACAGATGGCAAACGGGTTCATCTTTCCGACTTTTCGGGAAAAGTTCTTCTGGTGTCTTTTTGGGCCACTTGGTGTGAACCATGCCAATTGGAACTTCCCCAGTTGCAAAAGCTTTGGAAAAAATACAGGGGACAGGGGTTTGAGCTGCTGACCATCTGTGCAGATGGTGCAGACACCCAGAGTGAAGTCAAGAGGTTGATCAGACGTTATAGGTATGATTTCCCGGTGCTTCTTGATCAGTCTGGTGAAGTCACGGATAAGTTCAACCCATCCATGGAGCTTCCATTCTCCATGCTCATGGATACCAATGGAAAAATCATCTCCCGTCACCAGGGATATCGTCCAGGGGACGAAAAGCAAATTGAACAAGAAATCGGCCAACTACTCCACGACTGATAGTCACTGAACAAGACCATGTCATGACTCGTTTTCCAGCCCTAACTGTTATCACTTGGATCTTGGCTATTATTGCATCGCCTTGCCATGCTTTCGAGTTTGAATTCCCATGGTTCGACATACCGGTTTCTTTCCGAATTTCGCTGAATTCTTTTTTCGAATATCACGATGACAACTTCAACGGTTTCGAAGACGATGATAAGTACTTCGATCTCAAAAACCGCCTCAGCCTCAAACTGAACGCGAAGAGGTTTTCTTTTTCAGGGCGTTTCGATACAAACACATTCTTCAATCCCCCCGCCCCCAACAGACCACAGTACAACTCCTATTACATCGACAGGTACGCACCTGAAAAGCTCACGGCAAAATATATTGGAAGAGATCTCAAGGTCACTTTCGGTGACTTCTACGCCACCATTGGAAGGGGCCTTGCACTTAGCATTCGCAAGACAGATCAACTTGGAGAGGACAATACTTTACTGGGAGGACGCATAAGCTGGAACAAAGACTGGCTTCAGCTCAGTGTGTTATCTGGGTTGACCAATCCATCTAACTTGGATCTATATGAAAAAACTTACCCGGATCCATACGATTGGATCAGTGCTATTTCAGCTCGGTTTGAAGCAGCAGACAGACTATGGATCGGCACCCATGCGGTAGCGATTCTTTTCGATCCATTCGACCGTAACGAAAAAGCAAAACAACCCAAACTCGTACCATCCTACACATCCATCATCGGCGCCAGTGTAGAGTCGTCTGGTATTGCTGATGTCCTCGACCTGTATTTCGAAGCAAACTGGCTTGGGAGGCAACATCGCACCACTCAGAACCAGTCATTCGATCTTCAAAACGGCTGGGGCGCATACGGCAGCGCCATATTGTATCTGGGCAACTGGACCCTGACAGCTGAAGGAAAATCCCTGAATGACTTCTATGCCTACACCGTTACCTGGGAACAAGGGGGCAAATACAAATCCCAACGAATCGACTACCTTCTACCTCCCACCCTAGAACCCAAGACCATGGAAGTCGCCAATAATTGGGATATTTCAGGGGCGAGATTACAGATAGACTACCGACCTGGCGCTTTGGATACATTGCTTTTCGCATCTTATTCCGGATTCTGGGCCGAGGACTTCAACGATGCCGGTCAGCGCTGGATATACAATCTGAATACTGGAATTGAACATGATTTTTGGGACACGGGGCGGGCTAAATTGACAGTTGGTCTGAGAGAAGAAGTTCCCCAGTACTCAAATTCCAATACCTACCATTTGCTTTATTCAAACCTTGAAATCAAACTTCCCCTTTCGCAACGACACTCCCTTGATATCCATGGAACAACCTGGTTTGTCAGGGAGTCTCTTTCGGGCTATCCTCTGGACTTTGCCAAGGGAGAATGTATCCTGGGTTATTCCTGGTCCCCCTGGCTGGCAGCAAGCATTGTCATGGGATGGGACACGTTCCCATCACGGGGCAAGGAGCATTATGACTTTGGGGTTTTCTATTCACAGGGACCAGGGGAACCCCTGGAGAGGCAACTGTTTTTAGCAGGAACCGTCACCTTTGATCTCTGGGGTGAGTACCAGCTTCGACTTACTGGAGGCCAGATGCGTGGAGGGGTGTTGTGCGTCAATGGTGTGTGCAGAACTCTGCCTCCCTTTGCGGGAGCCAGGGCTGAGTTGAGATTGCGCTTTTGATTCGTTGACACCAGAACATGTTCGAACCTAATGTTGAGAATAGACTTTTTTGCGATTGGCTTGGAAATCCAGGAGGAACAAGCATGAAGAAAAATACTTTCTTTGCACTCGCTGCAAATTTGACCCTTGCTTTTGTTTTCATGGCATGCGGAGCAGAGTCCCAAAAAGATACTGATGCCGGCATCGACGATGGAAACACCGGCCCCAAAGCCTGCCTTACGGATGCGGACTGCGATTCTCCTGACACCTGCCAGAAAAACGGTTACTGTGAGTATAAGCCCGGACCGGATCCAAAGGACAACAAGCTTGCCGGGTCCTTTACCTGTGAAATGAACGTTTCATCTTATGGAGAGAGTACGGTCACAGGAATGTTCAAAGGCAAATCAATTTTCATGGAATACCCTGGATGCAAGGCAAAGTTTGATCCGGAGCAAGATCCAATGGCTATTCTGGTTTTCGACGGAATCGTAACCAACGAATTGGTTTTCAGGCTTGTCGTCAAGGTTCCCAATGACTCACCCACCGACACTGAACTGAAATTCGGTGTTGGGGGAATAGCCACGGGCGTTTTCAAGTTTGCGGAACTAAATTCCGATGGATACGTTGTGGATGAGACACCCCAAGCCGAAGTTACAGGCGGTAAAATCGTTTTTGGAAATTTCGGCAATGCCCAAGGAAACAAGGTAGATGGTACGTTTTCAGTGGAACTCAAACCAATAAACACCGATCAATAGTCTCCCATCCCCCACCCTAATTCGTTCTCTATGGGAAATGCCGTAACCTCCTGTATTGTATCGGCGCCACTCAATAGCATCAACAACCGGTCAATGCCCATGGCGTTTCCACTACAATCGGCCATTCCCTGCTCGAGGGACGTCAAGAATGCCTCGTCCATCTCAGGGGTTGGCATTGATAAGGCCAGTCTTTTCCGTAGTTGTTTATCGAATCGCTCCCTTTGCTCCACCGGATCTGTCAGTTCTCCATATCCGTTACATAACTCCAATCCACCTGCATATAACTCGAATCTCTCGGCGATATGGGGATCTTGCTGGTCGAGCCTTGCCATGGCAGCCATGGGAGCGGGAAAACCCGTAAGGAAAACCGGAGACCCCATCTTTGAAAATGCGGGCTCCAGGCGACCAACCACCGCCCGATTGATCAAATCATCGAAGCTGTCACTTTCCGAAGGATTGAGTCCTGCCTGTTGGACACGTTCTCGAAGGACATCGGTTGCCCAGTCTGTGGGAACACGAATCCCGGCAAACTCGGATAAGGCTTCGCGCATGGAAATGCGATTGAACGGTCGTTCGAAATTCACCTTGTAACCATTCCTCTCGATTTCAGGTTCATTGCCCAGCAGGTCCCTAGAGACTTTTCTTACGAGTCTCTCGGTCCTTTCCATGGTATCCGAAACGCTGGCACCTACCTCATACCATTCGAGGCCCGTAAACTCCGGCTGGTGTTCAGGACCAAGTTCACCATTCCTGTAAAAGCGGCATATCTGGTAGATATTTCCCAAACCTGACGCAACCATTCTTTTCATGTGGTGTTCGGGCGAAGTGGGCATCCATAGAATCCTTCTATGGTTACTCCACTTCAATTCGCTTTTGAAGCTGTCGAGATGTAAGGCCGGATCACCTGTGGCACATAAACTCGGAGTCTGAACCTCTAAAAATCCATCCTGGTTGAAATGTTCCCTGATGGATTGCAGCAGCATGCCTCGCATCCTAAGGCGTTGTTCCAGCCTGGGATCTGTTTTCAACCGGTCTTTGAGAGAGACAACATCGAAAGTTCTGTTCAATTCAGTCTTCCATGCCTGGAGGGCCATATTTTTCCAACTCGTTCAAAAAAACCAGGGAGTTCATGTTTTCCATCCTGTCGGTAAAAACAATTCCATCAAGGTGATCCATTTCATGTTGAAAAACCCTGGCGGCAAATCCTTTCAGGGAGATATCTATCGGTTTACCGTCTCTATCCAAAGCCGCAAGATGCACACTGGCATGTCTGGGAACGATACCACGAAGGTCCTTCAGAGAAAGGCAACCTTCCCAACCATCCAGCATTTCATCACTCTTATCGGATAGCTCGGGATTGATATATACCGCTGGTTGCATGCTGACACCAGCATCCTCATCAGAATCATCATCCATATCATCAGGGACCTGTACTGCAATAACCCTTATGGAATGAAAAACCTGGGGTGCTGCCAGTCCAACTCCATCGTGAAATTCCATGCTCTGTAACAGGTCGTCCAAAAATGCCTGGAAAAGCGGCTCCTTTATTCTGGCTAGTTCCACAGGGTCTGCGACTCTCCTCAAGATCGGATTACCAAGATTTGCAACATGAAGGATCATCTCAAGTCTCCTCAGGTGCTTTTGCATTTTGGGTAAACAGCACAAACGCCATGGAAGGTCTTTTGGAAGCATCACGCATGGCAAACTGCATTCCCTCGAAGTTCCAGCCAGCCACGACCCATTGATTGATTATCCTCTCCAGTTCTTCGTCAGTAACGGTACTGGTCTCTACAACCTTGTAGGTAAGCATTTCACAACCTCCCTGAAGCTGAATTCTACCTCTGCGACAAAAGAAATCAACGGTTGATACCAAAGGACAGTTACGATAAATTTCATTTGATTCTAAACGATTCAGGAGGTAGCGAATCATGAACACGGTAAAGCAATACCTGGAGGCTTTCCTGGAGTTGGGTGAATCAGCGTTCTTGGAAAAGTACAACCATCCGTTCCTCCTTTATCCCGGCAAGCATGGTCATGGAGGATTCAGGTCCTACCACACTCAAATGGCGGATAGAACGCAAGGAGCAAACCTGGCTGGATCGGGCAAGCCCCTCAGGGATTTCATGGTCTTGTCTCCTGCATCATCGGCAAAAGGAAAGGTTCCGAACAAGCTTCTCGTGGGCAGGAGCGATGACAAGGATTTGAGCATCGACCATTCAACTGTGTCCAAAAGACATGCGTTCATAATAAAAGATGAATCAGGTTCATACAAATTGGGCGATGCAGGCTCCACGAACGGGACTTTTCTAAACGGGCAAAGGGTAGAGACCGGAGAACCGGTTTTTATTAAAGACGGAAATATCCTATCCTTCGGGGATTGCGATTATCTCTATTATAGCCCCAGAGGCTTTATCGACATCCTGGCAAGAATTGGTTCCTGATCGATTTTGAGGATACACTTCCGACTCTACTGGAAATTCCTCTTTCCAAGCAGGATAAACAATCCCAGCAGCAAGTTGAAAAGACCACCATCGAAGTTGGAAGTATTCGTTTTACAGCCACATCCGTCTGAACCAGATCCAATACCATTATCCGTACTTACGCTGGAATCACTTCCCCCTGCATCTGCAGCATTATCCGAACCAGCATCAGGTAAACCGGAATCACCACCAGCATCCTGTCCGTCATCCATACCAGCATCCGATCCATCCTGGCCCGCAGAACCATCAGGTTCCGTATCATCGTATGCAACACAATAGCCATTATCGCACCTGCTCCCGTAAGGACAATCCACTGTCTCGCATGGATCGACTTGACACTGTCCTGCCTGACACACCTGGCCCTGTGGACAAAATACATCGTTGCATGGATCTGCAGCACATTGTCCATCTACACATGACCGGCCAGGAGGACACTCCATATCGACACAACCGGTTTGAACGCACTGACCATTCAAGCACTGTTCGTCCTGCGAGCAGTCGGAACATGCCAGGTCGATACACTCGCCACTGAAGCAATACTGTCCGGATGGGCATTCAATGTTATAGCAGGGGTCGGCAACACATTGGCCTGCCGAACACATCATACCCTCACCACATTCATGTCCGGGAGTGTAGCAATCTTCGTCCACGCATAATCCCATCCGGCATACTTTGCCATCCGGACATTGAATTCCTTCTGTCTCGCATCGATCTACACAACTTCCACCTTGGCATTCCATCCCGCTATCACACTGTATGCCGCAACAAGGATCTGCGACACACCAACCCTGGACACAGTAGAAATTTCCAGCCGGGCATTCCCCACCGCTGCACATGGGGCCACAGTTACCGCAGAGGCAAACATCGTACCCCTCGCAAAGATCTCCTTCATCCGTCAACCCATCACAGTCATTGTCCTTTCCGTCACACCACTCTGGTAAAGGATCGATTGCTCCTGCACATTCCGACCAGTATCCTTGTGCGTTGCATGTCCTGACACCAGCCCTACAAGCGCCCACGTCTATTCCACAAGCTTCCGTTTGACCAGGTTCGCAATCCTGCCCGCTTCCACAGACTTCGTCTTCGTCCGTCTCCCCATCACAATCATTGTCTCTACCGTCACAGACTTCCTCACCACCCGAATATCCTCCTTCACACGGCCCCCACTGCCCCTGTGCATCGCATGTCTCGACCCCCGCAACGCAGTCTCCTTCGTCCGTTCCGCACGGTCGTTGCTGCCCAGGTATACAACCGGACCCACAGTCGTCATCCCAAATATCCGTGGCGCCATCACAATCGTTGTCAATACCATCATCACAGATTTCATCACCCTGGTCTTCATCCGTAAATCCGTCGCAGTCGTTATCCAAACCATCACAGTTGATTTCATCTATTGGCTGTTGTTCACCAACACATTCCAAAACACCAGCTACACAAAGCAGGCTTCCATATTCACAAGTCCCCTCGTCAGTAGCACCGCATTGTTCTCCGAGCTGAGGGTCGGATTCATCCGTTGCACCATCACAATCATCATCCACCAGATTGCAAACTTCGGTCGCACCCGGGTTGATTTCCGGGTCTGAGTCGTTACAATCAGTACAATTCGTATAGCCGTCCGAATCAGCATCAGGAAAATCTTCATCCGTCAGACCATCACAGTCGTTATCCAATCCATCACATACCTCTGGTGATGTACTAACGTGTGCATCGCACACCAAGCCATCTCCCGCCTGATTGCAAATCCATACCCCGGTACCTATGCAAGAACCAACCTGCTCGGTGCAAACCTCTCCCTTGTCCGGCCAATCCTCGTCAGTTTGTTGGTCACAGTCGTTGTCACGTCCGTCACAAATCTCGACCAGAGCATCGTTGACGATTTGATCCATGGCCTGTTGCAACTGAGCCTGGTTGTCCGCCGGGAAGTAATTTCCCGTGTGACCTGCAATAGCCACATTGGTCAGGACCGTGGGATTAGCAGCAGAGCCGAACCCTATGACATAGGTTTTTATACCGCCGGCATATAGATCAGCCGCAGCCTGTACCGGATCATTTGAAGTATCATCAGCGCACGTATCATCTCCATCGCTGACCAACATGATAAAATTTCTACGATCAGGGTCCTTTAGTTCCCTGTAGCGATTCAAAGCAGCCAGCGATACCGCCATTGGAGTTAGCCCCACACAATCGTCATAAGGAGGATGGGAAGAGAGGTTGCTCATGATTGCAGACGCAGTGTCATCACCAACGTCCACGTATACGAGTCCCGTACCGCAAGCATCATTGGACGGAAAGAGATCGAGGCCGAACCTCAAAGCGTCACCATAATTTGATGTTATATATTGTATAGCTGCTGAAGCATCTGCCCATTTGGAATTTGGAGGATTACACGTAGCACCCATGGAGCCCGATCGGTCCTGGAGGATCATCATGTTGGGCTTTTCGCACTGTTGAGCCCTGGAATTTGCGCAAATCGAAATCAACAATCCCGAAGCCATCAGGAGTCCTGTCACTTTTTTCATGATGCACCTCCGTCCCCTTGTTCTTTTTTGCGCTTTTTCTTTCTCCTCCTGAACATGGCCAGTCCGAGGCTACCTGCCAAAAACTGCAAAGACCAAAGATCCTGCATGGAAACGTTTCTACATCCACCGGAATCACAGTCGCTGTCGTTGCCGTCTACAGCACCGTCACAATCGTTATCCACCCCATCCTCACACGTCCTGTTGCTGTTTATGTTTTCGACCTGCGGGGTTCCTGCAACGGCGTTACACTCGGTTGATGAACCATCCAGAGTGCACACATAGTAGCCAAGGCTCAGACAGAGGCCGGTACCGGCCTGGCACTCCTGGCCGAGATTTCCAAAGTCCTCATCAGTGCTTCCGTCACAGTCATTGTCCAGCCCATCACATATCTCGGTGGCAGGTTGGGGTGCGGTACAATCCCCGTAGATGCCGTTTACACAAATCCGGTACCCATCCCCACAAACACTGGTACAAGGTTCAGATAGCATCTCGTCAGTCTCACCGTCGCAATCGTTATCCAGTCCATCACATTTCTCATCTGTTGGAGCAAGTGCCACGGCATCGCATTCTGTACCTGTGTGATCCGCGCTACATACCCATGTACCCGTTGCAATACATTCCCCTGTACCAACAGAACAACTCGCTCCCAGGGGAAAAATCTCGTCGACCTGACCATCACAGTTGTTATCCAACCCGTCACACAGCTCGGGACTTGGATTTATCACGGCCGCGTTACACATGTATCCACCGGAAGGGTCACAAACCGTAACTCCCGTGGTGTAACATTCCCCCTGTCCTCTTGAGCACGCCTCCCCTAGTCCCTGGAAGTCCTCATCCGTTGACCCATCACAATCGTCGTCCAAACCATTGCAGAATTCTTCCGTACCGGTTCCAGGTGTGGCACTGCACACGAGGCTAAGACCGTCAGCGCTACATACCCAGGCTCCAGGTCTGGAACAGATACCTTCACCTGCGGAACATGGCTGAAGCAACTGTGTAAAGTCCTCGTCATACTCTCCATCACAGTCGTTGTCTCTTCCATCGCAAAGTTCGTCCACAGGAGACACCTGCCCCTCACACACACCCCATCGTCCATGGTTGCAATACCGAGAGCCCATTGAACACTCACCCACATCCGTACCACACGCTTCGAATTGTCCATCAACACACTCGCAACCTTCGTCCGTCAAATCGTCACAATCATTGTCCAACCCATCGCAGACCTCGTCATCCGGCAGCCTTGCCCCCTCGCACTCCCCCCAGACTCCATCCAAACACCTCTGTATCCCGGCACTGCATATTCCGGCGGTGATTCCGCATGGCCTCTGATCACCTTCACATTGGCAACCATTGTCTATGGCGCCATCGCAATCATTGTCCACTTGATCATCACAGATTTCATCTACTGGCGGAGTTCCTCCAGTGCATTCGCTCCACGTCCACTGTTGTCCATTTTGTTCACAGGTTTGCACACCTGGAGTACATTGGCCCAAAGCCGAGCCACAAGACCTGCTATCTCCTTGTTCACACTCGCAACCATTGTTGATGGACCCGTCACAATCGTCGTCCAAATCGTTGTCACAGTCTTCGTGATCCGCCGGCTGTTTCCCTCCCTGGCATTTTCCCCATTGGCCGTCTTCGCATGTCTGTGTTCCTTTGACGCAAGAGCCCACATCTGTTCCACATGCCTGAATGTCTCCCGAATTGCACGGACAACCTTCGTCCACTTCGTCGTTGCAGTTGTTGTCAACTCCGTCGCATGCTTCATCAGCCCCGGGATGAATATCGGCACGGTTATCATTGCAATCGTCATATCCCTCGCGCTTATCGCAAAACCCGTCTGCGTCA
>CAYSLH010000040.1:0-5235 GCA_964431605.1 uncultured Myxococcales bacterium
CGGTTCAGATCCATGCGACGGATGGACTTGTTCGGAGCACGGAACATGCAAAGTGACCGACACAAAAGCCAAGTGCGACTGTGACCCTTTTTACGAGCCATCTGAAGATGGCACCGAATGCATATCGACGGTCAACGATCCCTGCGCGCCCTATGACTGTTCGGGCCACGGAAGGTGCAGAGTCGATGGGGAGAAAAATCCATACTGCGAGTGCGATAACGGCTGGGCCCAAAGCGGCGACAAGCTCGACTGCATAGAAAACAACTGCCAGGACGATTGTGGCATCATGGGTTGCTGTGGAACGAGCTGCTGTAAGGCTGCCCCATCAAACTCCGACGTCATAGGAACCATTGAAGACAATGGTGTTTCCAAAAACGCATCAGGCACTTTCGATACTGATAATGATTGCGTTTCCGGCTCGACCCTCGGCGACTGCGAGTTGGTAACAGTTGCCAATGGCGTGGACATCTGTACGTGCAGGCTGAGCTCTCTTACCATCGGCTCGAGCCTCCGCGTCACTGGCTCCGCAGCCCTTGCCATCCTGGCATGGAACACCATCGACATCAGCGGTGTGGTCGACATGTCGGCAAACTCGTCCACTTCCGGACCGGGAGCCATAGCACAGCAGGACCAGGAAGCAGCCAAATGGCGGGGGGGAAAAGGTGGTTCCAATGGAACAGCAGGAGGCAACTCCGCAGACAGCCCCCGGTCTGCGACTCTCGTTCCCTTAGAAGGAGGCCAGGCAGGACAGGACGGGTGTGGAGGCCGTGCCGGGGGAGGAGGCGGCGGAGCGTTACAGCTCGTGGCAGGCGACTCCATAACCATCAACGGCTCTATACATGCAGGAGGGGGCGGTGGTGCAGGAGGACAGTATGATCCTGACGACCAGTGCATCGGAGGCGCAGGAGGCGGCAGCGGCGGATCTTTGCTCATCGAGGCACCAAACGTCTCTTATTCCGGCGTGTTCTATGCAAACGGCGGTTCAGGTGGCGGTGGTGGCAACAACACAGGCCAGGAGGGGGAGCCAGGCCGTGATGCCCAATCTTCATCAGAACCGGTCCAGGGAGGTCAAGGCAGGGACGGAGCATCCTGTGCCCTTTATGGCGCAATCGAAGGCGGGGACGGAGGGGCTGGATCGTCAGGGGATTCAAAAGGTGGAGACGGACAGGATTACGACTCCAACCAGTGTCCGGATCTGTTCCCCTACGTGGGAGGAGGAGGTGGTGGTGGCGGAGCAGGCAGACTGCGCATCAACACCAGAGAGGACTGTCAGTGCACCGGAATATTTTCCCCTTCACCTTCATACGGTTACCTAAAGGGCCTATAATTTCATAGTTACTTTGCCTGGCTTTACTAAGGGTATTTTTTGTACTATACTGACCTTAATTATGGTCGACCATAATTAAGGAGCATCGCATGAAAACCCTTTCCCTTTCTGAAGCCAAGATGAAATTGAGTTCATTGATTGAGACGCTTCAGCAGATAGACGAAGAGATTATAATCACCAAGAACGGCAAAAGGGCGGCCGTGCTGGTGAGTCCTGACGAGTACGATAGCTGGAAAGAGACCACTGAGATCCTGTCAGACAGAGAGCTGATGAAGGAGATCCAAAAAGGGCTTGCGTCGCTGCCCGACGATAGCCGCCTGTATACTCTTGATGAGTTGCTTGAATGACGGGTAACATGCGGGATAAAAAACTTCGCATACCATACGAGCTGGCCGAACTCATCCGCCACCTCCACCCTCGTCTCAAAAGGAAAGTACGGGCTGTCTTACAAGCGCTCGTCAGGGATCCATTACTGGGCAAGGCGCTAAAGGACGAACTGGAGGGATTACGCAGCTTGCGCCTGGGGCGTTTGCGAATCATCTATCGATCACGCGGACACTACATCGAAATAATAGCCCTCGGTCCACGCCGAACTATCTATCAGGAGACATACCGACTACTTCGTAAGAAGATCTAAAGACCCAGGATCGATGTAGTCCGGAAACAAATCAATAGGAACGAACTCCACATCGATTTCTCCATAACTTTTCACCCAGGGCTCAACATGATCCAGGCTGACAACCAGGTTTTTTCCATGAGGGTGCCGGCGGCGGAAAGATCTCAGTCCGGAAGGGTCGAAATGACGGTAGTTGCTCTTACACTCGATGGCCAGCACCTGTTTACTTCGGCCCGGTTTCAGAATGAAATCCACCTCGTGTTTCTGCTTATCGCGCCAAAAATAGACCTGCTCCCGTGGCCATCGCGCAAGCAGTTCACCAAGAACCAAATGCTCCAGCAACAGGCCTCGGTCCTCGTCACGTAGGGAATCGATTCCACGGAAATAACAAACCATTCCTGTATCAAAGGCGTAGATCTTGGGCTGTCTCTTGACCTCGGCAGCCGATGCTCCGCTGAAAGGGCGAAGCACTATTAGCACAAGTGTAATTTGGAGTGCCTCGATGTAGTTTTGCACGGTCTGACGCGAAATCTCGCACGCCGTTGCCAATGCCTGAGCCTCGAAGAGATTACCGCTCTGACGAAAAAGCAATTCCATGAGCTTCATGAAAGCGGCCTTGCGTTCAATCACGAAAAGCTCCTGCAGATCCTTGGCCCAGTATGAATCGATCCATTCCCGAAAATTCTCGTCGTCGAGCCGATCGGTCAGAAGGAATGGAGGTAACCCACCTCTGAGCATACGGGTATCGAGATCGTCTATGCCAAAGTTGTCCAGGTCTTCCAGGATCGACGGCGTCAACCACAGCGTGTGCTTGCGCCCGGTCAAGGTGTCTGCGAACTTGCGCTTGGCAGCCAAGGTAGACGAACCAGTCGCCACTACCCTTATGTCCGGAAAATGATCGGCGGCGATTTTGAGAACTTCTGAAGGATTGACCAACCGGTGAATCTCGTCTAACACCACGAATCCGTCACGATGTCTGGAAAAGAAGCTCTCCGCATCTTCGAGTTGCTGCCTAACCCGTGGCAACTCGCAATCGAAGTATTGCGCGTTGTCCATTGAACGGCATAACACTGTCTTGCCGGCACGCCGTACCCCGGCCAACCAAAGCACACTGCGGGAAGCAAGCTTTTCCATGATCCGCTTTTTCCAAAATGATCTCGTAAACATGTAACCATCTTAGCGTATGGTCATACCAAATGCAAAGATGTTTACATAAACAATTAAACTCGGATCCCTGACAATCAAGCTTCTTTTTCGTTACCTTACAGATACGGCTATTGCATCCCCAGGGAAGCAAAAAAACAAAGGGGAGTTTTCTCATATCATCAGCCGTTGAAAACTACTTGATTCAAAACGATAAAAATCTTGACTCGATGCGTCGGATTGGCATGATACCTGCTAAAATGATTCGACATAGCACCTGAAACGTGACAAATGACGCTTGTTGAGACAAATGGACAAGGAGACTATCCATGAAAGGTAAGAACATTCTAATTACCGGACTCTTTCTGTTGTGCGCTGCCTTGGCTGTGACAGCCTGTGATTCTCAGACTGGCGAGCAGGAGGACGCTTTTGTGGTGCCTCCGGAAAAAGCCGACAATTTCCTGTCTCTCAAGGCCCAGGAATATGTGCTGGAAGGAACCACCACCGTGACCATCGAGCAAGATCTGCTCGACGAATCACAAGAAGTAAAGCTGGCCAGGGTGCGGGAGCTGATTCCCCTGAAACAGATAGTCATCGGGTGGTTTCTCAACCAATATGTCAAACCCCATGATTCTCACTCTGAAAGTGAGTACGGTGGTTTCGACAGCCTTACCAAAAACGGGTCCTACGAGGATATGGACATACAGGCACAGCCGGATGGCCTGACCTATTCTTTCAGGTTCCGTCAAGAGCTGGGCGGCCCCATGGATTTACTCGATGCGCTTCCCACAGAACTCACTGAGGACGGCAAGCACAAGTTCGATCTCACCATCGGAAAAATATCCAACTCTGATATGGCGAGACTCGAGACGAACCGCGAATGGTATAGATATTCGCCATGGAGCGAATTCGATCCATCCAAAGTGGACCCGAGCAAATTGGAGACTGTAACACTTTTAATTTGGCCCGAGCCACGTTCCGTTGATTCGTGGATAGACTACAACGCCCTTTTCGCTGATGGTGAAGTCACCATGGCAGTCTATTTCGGATGGGATTACCATGACGATTACCACCTGAAACACTCCAGAGATGTATACAACTGGCTGATTAAAAAAGGCTATACATCACCCGTTGGAAGCTACGACGAGTACACCAGAACCTCCGGTCCCCTGACCAGAACCATCCAGGCTAATGGAAAACCCTTGTCGGTGAAAATTTGGCTCCACTGGGGTAAGCCTGGCACGGACACAGATCCCGATACTTACTCAGGCGGGCAACAGTTGGAAAACGACATGCGTGAAGATTTTCGAACCAAAGAAGTTATAGCATACTCCGGTCACTCTGGTCCTTTTTACGGATTCGCATTGGCCAACTGGCGCAAAACCGACGAGGGAGACTTGGACGACAGTGAAATCCCAGGCCTGGATATGCCTTCTGATGTCTACCAGGTCGTTATGGCCGAAGGCTGTGAGACATACGCTCTTGGACAGGCTTTCTGGGACAACCCCAACAAACCCAACCGCTCCAACTTAGACATCCTCACAACCACGAGCTTTTCCAATGCTTCGACTCCTGCTTCCGTGGAGGACTTCATAACAGCCATAGCCGGTACCAAATGGAACGGGGACGTCCAAGAGCCTGAGACATATGGCGAACTATTACGCGACCTTGATACCAACTCATACTGGTTCAACACCATGTACGGCGTACACGGCTTAGACGACAACCCTCATCTCCATCCATACGCCAACCCGGACGTGTACTGCACTCCCTGCAACTCCGACGCCCAGTGTGGTCAAGGACACAAATGCGCAAGGCTGGAAGACGGCAAAAAGTACTGCTTTGCCTACTGCACCGCTGATGACGGCTGCCCTGATGGTTACAAATGCCTGAACGTGGCATCCGGCTATACCATGCAATGGAAAACCTGTGTTCCTGAAAACCTCAGCTGTGCACAAGAGCCCCCCGTGCAAGACAAGCCCACGGTGATGCTAAACGAAATCCTGGCAGATCCTCCTTCTGACATTTCCGGTGATGCCAACCAAGACGGAACGAGAGACGCAAGTGAAGACGAGTTCATAGAAATCTACAATTATGGAAACACCCTGGTGGATCTCCAGGATTGGGCCATCGCAGACAGCACAGGCAC
>CAYSLH010000040.1:5245-20101 GCA_964431605.1 uncultured Myxococcales bacterium
CTTCCCTGCTGGTGCGACTCTCATGTCAGGTGAAGCAGCAGTAATATTCGGCGGAGGCAATCCTCCAAAGACCATTGGCACCGCCCTTACCTATACGGCTGACGTAATGCTGGGGTTGAACAACGGAGGCGACACCGTATCCCTCATAGCACCGGATGGTACTGTGGTAGACTCTTTTGCCTATGGCAAGTCCCTTGGCGCAAAGGATTCATCCATGGTTCGTGCCACTGATGGAGATCCCGAAGCAGATTGGATATTGCACTCGGACCTGGGGTCTGCGTTTTCAGCTGGAACCAAATCAGACGGCAGCTCTTTCTGATATTATTACCACCACCATGGCCGACATCACTCTGTCGATGTGCCGAAAGCTACTGTTGCCATCAGGTTCGATTACAGTTATGGTCTCTACATGACAGTCCGACCGTTTCACGAGGTGTTGGCAGCACAAGACCTCGATCTCGGCCTTTCCCCGGACCTGCTTGAGTTCATCAAAGAACAGACCCTAGCAGGCGCACGCTTGGATGAACTCCTCGAGCGAGAACCTGTCTCCCGTACATCACTGGGCCCGGGACATCTTCTCGAGATACGCCTCAGCGCTTGGCGATTCGGACGCTTGGAATCTGCGGCAAAAGATCTTCCTGAACAATATCCCGTACGAAATGTGATGGAGTTGCAAGCTCTTCGCTGGGCTGTCGGCAAAAGCCGGACCCAGTCAATCGCGCTGCCCGACTTGTTCCCTGCCGCCATGGCCATGGCATCGTTCATCATGAAAAAGGGACGTGTTCGGATGCATCTGCTCAATCCTCGAGATCCCATGAGCGAGGAGTTTTCCGACCTGGCCGAACACACGGAAGGTCTGGATGATTTCCCCCCCCATAGATGGTTCAAGGCGAGCCGTGGCGTAGCGGCCCGATTGCTGTGGTTGGAGATCATTGTACCTGAAGAAAAGGCCACGGACATTGTCCATCTTCAGATGGACGAGGCTCAGTTGGAAGACATGCGACGATCCATGGAAAAACCCGTCCTGGATACCATTGCCGATACAGCACAAAAAAAAGTAGTCACTGCCGCAGCGCAAGCCATGTTGTCCATGTTGAGCACCCCTCCTATCAAGGGTCCGGTGGCGGGAATACTGATAGATGGAAAACACGCATATGCATCGATAGTAGATGATGAATTCAAATCACAACACCTGCGTACCGACATCAGGGAACTGGATAAGCTAGTGGCATGGCTCTCTGATAACGACGCACGGAGTGTTGCCATGGCACTTTTGAAAACTTCCGGCTCCATAAGGGGACTAATGAACCTGCTGCAGAAAAAGGGTATTCCGGGCGAACCAGCGAGTATGGCCGGCGTAATGAAGCAGGCCAGAACCATCGCAGGTCAAGTAAAAGGCCCATTGAAACAAGCGGCTGCACAGGTATTGGCGCACAGACACAAGAATCCCATCAGGGGCACCGAGGATATGGAACCGGATGAACTGGGTATTGGTGAATACCTGGACAGAGTCGACCAGGATTTTCTCAGGTTTGCTCTGAACGATGCTCTAAAGGCTGCCTTGATCATGGTTCGCCGGAGTCCTGTTTCGTTTTCTGTCAGGGCCGCCGGAAGCCTGAACCCCATGGTCAAATCAATGAAAGATCTACGGCCTGGAATGGACGTGGGGGGAGTCATAGTAAATCTCACGCACTTTGGCGCATTCGTTGACCTTGGGTTGGAGCAACAGGGCCTGGTTCATATATCAGAAATTTCAGACTCCAGGATCGACCATCCATCCCAGGCACTGAAGGTTGGTCAACGGATCAGGGCAAAAGTTTTGCAGGTTGATATCGGGCGTGGGAGGATCTCATTGAGCATGAGAGAAGGTGGGCCATCGAGGAAGGCCCAAAGGCATAACCGTTCCCATGCACTCGATGCTCTGGACCAACTGTTCAGCAAATGATTCCATGAAATAAATCTCACCAGGAGGCAAACTCACCCATGAAAACAATCCACATCGATGAGATGAAAACCGCACAAGCTCTCGAACAGCTATCCAAAGTCATCATGGAAGGGGGCCTTGTGTGTGTTCCTTTCAATTCCAGCTACCGGATAGTGGCAAACCTGACGGACGCGAAGGCAGTTACCAAGCTACTGCAATCTAAAAGACGAACATCAAAGGCTCCGTCTTTGGTCTTCATTCAGGATGATGAAATGCTGCGTCAGGTATCCGGCAAGAGACCACCCCAGGCAGACATTTTAGCCAAAGAAATGTGGCCTGGAAACATAACGTTGCTTTTACCGGCAAATCCTAATCTTCCCGGCAAGGTAATCAAACAACTCTGCAAGGCAAATGGAAAGCTTGGTGTCCGTATCCCTGATGACGAACTCGCGCTCAAGTTGCTGCGTAAGACCCAAAAGCCACTCCTCGTATCTTCGGCAAACAAGGAAAAAAGAGCCGGGGCCGGATCACCTGCACAAATCAGAAAAACCTTTAGGGCATCCGTGGACATTTTCGTCGATGCCGGAGATCTTCAACCCCATGAGTCATCCACTGTAGTGGATTTTCAGGACGGCAAGTACGTTGTAACCAGACCAGGCGCTGTTTCTGAAAGTGATATCCACAAACTTTTTTCCTAGTCCAGGAGAAGACATGATTGGATTTTTCAAGCCCCATACCGTAGCAGTAGTAGGTGTAAGCGAATCTCCTGACAATCTTGGAAGGCGCATCGTAAACAACCTCCATGAATTTTCTTTCAACGGCATCATCTATCAGGTTGGCCCCAAGGGCGGAACGGCTTTTGGTAGACGAATCCACAAATCCGTAGCAGACATCCCGGACCAGGTCGACCTGGCCGTGCTATTGGTGCCATCCAGGTTCGTGCCTGGAGTTATGGAAGAATGCGGACAAAAAGGTATTCGCAGGGTAATTATCGAGACAGCCGGTTTTTCTGAATACGGACCTCAAGGTAAGGCCATCGAAGAACAAGTGGTGGAAATTGCCAAAAAATACGACATAAGGTTCATCGGACCAAATTGCATCGGGGTGGTCAACGTAGACAATGGACTGGTGGTACCCTTTGCCGGATTAAAAGACATATTCGCACGGGGAAAGGTCTCGATAATAACGCAGAGTGGCGGTGTGGGCCTGAGTTACCTGAATATAATTTCCTCTGAAAACATCGGGATCTCGAAGTTCGCCTCCATTGGAAACAAGCTAAACGTGGATGAGAACGATCTATTGGAATACCTCATCGACGACGAGGACACGGAAATAATCTGCCTTTACCTGGAGGGAATTGCAGACGGAAGAAGGCTCATGTCCATAGCGCGCAAAACCTCCAAGCCCATCCTCCTGCACAAATCCAACATAGGCAAGCTTGCTGCTGAGATTGCTCAATCCCACACTACTTCTCTTTCCGGAGATGACGCAGTGGTCTCAGCGGCCCTCGATCAGGTGGGAATTGCCAGGTTCCACGATTCAAACACCCTGGTCAACTACCTCAAGATCCTTCCACTACCCAGGCTCCGGGGCAATCGCATAGCCGTGGTATCCAGGTCTGGTGGTCATGCCGTAATTGCTGCAGACGCATGCGAAAAAGAAGGATTCCGGTTGGTAAAATTTCCAGAACAATTTCTGCACTCCATCGAAAAACACTTTCGCGCCAGCGTGATCAAACTAACCAACCCCCTGGACTTGGGTGATCTTTTCGACTTCGACGTATACTCCCGTATTGTCGAACAGACCCTGAAATTGCAAGACGTGGATGGAGTAGTGTTTTTACACACCTATGTCTCGGCCCTGGAAGGGACAAACAGTCTTGCACTGTTCAAGCGAATAGAACAGATGAGCTTCAAATATGATAAACCCGTTGCAGTTTGCGTCTCCACGGACGAAGAGGAAATGTCTAAACTCAAAAAGAGGCTCCCTCATCCAGTCTATATCAATCCGGAAGATGCCATACACTCCCTGGCGCTCGTCAGGGACTTTGACCATCAGGCACGTACAGAACCCAAACTCCAGGAGGGTCCACTGGACACAGAGAGCATAAAAAATATTTTGGAAAAATGCCGCCAGAAAAATCGAAACCCCCTTCTCAACGAAAGCCTCGAGATTCTTCGAGCCTCAGGTCTGCCAGTGTCACCATACCGGGTGATAAGCAGCATGGAACAGGCTTTGGATGTTCTCGATGAATTCAAAAGACCTCTTGCTCTGAAATTGATCGCGGCAGAAGCCAGCCACAAAACAGACGTGGGTGGAGTGGCCCTGAGCCTCAGAACCGCCGAATCGGTTCAAATCGGTTGGAAAAAAATGCAAGAGGCACACGAAAAGGCAGGAGCGCACGATCCGCTTCGAGTTCTAGCACAACCCATGGTGCAGGACGGCATGGAAATAATCCTGGGCGCCAGACGAGACGAGACCTTCGGCCCCATCGTGCTGGTGGGCCTAGGGGGCATCTTCGTGGAAATGTTCAAGGATGTTGCCATCAGGCTGGTGCCATTCTCAGAGGATGAACCGGAACGAATGATACGGCAACTCAAAGCTTTCCCATTGCTCAAGGGAGCAAGGGGACAGGCTCCAAGAGAACTGGACGCCATATGTAAGGGCATCCACTCCATAGCTCGCCTCATCTCCAGGTTCGACGAAATACAAGAGCTGGATCTAAACCCCTTACTGGTTTTGTCGGAAGGCAACGGAGCTGCCGCAGTGGACGCCAGAATCGTAATCAGGACATGAATACCTAGTGTTGCATGCAACACTTAATGTTGCAAACTCCCATGTTGCCTGCATCACTTTCTCCATCCCTCTCCTTGTGCCGCAAATAAAAATCCTTATATTTCAAACCCTTTCAAACATATAGGAAAATGGCACCCAAATTGCGTTAGAGAAAGACATCCAACGGGACCAGACATGTAATGACGGATAAAAGTGAAAAGGAGAAGACAAATGGCAAATCTGATACACGTAAAGGACAAAACCTTTGACAAAGAAGTGGTCGAATCGGACCTGCCTGTATTGGTGGATTTTTGGGCTCCTTGGTGTGGGCCATGCAAGATGATCGGGCCTATCATCGAAGAGTTGGCCAAGGAATACGAGGGAAAGATCAAGGTTGTAAAGCTAAACACCCAGGAAAACCAGGAAGTTCCCATGCTTTTGGGAGTTCGTTCCATTCCAACGGTAGTACTCTTTCACGGCAACGAAGTGGTGGACGCCTTCGTGGGAGCAAGACCCAAGCAAGCATATGCCAAGGTAATAGACAAGTATCTGAGAAAATTAGAAAAGAAACAAAAAAAGGAAGAAAAACGTCTGGCGAAAAAAGCCCGTAAGGAAGCCACTGCCTAGGTGTATCGGAATGCTTTTGAAGTAATACTACCTTACTCCGGACAAAACCTGCGCTACGTTATAAGCGTGGTCTCCCATTTTTTCAAAGCTAGTGAGCATGTCGATGGACACGAGGCCAGCAGCAACTCCGTCCTTGCCCTCCTCTTGAAGCCTGGTCACATGAGCCTTGCGCATCTTTCTACGCATTTCGTTGATGTTCTCTTCCAGTTGATTGGCTCGAGGCATAATGTTGGTCTCGGGGTGTACGATGTGTTTACCAAGGAGATCCAAAAACTCCCCGACAACAGCACCGATCTCTAGTAAGTCTTTGATTATTTGTGGAGAAAACTCCAATTTCTTCTCATATCGCCGCCTGGCCAATTTCAGTAGGGATTCACAATGGTCGCCCATGCGTTCTATGTCCGAGACGGCAGACAGGATTCCTGCAGCTTCATGGCTCTGTTGCTCAGACAAATGTTGGCCCGTAACACTCACCATGTACGAAGCAATCTCTGTCTCGAGTCTATCCACCAAGTGTTCTGATGCCTGAATCTCGTTTGCCAACTCTCCCAACTTTTCCGTGGGCCGTCCGATGAGTTCCAGGACTTTTTTGTACATGCTCCTGACTTCGTCGAGCATCCGTCCCAGCTCACCCCTGGCTGCCTGCAAGGCCATGGGTGCAGTATCCATGATTTTGGTATCCAGGTACTTCAGGCTGAACTCCTCCTGCTCCCCTTCTGTCAGGTGCGGTACCATTTTTGATGCCAACCATGCGAACTGCCTGGTGAAGGGAAGAAAGAGGAGGGTGTTTATGATATTGAACATGGTATGAAACGCCGCCATGTGGTCTGCAGCCACCAGGTTGGATGCCTGGGTGTTGGCAAAAGCGTCACCAGGCACGAGCCAGTCTATGAGATGCATAAATGGCATAAACAAAGCCAAAGCCCAGATCACCCCCATAATATTGAACAAAAAGTGTGCCCTGGCCGTTCTTTTGGCCGTGCGAGAAGCTCCTATGGCTGCCAAGTTCGCGGTTACGGTGGTGCCGATATTTTCACCCAGGATCAACGCACATGCAGTTGGCAAGTCTATCAGCCCCTGTACTGCAAGGGTCATGGTAATGGCCATTGTGGCAGACGACGACTGAATGATAATGGTAACACCAGCGCCGATGAGCACAGCGAGAATTCTCGGCCCGATGGTATCGGCTCTCGTGGCGGCCATCCATTCTATTATGGTCTGGGAATGTTTCAAATCGCCGAGGGCGTGCTTCATAAAATCCAAACCAAGGAACAACAATCCAAACCCGAGCAGCACAGAGCCCCAGTCGCCCAAACGCTTGGAACCGAAAAAACGAGCAAAAAAACCTATTGATATGGCGGGCAGAGCAAGCAGGGATATTTTCACCTTGAAGCCGAGTAGTGCGACCAGCCAACCTGTGACAGTGGTGCCGATATTGGCCCCCATTATCACGCCCATGGACTGATGCAAGGTAATCAATCCAGCGTTGACGAAACTGACTAACATGACAGTAGTGGCAGAAGAAGACTGGATAGCGCTGGTTACCATCAAACCAGTGCCAACCCCGTAAAACCTGTTTGAAGTCATGGCAGAAAGGGCATGGCGAAGGCGGTCACCTGCAACCTTTTGCAGGCCCTCGCTCATCACCTTCATGCCATAAAGAAAAAGAGCCAGACCACCGAGAACTGTAATGATCATATCGACGCTAACCATGGATTCTCATCCTCCAGGTTGAGTCCGCCGGTACCATAGCGCATGAGACCATCAAGTCAATCGGATTTTTCCCCATCCCTGAAATCTATCATCTCGTACAATTTCTCTATGCCATGCTGTTCATCCAGTAAAAACTCCGACACCTGCTCAAGGATATGAGCCATGTCGCCTGGAGTTAGTTCTTGTTCAGACGAAGGATCCTGCCTATGTACGGATCCAATCACATGAAGAATGTCATCTGCCGGCAACAGATGCGATCCCGGATAGGGCCCCAGCCCATTTGCCACTAGCTCCGATGCTACATTACGAACCTGCCCGGAATCATCCTCGACCCTGATTTGAAGTAATTCCCTGAACAACTCCAGTGCCCTGCTTATCCATCGCATTTGTACCAACGGCTCATACTCTTGAGGAATGGGAGTGCAGCCAACACCAGGATCGAACCTCCATCCCTGGGCATGTGGATCGAGTTGTTTGCCAAGGGTTCGCCCTATAGGCACCGTCACCATATCGACCTGCAAATGCTGTATGGCCCATGCCACGAGACGCCAGGCCTCTGCTGCGCTCTGTGCACTATCCTGGTCCAGGACGGAAAGAAGGAGCTGGTCTAGGTAATCAGGCAACCTGGGATGTTCTTCGATCAACTTCAAGGAACGCACGAGGCTGGGTGTCAGGCGATCATTTATCATGTCACGAACCGAATGGTCCATGTCCGTCAGTTGCTGACCAAGGTCCGCTGAGTCCTGGTGCTCCTTGGCCCTGATACGAAGGTAGTCCAACATGTCGAGAAGAAGTATCCAAGCCTGGTTGTTGGAAAAACGCCACTGACCCTGATCCTGCGTCACTTCAAGAAACTGGTTCCAAAGAACATCCTTGATCTCAGACAGGGCGGATTCAGCTTCCGGATCCTCACTGACCGAGTCATCCATCAACCTAATGGCATCCATCAACAGGTAAAAAGGGCTGATGGGTTGTACCTTGCTTTGTCCATCCACGGCCAGTACGCTGTCAGTACCGTCGAAACGTCTGAGGGCCGAGTCTGGTTCCAATATATGGTTTACGAACTGGTCCAGTTCAGCAAGTACCCAGTAACCACTGGATGTCTGCAAATTCTGAATTGACGACATGAAATCCACCAACGCATCCATCACCTCAGTGTTATCGAGTATATCCAGTAGCATGGGCTCGAGAGGTCGTATATTAGCACATGAAGCAGATGCGTATGGTACGTTGCAAGAATAATGAGGATGAACCGCAGAGAGAAAATCCGCAAGTACCCGTGTTCCGGAAGGCGTCTCATCCCTGTCCAATTGCACGATAGTCGAGACCATGGGAGTCATTCCCTCCAGCGCACCTGAAAACTCCAGCGCCATGAGAGCCTCGGCGTTGTATCGCCTCAGTTCGTACTGCTCCCAGTTGGACTGGCCCTGGGCACGAGCCTCCTGCCCCTCCCGCCCCACCGGGTTACCCAGCATGGTGTGGTTGTCCACCATGAAACGATTTACTTCTTCCGTCGAAGGATTCGTGGAAGAAAATTCAAGGAGAAAAGGTTCGGCCCATCCAGGAACCTGTGCAAGTCCCGCAAAGGAATCCAGATAAAACCCCAACATGTCTTGGATTTCAAAAGGCACATGAATGGAAAAAATTTCGGTTGAGTGGGTGATTTCATTGGTGTCGTGTATGAGGTGTATGCCGCGCTGTAGGTTGGACCGGTACTGGTACTGAATATCCGACTTGGTCCAGTCCATGGCTTTTGAAACCGTAAGGTATTGTTCATAGGTATCGTAATCATCGTAGTAGTCCCAACCATCCGGAGAAACAGACCTGTACCTGATCATCTCAGCAAGGCCCGGACCCAACGAACTCCACCTGGGATCGTCGAAGCTTTCCATGATACGCAGCAAATAAGCCCTGCGAGACATGGCCAGCAGATGAGGTATGAGGTCATCCAACAATCTGTTGTGTTCCCGCAGGGCCACGTCAGGGTATCGGTCCAGTACGGCACCAACGGCATCTGCTTCGGAAAGGAGCCTGGCCAACTGGGGTTGCCTCAACTCGGCTATGGTGAGGATACTCTCCAATAGTTGGGCAAGCCTCGGGTAATTCAAGATAGACACAAGAGCATGGGTTGCTGCTTGGAGTGGTGAAAGATCTGCATCGTAACCCTCGAATGTTCCGTCTCCATCGGATCTCTGTGTCATAGGACCTAGCAATGCAGGAAGAGCCCTGGCGAGTTTCCACACCAGTCCACTGGAGATCATGGGCTGTAGTTGGTGTATCAAGGCAGCCAGGGGGGAATATCGCAAATCAGCATATCGATATAGCAGGTGCTGGTCCACCATGGGTCTTTGACCTTCAGAGGAAAAAGGCAAGGGCGCATCGATGGGTAAGTTGTTTATATCCACATAGTCGCCAGTGACTGGATCCACATCAGCCAATCCATCATGGTCCAAGTCCACGAACGGATCCGGTAGATCACCTGTGACAGGATCCTTGGCCACCATGGCCCTGCCACGCTGGTCCACCAGCACGAGCCAGAGAGGATTGCTCCCACCCGTCCCTGAATCCAGTCTGGAGTCTTGTTCGAAAAGCCACTCTCGAAAGTTGGTCCAACCTGAATCGGCCAGGAGTTGTTCATTTGTCCGCTGCTTCAGCCAGTGGCTGGCCTCACCCAGCAGGTCAGCAAAAACTCCATCCTCGTTACTGGGATTGAAATCATCGTCCAATCCATCATGTTCAAGAATAACCTCCAACATGTCCACCAAGAGTGCCGGGGTGATTTCCATCGTGCCGATTTTTTCCAAAAGGGGCATGATTACAGAGTCATTTCCATAACCCTCGGGCCTCCTGACATACCAGACAGCACCCAGAAAATCATCGTCTTCAGCAAGGTCACGGCCCAGGCTGCATGCCAACGGTCTCAAAGTGTATTGGATTTTTTTCTGGTCATACATTGGAAGCATCTGCACACAGAACTCCTGAACAGATGAGAGAAGATCCTCGGGTAAAAGGCCATCTATGGATCTTACGAAAACATCTTTTTCCCTGGCCAAAGCCGTACCCTTTAAAGGAGCACGTCTGTCCAGATCCTTCTTGAGAATCTTATAGACTTCCTCTCCAAACGTTCCCCGTTGAGCCGGATGTCTCTGGGTGTCTAGCTTGTATCCGCAGCTGCCAGCCAACAATGAAAACGCGACAGCGTAAATCATCAAACAATGTTTCATGGTCGATCCTTTTCGTTCATCAGTATTCTTTTTCGCATACTCTATCTTAATACTATCTGAAAAAAACGTGAGAAAGTTGATTCCCTCGAAAATCATATGTTAATCTCCTGGAATAGAAAATTACTGCACCAAGAAGGAAATCCATTTTGGAAGCTGGCGACAAATTTGGAGAATATGTAATCATTAGAAGATTGGCTGCCGGAGGAATGGCCGAAGTCTATCTTGCCAGAAAAAAAGGCATGCAGGGCTTTACCAAACCGGTAGCCATGAAAGTAATCCTGCCTCAACATGCCAGCAATAAAAACTTCATCAAAATGTTCCTGGACGAAGCGAGGTTGTGCGTTTACCTCAACCACTCCAACATCGCGCAGGTAATGGACCTGGGCGAGATCAACGGGCAATACTTTATTGCCATGGAATTCGCCCATGGAATGGATTTGCAACAAATTTCAAGAAAGACCAGAAAAAGCGGACGATTATTGCCCCTACCCTATGCAGCCAAGATCATCAGCCAAATTGCCGAAGGACTTTACTACGCACACACCAAAGTGGACGACAATGGCAAACCCATGGGAATAGTTCACAGGGATATCAGTCCACATAACATCATTCTCACTTTTGACGGACAACCCAAGCTCATAGATTTCGGCATAGCCAAGGCTACCGTCACATATCGCGAAGAGGACGACAAAGTCCTCAAAGGCAAGTTCTCCTATATGTCCCCGGAACAAATCAGGGGGATGCCCATTGATCCGCGTACTGACATATTCGCGCTTGGGATAGTTCTTTGGGAAATTTGCACCGGAGCTTCTTTATATCGTGAAAGCTCCGAACTGTTGACCATGGAGGCCATTCTTCACAAGCCCGTTCCAAAACCAAGGGAGTTGCGAGGCGACATGCCTGCGGATTTGGAAGCCATCATCCTCAAAGCCCTTGCCGGAAAGACCAAGGACAGATTTCATACAGCCTTTGAAATGCATCAGGCCCTGGAGGGATATCTTAACCGATCGGGATGGAACGTGGGAGCGCCACACCTTTCAGAGTTCATGAAAAAGTTATTTCCGGAAGAATATCAGGATATCCGCGATCTTCTGAAATCCGAAAGAGAAAAGGCACAACAGGAAGATGGATCATCCGGCCAAGAGTTCGTAGCTTGGGAACCGTACGAGACTGAAGAGATCCAAGAGTCGATTTCATCTGAATCCAAACACACCCATGACAGAGACGACGCGATGGTAAGCATAAGTCCAGCGAACATTCCGTCTCACCTGCCGCCATCTCCCGTACAATCTTCACAGAACTCGTCGAAAAAAAACTGGGGAATGATAGCAATAGTGATTTTGCTATCCTTGCTGGTTCTGGTGGGTGCGGCAATACTCCTCATGCTCTGGAATGATCGCCCCACCCACGACACGACACGAGTTGCTACACAGGTCACGAAAGGAAGTCTCCACCTGGACTCCAAACCCCAGGGAGCAGACGTTTTCATAAACGGAAAACATAGGGGCACCACCCCTCTGGACACGGGAGATCTCCCCCTTGATGAAGAGCTTACAATAAAGTTCACAAAGAAAGGATACGAGATCTACTATCTCCCCGTAAAACTAACCAGCGTCAAACCAAATATATCCACAACAGTTGAACTCCAAGAGCAGTAATTCCCGGCCTATTTCACACGACGCTTCATCCAAACGAGGAACGCAAAAGCCGTCAACTCAGGAAACATTCTCATCACAGCCCCGATGATCCCCCCCTTGTGTCTGTGAGTCCCTCCTGACAAAGTTGCAGCATTTGCCTGGCTTCCGGAACATGCACCATCGTCTGAGGTGTCGTCACAACCCACAGACCCGGAACTCTCCCCCTCACACCCATCCGAACCATTACTGGTATCGCCTTCGCACCCGCCCGAAGACGAGCTTGTATCACCTTCACAACCACTTGAACCATCACTGGGATCCTCTCCTCCACATCCACCCGAATCACCCACGAACAACACATCACCATCACATCCCACTGAAGTATACTCCTGGCCATCACGGACTCTGTCATCTCCTCCACCCGTTGTTCCACGCAGGGCAGAAGGCGACGGCCGGGTGATGAACATCCCACGCTCCAACACCCTGCATCCACCGTCTTGTCCTTTGAAGATAAAAGCAAAATCTCCATCCAGACCACCCTTGTCATCGTTGCTTACAAACCAGTCCACAATCCATACATCACCCGTGGCCATGGTACCTCGAAACACCACGTCATCACCCCGCATCTCCAGGTACCAGGCCTTCAGCGCGCTTTTGGGAAAAGGTACATCCACATCATCCGGGACAGCAGCAAGATCCATGTCCACAAACAACATTCCATATCTCTGTCCATCCGGTGCATCCAGGATAAACCCGGCAAAGAGTAAGACACCATTTGCACCAAAATCAGATGCGTCGGAACTAGCATATGCTTCTGATGACTCTGCTGTATAAAAAGGTGCATCTCCTGGAACATCCTCGAACGAACGATACGCATCATCATCCGTGGCCAAAAAATCGAAAATCACTTTCGAAGGCGCATCCACCGCTGCCAGGACCACCGATGGCAGGACAAATGACGACACGGCAAACAACATGATACCGAAAAAATTTCTCCTTCTTTTTGGAGCAATCATGGTCTGCCACTCCTCAAAAATGAAGTCCCATGGTCAGAGATAGGTTGGACCAGGCCATACCTGCATTTTTTTTCTCACCGACTATTTCCGCTATGGCATCTCCAAACTCATCCTCCGCAACAAATGTATAATCATACATCACTCCCACAGAGAGCCATGAGTACATACGAACATTGAACCCCATGCCTAACTCCATGACCGTGAGATTTTCGTTGTAATCCAGCAACTGCTCGCTGCCTTGGGAATAGGAATTCTGCGTAAAAACAGAACCTGCTCCCATTTCAAGATTCAACCTGACATACCAAAAAAGAGGAATCACCACTCTCAAACCACCCAACAATTTTCCATATGAACGTCTTGCGCAAGCAGATGCTCTCGGGGGTGGCAGGCTCATATCAGCGGATCCAAAATTTGCATATGATCCTTTCATGTACAGATAGAACCTTGGAGGAAACCCCTTGAGCTTTCCTCCAATGGCAAACATGGCACCAGATTCAAAACCCATAGCGTTTTCCTCAGAAAGGCTCGCATTTGCAGTAATCCCTGTAAATGGCTCCAACAAAAAATGTGTTCCCTTGGCTTGAGACTGGCTCGGAAGAAAAAACACAGCAGCCAAAACAAAGGGGACAAGCTTTGCCTTAATATTCATGATTCACCTCTCAGTGGTTCATTGTTTCCAATGAGAACTGAGTATAAACAAAGCAACACCCATGCCAAAAGTCTTCGCCCACTGCCAAGAGCTGCAATTACAGGGAAAGGATAGCACATACAGCTGCCTCTATTGTCACTTGAATTTCAAAATAAACAAGGAATCTTCCAAATTGGAATGCGCATGGTGTGAACGAGAATCACACTACTGTTGTTTTTACCAACATCCGAAGTGTAAAAAAACCTGGCAACAAGAAAATCAGATTATGAAAACCACACCAGTCTCGATGATATTGAACGGACCAACAAACACCGAGGTGAAAAAAGCTATAGGAGATGCCAACACAAGGTCTACATTGATAAAAATATGAACCCAGTCTGTAATGTAAATCTCACCTCCAAAATGTGCGGGCACTCCCATGAAGGTATTAGAGTAGTTGGAGTCGCTTGTAGTATATGGAACCACGAACGCACCTATCTCACCATAGAAACAACCACCCTTGACGTTCATGCCAACCATGAAAGACGGCCAAATTGCAAGTCCCTCAGGCAGGTAACCAGATGCGGACTCAGCATCACTGTACATGATGGAGTAAGCCTTGAACTTGAAAGTGTACTGCAAGCCTCCCGGTTTGCCGAAGGCTATGACCTTCAATCCCCCACCAGCAATCCAGGTATTCCCAAGGTCACCCCACGGAGTTTCTACTTCAGCGATAAGATCCAATCTATCCAAAAGCCCCACATGGACCCCCAACTGTGGCATGGCATAACCACCTGACAACCTAATAGCCACGTCTCCTGCGGGCAAGGTCGATGGACCCATGGCCATGGCATGACTTGCTTCTTCTGAGCTCTTTGTCTTGCCGTCCAAATCTTCCCATCCTGACTCGGACCCCCAGCCATCATCATCGACTGCTGCCACGGCTGAATTACTGCAAGCAAAAAAAGCCAGCAGAGAAAACAGAACTAAAAAAAACCAATTTTTCATAAAAAGGCCATCCTAGGTATTAAATATTACAAATTCATCATTAAACTATCATATGCATATGGGATAAAAAATTCAATTACCGCGACTCCCCAAGGAACTAACAATTGTAACCAAGCTGACAACGATATAAAATTATTCATTTGGAGCTAATAGCTAAGGGAGTTTTGATGTTTTCCAAGGGCACCTTGAAATTTCTGGTTATACCAATTCTTTGGATGCTCATGTGCTCGTGTGGCAATGAGCAAAGCGTGCAATTCGAACCAGGTCGCGAGGAAAGGGGATATGTCCACGTGGTACGCCTTGC
>CAYSLH010000040.1:20201-23300 GCA_964431605.1 uncultured Myxococcales bacterium
GGCAACGCCACGGTGGATGGAGAGCTTATCCATGGAAGAAATCTGGACTTCGGATATGTTTCATACATGGTCAACCATCCAACCGTTTTTGTCAGAAGACCAAAAGACAAGGAACCATGGATCGAGATAGGTTTTCCTGGTTCTGTTACACCATATTCTGGAATGAACGCAGCAGGTATGACCATAGCCAGCAACGAAATCGATCATTGCTCGGACGTAGACCGCAAAGGCAGATCCCATCAACAGATGATGAGAGAAATGTTCCAGGATTTCCAACACCTGGATGATGCAGAATCTTTTCTCGAGAGCCAGGACCACATGTCAGCAGAGATGTTTCTAGTGACAGATCATTCCCGACACACCGCATCAGTATATGAAATGAGCGCGTCTGCCATGGGTATAAGGAAAATGAGTGACCGTGGGGTGCTATACATGACCAACCACTTCATCCATCCTGATATGTCTCCATTACAGGAGCCATACGAAGATACAGACTCGTCTCCATTGAGACTATTGAGGCTTTCACAACTGCTGGAGCCGGATGGCAAAGACAGTATATACGGTAAGATCGATCTCAAAAAAGCTGCATCCGTTTTGAGAGACACCACGAATCCCGTCACGGGCGAGACATACGATCCGAGCGTATATGACAACAATGCCAGCATCGGGACCAATGGCGCTCTGCACTCGATCATCTTTGCGCCTGCAAAAAGAACGTTTTACTTGGCTGCAGGTCAAACTCCGGTGCCACCAAAACCTTTCATCGGGTTTGCCATAGATGAATTATTCGGTACGGATCCCCAAGCCTTAGCGGATCCTGAACAAATAGAATAGGACCTAGAACATGTTTTCTGAAAAGATCTCCGGGTCATTCGTTATTCTATCAGGATTGATTTTGCTTTTCTCTCCTGGGTGCAGGCCCCCTCCTCCTGGTCCTCTGGACGACCTTCCAAGCATGGAGGGGCTGCATCCCGATCCTGAAAAATCTCCGAATGGATCTATGGCCACGGCTGGAGATGTAAGCATCTCTCATATCCTGGTTGCCTACATTGGAGCGTACAATCCCCAGGTTCGCACCAATAGAGATTTCACGCAGGCACAAAAAAGAGCCAGTTACCTGTCCAGGCTGGCACGCACAAAAGAGATGGACTTTTCGGATTTGGCCCGGCGTTTTTCGGACGACATCCAAACAGGCGCCACAGGTGGAGACCTGGGCGTAATAAGCCCTGGTCAACTTCATCCTGATTTGGAAAAGGTTGCGTTTTCACTTGGCCTTGGCCAAGTCTCAGACCCGGTACATACCCCCACTGGATACCACGTGCTTTTACGACACGAGCCAACCGAGGCACAGGTGTCGGAGATAGTAATCTCTCACCTGGACGCTCAGCGCTACTCCCCCAGAACTCCACGTTCCAGGGAGCGGGCTTTGCAACTGGCAAACGAAATACATAAACGCCTGGAGGCAGGCGGAAGTTTCGAAGATGAAGCCGTAAAATATTCCGACCTGCCGAATTACGACAAAGGAGGATTCTTTCCAATATTCGCAAAAGGCACCCAGTTGAAACAATTCGAAGACATCGTTTGGGCACTGCAGGTGAAAGAACTTTCCAAGGTCATCGAGACTCCAACCGGCTTTCATATCGTAAAACGCTGGCCGGTAAAAAGAATCAATCTTCGAATAATGAAATTTCCCTATAGGACGGTACCGCTAGAGGACCTGGTGGAGTATATTCCGGACAGGAATGAAGCACTGCAAAAGGCTGAAAGGTTTCTCCTGGAAGTGACCAAACCGGATGCTGATTTCATAGAAGTGGTGACACGCACATTGGACTATGACACAAAGGGACAGGGAGTAAGACAGGAAGGTATTGGGAGAGGAACTTTACCCCTGAAAGTCGAAGATGCAGCATTCGCCCTGGATGTCGGCCAGGTATCGGAAATAATCGAAGAGGATTCGACCTTCCACATTGTAAAAAGGGTTCCCTGAACCGATAATTCATTATGGCAAAGTAACTCGATCAACTATAAAGCCAGTCAAGTTGGAAAGTGCATTCAGCGCCGGTCCGGGCTCGAATGTCTCCAATTCATCCAATGCTGACTCAGTATATCGCCTTGCTTCCTGCAGCGAACGCACAATGGATTTACTGTCGAGCACCCTGTTTACAATTTCCATATACAGATCAGAGTTAGTATCGGGATGACTGATAGCCCGATCCACCAATGACTGCACCTTGGAATCTTCTATGCAAGCAAGCAGCAGGGGTAAAGTGGCCTTTCCCTGTTGGAGATCATTGGCGATGTCCTTGCCGCTTTGCTCAGGTGACGATGTGTAGTCCAGGATATCATCCGTCACCTGGAAGGCCATGCCAAACGCCTTGCCAAACCTGGCCGCACGCTGTGAAAGAGTAGACTTTGTGCCCACCAGGCTTGCTCCCGCTCTGCAGCACCAGGAAAACAAGCCAGCAGTCTTACCTGAAATGATCTCGACATATTCCGGTAAAGATACTGACAAGCGTCCTGATCTGAGAAGCTGGAGAACTTCTCCCTCGGCCATGTTGGCCAACATCCGGGAGTACTCCTCCAGCAAACCCAAGTCGCCATGATTTACGATAAGTCCTAAAGACCTGGACAGGAGAAAATCACCCACCAAGACGCTTGCAGAATTCCCAAACACCTTTGGAGCAGAAGGAACCCCTCTTCGCAATTCACCACGGTCCACTACATCGTCGTGCAAAAGAGTTGCATTATGCAACATCTCCGAAGCCACGGCCAAATCCAATCCATCATCCGGATTCGCTCCAGCCGCCTTGGCACACAGGAGCAGCATCACCGGACGTATTCTCTTGCCCCCGGAACCTATGAGGTGGTTTGACACTTCGGGGATGAGATGAACAGGCGAAGCATAAGTCTCAGAAAGCCTGTCCTCCACAGCCACCATGGACGTTCCGAGCAAGGAGTACGCTCGAGCCAATGGCGTTATGGACACGGGAGCTTTCTCTGCTGAAGGTTGGGACATGTTGTCTGACCTATCTTCCAAGTAGACAAAGTTGACATTCAGGTCTCTGGTTAGCATTGGCAGGCTGACATGTCAATTGCTAT
>CAYSLH010000041.1:0-22526 GCA_964431605.1 uncultured Myxococcales bacterium
GGTTCACCCAGGTTCACCAGGTTCAGGTTCCATCAGCCTCCGTCCCCTGGTTCCCAAGTCTTCCCCAAGTCTTCCGTCCCCAAGTCTTCCATGTCTCAAATTGGAATAAATTAAAGTGAGTTCATGTGATCAAAATCACTGAACATTTAATAGAAGTATGAAACATTTCGTCCGGGTATAAGGTATTCAATCGATGGCTTATTATCTGCCAGGGAGATTACTATTCATGGGACGAAATATTGTTTTTGCCATAGCTTGGTTGGTGTTGCTGTCTACACAATCATTGGCCGGGGGATCTGCGCCCATTGTTGCGGTGTTTGAACTACAACCAAAGGGGCTCGAACTCAAAGGAAGGAAAGCATTGGTACAGAATCTCACAGAGTATCTGGGCACTTCCTTGTCTGAATGCGGAGCGTACCGGATAGTGTCCCAGGGAGATATCCGAAGAGCGCTTTTGGAAAAAGCCAAGGAGACCTACAAGGAGTGCTACGACCAGAAGTGCCAGATCGAACTGGGCAGAGAGCTTGCGGCGAACAAGACGATTTCGAGTAGTATATTGAAGATTGGAACAAAATGTATCGTCACGAGTCAGGTTTACGACCTGAGGACCCAGACCACGGAGATATCGGCCAAAGCTGAGGGAGCTTGTGCGACTGGGGATCTATTGGTGTTGGTAAAACAAGTGGCCGGGCAACTGTGTGCCAAAGCGTCCGGAAAAAAGACGGCAGGAAAGCTCGACGAGATACTGCAGAAGACACAGATGAAGATGAAGGAGAGCGAACGAGCGAAGAAGGCCTGGAGCCTGATAAAAAAAATGGCTCATGACGACAGCATACCGTTTGAGCAAAGGGCTGAGGCAGTAAGAGCGTACATTGATGAGTTTGGTGAGAAAGACCCCATGTACAAACAAGCCAAGAAGTTGCTTTCATCGATCCCGGCTTCCGTGAGGATAACGACCCAACCCACGGGCGCTGCTATCAAAATAGACGGAAGGAGCACTGGCAGAAAAACTCCTGTTCTGATGACCGTGCAGCCAGGAGAGCATGCTTTTCGTGCCACAAGTGCAGGGTACTTTTCGAAGGAAAAGAAAATGAAGTTGGAACCTGGAGAGAATGCACAAATCAATCTTACTCTGGAGCCCATCGCGTTTGTGAGACTGAAGGTCGAGCCACCTGGTGCAGATGTTTGGCTGGATGGCAAGAAGGTGGGTACAGTCGACAGGTTACAGCTAAGAGGTGGGCAACACAAGTTGAAGGTCTCGTCTGCCGGGTACCAGACTAAGGAGCAGACGTTAGAGGCTGTGCCCAACAAGGAAATCGAGATCGAGGTAGTATTGAAAGCCACGAAGGAGCTATTGGAAAAACAGGCGTTGGAAAAGCGCCGTGAAGAGTTATGGCAGCAGGAAGTGGCTTCCATAAAAAATAAGCGGTCTAAGTATTGGTGGATAGGAGGAGCGCTGATAGGAGCTGGGGTAGCTGCGTCCATAACAGGGGCAATTTTTTTCAAGAAGACCCAAGACGCTATGGACTCCAGGGATTCGTACAGGACGCAGTGGTATGGTGCGACAATGGAGCCTGAGGCGTTGAGCTTGAAAAAGGCGGCAAAAGATGCTGATGAGGATGCGAGGACATATGACATAGTGGGTTGGGTGGGAGTGGGAGCAGGGGCGGCTGTGGTGGTGGGAGGAATAGTAACACTGGTGTTGATGCCTGATATGCCGGACGAGCAAGCGTTCAAGGAAAAAGTGGTGAAGATAGAGCCTGTTTTTACGCCTGGAGGCGGAGGATTGGCTATGAGTTGGAATTGGTGAGGTGGAAGAATGAAATCTATTTACCTGCTCGTATGCGTGTCTATGTTGAGCGTGGGATGTTACGAACAGATGGAAGGCAATTGGTGCCACCCACTGGATTCGAACCCTAGCCCGGAGTGCTACACGATCGACTCGGACGGAGACGGTATAATGGACGCAGAGGATCCGTGCCCGTGGGATAAGAATCTTGAGCATGAGTGCGGACAAGGGTGTTCTGCCTGTGGTGGAGCAACGGAATATTGCGTAGATTGGCAATGCGTAGACGACTGTACCGGGAGAGAGTGCGGGCAATCACCGAATGAGGGCTTTGACTGCGGGTCGTGTAGTGGAGCAACGGAATATTGCGTAGATGGGAAATGTGAAGAGTTGATATGGCAAGATCCACCTGCGAGTAACATGATGCATTGGCAGCAAGCCCTTGATTACTGTAATAACCTGACACAAAATGGCCATAGTGACTGGCGTTTGCCCACTATTAGTGAACTGAGATCGTTGATCAGCGGCTGCAAGGCAACCGAGACAGGAGGTTCTTGCACGATTACTGACACTTGTCTGTCTGATTCATCATGCAGAGATGACTCTTGCTCTGGTTGTGCGGATGGAGGTGGTGCAGCGAATGGCTGTTACTGGCCCCAAGGAATGCAAGGCACTTGTAGTAGATACTGGTCTTCGTCAGGGTGCACAGACCACATTAGCAACGCTTGGCATGTGAATTTCAACCTTGGCCTCGTAAACAGCTACAGCAAGGACAACCAATACTATGTGCGTTGTGTGAGGTGAGGCGTACTGGTACCATGTTTAGCCCGATCTCAGGCATAGTACACCTCATGCCCAGGGCGAGCATGAACAAGCCTATTTCCTGTAACCATTTTTCGGTCTATTCATGACTGATGCAAGCATTAGCAACAGTAAAGCTTTGATTTCTTCATTCGACGGCTCCGGGCCGGAATCGAGGATACGGTCTATCTCTGCGGACAATCGCTGCACTTCAGGATCATCTCCACCAAGTTCAAGGCCTTTCTGTTGGTGATGCCTGGCCTCGTCCGCCTTGCCTGCCAGCGCGTGGCATGTCCCCAAACCCATATGTGCGATGGCGTCATCAGGCAAAATGGACAACAACTCTTCAAACTCCTCGGCCGCTTCATCCCTCCAGCCCAGGTTCAACGCAGCAGACGCTGTGTTGAACCTGGCTTCCTCGGAATCAGGCCACTTCTCCAGTAGTTTTCTCCCAACTCTAAACGCGTCTTCGAGCAAACCAAGGGAAAACAGCGAATACTGAAGCCCACCCCAGACCAGTTCGTAGTCAGGAGCAATCTCCGTGCCTTTTCTAAACCTCTCAACGGCCTCTTTGAAATCATTGTTCTTTATTGACACGACACCAGCCTCACGAAGGACACCTGGGTCGTCGGGCAACACATCCAAGGCCCTTTGAGCAAGAATATCAGCCCAACTTGGATCCGATATACACACAAGGTTGGCCAAACGCGCAAGTTGAGACGCTTCGTAGTCCGAAAGCTCGCCATCTCCAATCTGAGAAACCGCTTTTTCAGTTACAGCATAAGCTTCATCCTCATATCCCAACGCGGCCAGAGAAATCGCGAGGGATATCTGAAGCTCCAAGTGCTCAGGATCCTCGGCACAAGCTTTCGTGAATAGCTCACAAGCACGCTGTTCATCATGAACTATTTGAGTAAATGCCAATGCGATGCGATGAAACTCGATGCCGGAAAATCCCCATTCCAAAATATCCTGTTTGTCGCCAGACATACTCATAACAACTTTCCTGGCCTCCTCGCTCCTTCCAGACTCATCCAAGGCCAACGCAAGGTCTGCGGCATAAAGAGGATTTTCAGGAGCAAAGGTGTACGCCAAATAAAAATCGCCGAGCCCGGCTTGGGGGCTACCGTACTCAGACGCCAGAGCAACTCCCTGAGCGTGCGCTTGTGCGGGATCAACTACTTCCGCCTCAAGCTCCGGGATTATCGTTGGGTCTTCTTCCGGAATATTCATTTCATCAACCTCCATGCGAAAAATCCTAGCATAGAGGTCTGACAATTCAGCCCAACTCCACTTCCATGCTTATCGCACCCTTGGGGCAAAAATGCGCGCAAAGACCGCAACCCTTGCAGTATTCCAGGTCGATGTTTATATGCCCTGTGTCCGGATCCCTGGTGATGCACATGTCAGGACAAACCCATTGGCACACATCGCAATAGGTGCACTCCAGGGTGCTAAGGCATCTAAGAGCCGATTGACGAGCCTCTGCCTCATTATCCAAAGCTCGCCCATCGTAAACCAGGCGTTCGGCGCCGGGCGGCAGGCAATAAGGATCAGTCTTCACCACGTACCTCGCAATTTTCCAAGAGCATCATGACAGGATGCTTACCTCCTGCCCTGTCTACCATGGACAGGTCCACCTCGCACCTTCCGCATTCGTAATTGTTCTCGCACACAGATCCCGGCGCCAAGCCCATCAGTGCGTACCTGCATGGTCTTGATTTTCCCCAAGAGTCCCGCTTGAGCTTTACGAACTGATCTTCCATGGATATGGCGTCTGTGGGGCAGACCCAGGCACACGCACCGCAGCCGATACAATCGTCCGGGAATTGCCCGAACGGGTGAGTCTGAAGATGCTTATCACGACCCCGTCCCGCCATGGACAAGGCACTTGCATGCACAAGCTCGCGGCAGACACGGACGCACAGACCACACTTGATACAACCCATAGGATCAACACGACCGGTAAAAAGACGATTATCCCCGCCGTATTTTTTCACCAATTCGACCAGTCTTGGTGCGCTTGGAGCCAAGCTGGACAATAGACTCAGCACCATTGTACGATTGCGCTGGACCTTGTCCGTATCCAGATAAACGACGATCCCCTCCATCACCGGATAGTTGCATGAAGTAACAAGCTTTTTCCTGCCGCCTTTTTCTACCTCCACAAGGCACAACCTGCAAGCACCCCAAGGGCTCAGTCCCTTGAGATGACACAGGGAAGGAACCTCATATCCATTCTGATGTAACACGTCCAAAAGGCTCTCACCGCGATTAGCCGAGACTTCCCGCTCACCCACGCGAAAAAAAACTTTGTTCGTGGTCTTATTCATGATGTGACCTCAACGCATCGCCGATTGATAGCAATAGAGGCCCTCATGGCAGTGGCCACGGCTTGTACTACATTGCGTGCGCCTGTCACTGCGTCTCCCACCGCAAATACGCCTGGGATGGATGTCTCGTAAGACGATTCCACAGCTAAGGTCCCCAAGGGCGAAAGCATTTTCGTATTTTGTCCCAGGTAACCCAGGTCCGGCACTCTTTCAGCGCCATCCACAAAGGTCGCAGCATGCAAAGTCCTCGAACTGGAACTGACCTCTACCACCGGCCAGCGTCTTCGGACCCGATCAGGAGCACCATGAACCACTGGTTCAATCCTCACCCCAGTCAATCGACCGTCTTTGCCCAAAGCTTCTACGGGAACATGTTCCCACAGGACGTCCACCCCCTCGTGTTCCATGGAGCCTAGTTGCTCCTCGTCCATCGGCGAGTTTTCTTTTGGAGCCCGGACCAACAACCATACGGGTCCCGCTCCAGCCCGCGCGGCCATCTTTGCCGATGCTACTGCCATGTGGGTAGAACCAGCAACCACGGCCGGGCCTGACAAGCGAGGGCCTTTTCCCATACAATACTCTTGGGCAAACGAGACAGCATCAAAGCAACCACCCAATAAAGATCCTGCAATTTTCCTCTTCTTTCCAACACCTGCGCCAGTGGCAAGCACCACGGCGCTCAGCCCGTGGGCTAACATATCTTCAATCTCTTCCAGCGACTCGATCCTCTTTCCCGTCACCAGTTCCACTCCCATACCGAGCACGGTATTCATGTCATCCCACAATGCCCCGCGCGGAAGTTCAAACGAGGGAACCGCCCACTGCAACAAGCCCCCTGGCTCACTGCTTTGTTCGATAATTTTCACCTGCCAGCCCATGCGACGCACGTAAAACGCGGTGGCCAAGCCTGCAGGTCCCGCCCCGACCACCACTACTTTTCCGTTCTTTTGCTTCTTGGGAGGTCCGATTGGCCGCTCGTGGGCCAGTTCTACTGCCGCTCGTTTTATGGAACGAATGTCCACAGCCTGGTCCAGGGCTGTTCTGACACACGCGCTCATACACGGATGCACGCACAACCTGCCCAATACCGAAGGTAGGGGATTGGACATGTAGATTATTTGCGCCGCCTTTTGAAAATCACCCCTTGCTGCGGCCCCTACGTATCCTGCAACATCCTGCCCCAAGGGACACGCCGCGCGGCAGGGTTCCACCGAGGGCTTTTGCGGAACGGCAGGAAACCTTTTATCCCTGGCCACGCGACCCCGCAATGAATCAGGCTCTAGAGCCAGATGGGTAAAAACCGTTGCAGGACAATGCCTCGTGCACGTACCGCACGGCATGCACTTTTCTTCGGTCCAAACGGGCCTGTGGGTTCTGGCTACCGCCATGGCCCCACCTCTTTCAGTAAATCTCTGCCTACTTCCAACCCAACGTCCAAGGCCTTTGCGTTTACTTCCCTCCACCTGGGCCTGACTATGGATTTCAAGGCACCATGGACCGATTGGCTATCCACCAGGTTCGTGTATCCCAACATGGCACCCAACATGACAAAATTAGTAGAGACCTTATTGCCGACCCGTTCGAGCGCCAAGTCAGTGCTGTCGATGGAATGCATTTTCACCCCATCGGCGCAGTTGCCTTTTACGAAAAACGAATCGGCCAATATCATGCCACCAGGCTCGACTCCCGGTGCAAATAGGTCAAAGGCCTCCTGGGCCAGCACCACTAACACGTCCGGTGCGTGCACATGGGGAAAGTCTATGTACTCGGCAGATAGTATTACATCGGCCCTGGTGGCCCCGCCCCTTGCCTGGGATCCATAGGACTGGGAAGCCGCAACCCTCAGTCCACACCCGGCCCCTGCCTCTGCGAGTACCGCTCCGAGTGTTATCAAGCCCTGACCACCCAATCCGCCAAAGCGCACCGCCACGGGCCAATGATTTTGCCGGTCGGTCATGTCAGCCTTCCTCCGACCATTCGCCCACCACGAAGCGGTGAGCCAACTGTTTCTTCGTCATCTCCCTGGCGTCCTCCTCGCTCACACACATCTTCGCCAGGCTGTCGTATAAAGCCGCCACATCATCGAACCTGTTTCGCCTTCCGAACTGAGTGGGGCAGGGAGACAAGGCCTCAACAAATGAAAAACCTTCGTATTGAATCGCCTTTTCGATGGACTTACTCAATTGCTGCGGTTGAGTTACGCTCCACCTTGCAGCAAAACCCGCACCTGCTGCCAGCACCAGCTTACATATGTCGAACGGTCGATACTTGGCTCCATGGGGTTCCGTTGCCGTGTGCGCCCCAACCGGTGTAGTGGAAGCTGTCTGCCCCCCTGTCATACCGTAGATCTGGTTGTTCGCACATATGACAGTCAGATCGATGTCCCGCCTTGCTGCGTGGATCAAGTGATTACCTCCAATGGATGTAAGGTCCCCATCTCCTGACACCACTATAACCTTCAATTTAGGATTTGCGAGCTTGGCGCCTGTCGCATAAGCCACGGCCCTGCCGTGCAAAGTGTGCAGAGTGTCTGCAGAAATATTGGGGCTTGGAATCCAGGCCGCGCAACCGATTCCCGATACGAATAATAAATTTTTTCTGTCCAAGTCGAGACGCTCGGCAGCTCTCAAAAGAGAATGCATGAGTATCCCATGACCGCATCCGGGACAAAATGCGGTCCTGGTGCCACGAAGCCAATGGTCCAGAGCCCGGGTCATGATGACACCTCGAAAACCCTTTCCACTATACTCTCCGGAGATATGACCTCGCCGTTGGTCTGGTTCAGGCCTACGGCACCGCACTGGGCGCACTGTCTGACCAGGCCCAGAACCTGGCCCCGGTTCATCTCAGGCACCACGATCCTCTCGACTCGTTCACCCAAAGCACAAACCTGCTTTTCGGCAAAAGGCCAGATGGTTTGCAGTCGCAAAAGACCGGCTTTTATTCCCTTAGCGCGAAGCTTCTTTACGGCGGCCAAAGAAGACCTTGCAGTAAAGCCATAGGCCACGATACCCACCTGGGCATCTTCGAGCATGTGCTCGTCCACAGTGACTATGTCATCCGCATGGTCGAGTATCTTTCTGTTTATTCTCTCCACCAGTTTTTCGTGTGGCTCCGCGGTGTCCACCCGACGATATCCCCAACCGTCATGAGTGGAGCCTGTCACCAACAAATTTGCGCCGTCACCAAAGGCCGGCATGGGAGGCACAGCGTCGGGAAAATCCGACCCGAATGGAGGAGAGTCGTTGTTTCTCACCCGGTTGAGCAGTTCGAAATCTTGGTGTAGCACCACGCTCTCGCGCAAATGACCCGTGGCCTCCTCTGAGAGAAGGAAAACAGGGACCCGGTATTTTTCAGCCAGGTTAAACGCCCTGATGGTCAAGTCGTACATCTCCTGCACGGACCAGGGAGACATGGCTATGGGGCAATAATCTCCGTGGGAGCCGTACCTCGTCTGCATGATGTCCCCAGCCCCAACCCTCGTGGCTTGTCCGGTTGCAGGGCCGGCCCGCTGGACATCGATTATGACACAAGGCGTCTCGGTCATGGCCGCGTATCCCAGGCCTTCCATCATCAGGCTCAAGCCCGGCCCGGAGGTCGCTGTCATGGCTTTGGCGCCGGACCACGAGGCCCCTATGACGGCGCTTATGGAGGCAATCTCGTCCTCCATCTGTATGAAAGCACCACCGGCTTCAGGCAGCCTTGCTGCAAGCTCCTCCATGATCTCGCTGGACGGAGTGATGGGGTAGCCCGCGTAAAAGCGGCAACCAGCAGCCAGGGCTCCATGTGCCGCGGCCAGGTTTCCCAACAAGATTCGGCTTTTTTGGTCGTTTTCGCCCATGCGCCACCACCTTCTCGGAGCCGGACAATAACCACCCACAACACAAAAGGCAAGGTTGAAAAGCTATGATCCTCCACAAAATCCGAAGAGCCAAAAGGGTGCTGTAAGTATGCGTCAAACGAATATCTAAGCTGGCTTGGGCTGCCCGTATGACGGTCATGCCCCGATTATCTCGTTTAGTCCCTCTATTACCTGAGCGACATCTTCCGGGGCCGCTCGACCGATACGTTTGCCGATTCTCTCCACTGAAAGGGTTCGAACCTGACTAATCTTGACCCAGGATCGTTTGGGAAGCCCCCTTGTCTTGAGTTCGAGCGTCAGAGGGAATCCAGCCCGCGGCGGCTGACTGGTCAAGGCCATGGCAATGACCGTTCCCGAACGTTCATTGAAGATGTCTTGGCTCAAAATCAGAACCGGACGATGGCCTGCCTGTTCATTACCGCGGGTGGGGTTGAGATCCGCCCACCGGACGTCTCCCCTCAGTATTCGGGCCATTGGGAAAAATCCTCTGACATACCCTCTTCCGCCAGAGCTTTCTCGAAGTCCGGATCGAGCTTGGCGCACTCGCGGGCAAGACGGCTTCGCTCAATGCGCTCCAACTTCTCTTCCAGTGCGCTTTGGATGGCTCGGCTACGATTTGGGAAAACCGCTCGACGAACGAGTTGATCCAGACGCCTTAGGGTTTCTTCTTCTAACGTGATGGCGACCTTCGAGCGAGCCATGGCTCACCTCCTGGTATGATAATACGTCATACCGTTCAGTCCGTCAAGCGCTCCGCTGGGGAAACTTTTTATGGCCGTGGGGCATCACTATGGGAACGAATAAAAATTCGCCATTCCAAATAGGTGCCTGCATCTTGTTGAAAATCGTAAAAAATCTTTTCAACTGGCAAATGGTCATTTGTTTTATCTTTTCTAAACCATTGACGCGAGCCAAAATATTCAAAGATTGCCTTTCTAGTCACAAGGATGGCACTTAGGAATGGCACTTAGGAAGGAGGGAGAAGGGCAGCTAAATGAACATAGTGACAAGACTTGACCTTGTGGACTGGACACATCGAGAAAAAATTTTAGTTTGCTCATGCTGACACCAATGGACTAGGATTTCCATATTATTACAGGATGTCCAGAAAGACAGATACTCTCGACCTGCAGAGGAGTTCGATTATGTTTACCAAGTTGCGTATTAAAAACTTTAAAGCATGGGGCGAACAACTCTGGGATCCGGGGGTGGAGCTAGCTCCCATCACTTTGCTGCTCGGCGCTAACTCGGCAGGTAAAACAAGTATTCTTCAGGTGCCGTTATTGCTGAGCCAAACCTTTGGATCCACCGACCGCAGCCTGGATCTCAACCTTGGTGGTCAAAAGGGGGATCTGCTCGACTTCGGCAGCTACGAAGACGTGGTTCACGGTCATGATCCTACGCTTGAGTTAGGCTTTGGCTTGTCCATAAAAAACCGGCCATCATCACTTGCCTCATCGACTTCACATTTTTTACACAACACACCAGAATTCTTCGAATATGAAGCCATCTACACCCAGGCAGCAAAGGTGCCGGCGATCAAGAGCTTGAGGTTTTTCGAAAACGACTCAGAATACGGTGCAGACCGCCAGGCAAGGGGTGGATACCGACTTGTTGCCACCGGATACGAACCGAAAATTATCGGCGGACACCCGATTGCTCGTCGTACTTTTCAACCGGAACGCTCTCTCACCCTACCGGCGGATGCATTGGCAGAGCTTGGGCACTTTGGCAGTAGGGCGCAGGACCTAGCCTTGGAAACTAGAAAGGCCGTAGAAGCTATAGCTTATCTCGGTCCGCTCAGGGAATCACCCGAGCGTAGCTACCTATGGGGTCGTCAAACACCTGGGACCTTGGGACCCCGTGGACAACGAGCAGTGCACGCGCTCCTTGCAAGCGCCAACAGCCGAAAGAAACGCAAGGCTGGAGAAGAAGGTGGCCGTGGGTGGCTCGTGGATCGTGTCTCCGAATGGCTAAACAGGATGGGTATTGCTGACAGCTTGGAGTTGGAAAGGCAAGGACGCTCACGCTACTTCGAGGTCATACTGACCACACGCGGACAGCGTGCCAATATTGTCGATGTGGGGTTCGGCATTTCTCAGGTACTTCCCATGATAGTGCTAGCTTACTTTGTTCCCCGTGGGACCGTGATAGTTGCCGAGCAACCAGAGATCCATCTCCATCCAAATGCACAGGTGGGACTGGCAGAGCTAATGGTGCATGTGGCACAGGAAAGAAAAGTCCAGTTTATCCTGGAGACTCATTCAGAACACGTCTTCAGACATCTTCAATTACTTATCGCAAAAGAAAAGGTATCATCTGACGATTGCCGCCTGTATTTTGTAAATACAGAAAAAAAAGGCACTGCGAGACTGGTCCCACTCGAAATCGACGAATTTGGTCGAGTCGCCAATTGGCCAAAGAATTTTTTTGGTGACGCCATCGGCGATGCCGAGCAGCAAGTACGAAACATGATTCGACGATTACGAGCAAAAAACAAGGAAACGAAGCATGGTTGATCATGTACTAGACACCAACGTTTTCCTGGTGGCCAGCGCTTCCCACTACGAATCGCCTTTTGACGATTCAGACCTGCCCGTTGACCTGCAGGAACGGGTATTAGATTGGCTGGAAGGCTTTAATAGAAACGACTCCGTACGAATGGTGTTAGACGAAGGTTTTTCTATATATAACGAGTATATGAATAAGCTATCCGGACAAGACTTTGGGATGCTGGTGATCCGTAACAAGATGCCCAATGCCAGATTTGTGGAAATTGATTACGACGAAAATGGCAACGGCATTGTACCAGAACCGTTTGCAGACTTCGATCCATCTGATCGCAAGTTCCTTGCTGCATTGCTCACTGATGTTGACAATATTTCCTTGGTCAACGCCTGTGACACAGACTGGCTGGAAATCGAAGACCAACTTACACAGGCAAACGCATGTATCATTCATCTGTTGGAAGACTGGTTGCGAGACAAGTTCAACACAAAAAAAGGTAAGTAATGGATCAATTTTATCGTTTTCCCCACACCCCACACTTGGTGTGGCTAGGCAAAGGCAAACCACGTTCCGACAAGATTCTATCCGCTAATGAAGCTTCTAGCTTTCTTGCCAGCAACCTTGTAGTAGAAGAAAAAATTGACGGCGCAAACCTCGGATTATCCACCGACGAAGATGGTAAGCTGTTAGCCCAGAACCGAGGCAGTTGGCTCGAAGAGAGATCTTGCCACCCTCAGTTCCTCAATCTGTGGCCTTGGCTCTCTTCTCGCATGGATACTCTGATAGACGCACTATGGCCAGACCTCATTGTCTTTGGAGAATGGTGTTCCACGGTCCACAGCGTTGAATATGATTCGTTGCCTGATTGGTTTCTGGGCTTCGATGTATTTGATAAAGGTGAAGGAATGTTCTGGTCCACACAACGACGAGACGCGCTGCTTGAAAAACTTGGGCTGTGTCCTGTGCCGAACCTGGGACGTGGTCGCTTTAGTCTTGAAGCAGTAAAAAACCTTTTGACCACTTCACACGTGGGGACATCTCCAATGGAGGGAGTATACCTGCGAATAGAATCTGAAGATTGGCTTGAACACAGGGCTAAAATAGTCCGCCCCAGCTTTACCCAATCCATTGACGCCCACTGGAGCAGCAAGCCACTTCGACGCAACAGACTCTCGCCTTCGACATGGAAGTGACACCTCAGAAGATAATCGTATCTTCAGTTCCAGTGACAAAAATCCGCGGCTGGCCTACTTAGCTGTGGAACTTTACCAAAGCAAGTGCTATCCATATTGCACTACGGGTTGTATGGATAGAAAGACGAGGAGACACGCCATGAGACCAAGAACCATAAAACAAGACATTTACTGCCTGGGTGCTGTGGATTGGGACAGGAGACTGTTCGATTCGCTCATTCCCCTGCCTGACGGCACCACGTACAACGCATACCTTGTCGAAGGCACAAAAAAGACTGTCCTCATCGACGCGGTGGATCCGGACATGGAACACATCCTGCTCTACCAACTGAAAAACACGGACAAGATAGACTATGTTGTCTCTTTACACGCAGAGCAGGATCACTCTGGTGCAATTCCGGCCGTGCTGGCGAAGTATCCGCAGGCAAAAGTCATCACCTCCCAGAAGGCCAAGTCCATGCTCATGGATCTTTTGCACATACCGGAACAAAGCATCATCACGGTTGCAGATGGCGAGACCCTGGAGCTGGGGGGCAAGACGCTCGAGTTCATTTACACCCCCTGGGTTCATTGGCCAGAGACCATGGTAGCCTATCTTCAGGAGGAGAAGATCCTTTTCAGCTGCGATTTTTTCGGTTCTCACATCGCCTCTTCAGATATCTTCGTGGTGGACGAGGCCAGGGTATACGAAGCGGCAAAGCGCTACTTTGCCGAAATCATGCTCCCTTTTCGCGGTGCGATTATCGCCAAGAACATGGATAAACTCTCCAAGTACGACATACAAATGATCGCACCCAGCCATGGGCAGATATATGACAATCCAAAGATGATCATGGATGCTTACAGGCAATGGCTCGACGACAAACCTAAAAACCTCGTGGTGCTTCCGTATGTGTCCATGCACAACAGCACAAAAGAAATGGTAGAGCATTTTGTCTCCGCCTTGGTGGAGCGAGGCGTGGGGGTGGAGCAGTTCGACCTTACAGTCACAGACACTGGAAAGCTTGCCATAAGCCTGGTGGACGCGGCAACCATAGTGCTGGGCACACCCACCGTGCTGGCAGGGCCCCACCCGGTTGTGGCCAACGCGGCCTTTTTGGCAAACGCCCTCAGGCCAAAGGCCAGGTTCGTGTCCATCATCGGCTCTTATGGATGGGGAGGCAGGACCGTGGATGTTCTCGCCGGCATGATCCCCAACATCAAGGCAGAGGTCTTAGAACCAATCCTTTGCAAAGGCAAACCCACTGAAGAAGTGTTCCAAAAACTATCGAACCTCGCCGACATCATAGCGGCCAAGCACAAAGAAATATAACTCTAGACTATGCTCATTCCTGGTTCAGCAAGTTCTTCCACATAAAAACCGCTATGGTGTATACCGATCCCAGGATAAGATTTTGCCCATTGGCATCCTCTGCCTCGGGCCATGCTCCATCTTCAAAAGCTCCTCGTTCAGTCCACCTGCATCCGAGTGCTCACCCACTGCCACCAGCGCTATGAGCAAATGGTCTTCTGGTATGGAAAGCGCTTTGCCGGCAAGCTCAGGATCGAACCCCGCCATGGGATGGGCGATAAGACCCTGCTGCGTTGCCTGGATCATCAGGTTTGATACTGCAAGGCCCGTATCGAACAGGAAATAATCACGGTCGTGGCTCAGGGTACAATCCAACGATCGGCTGGAGACAACAGCGATAATTGCGGGTGCTTTTGTAGCCCAGCTATTTCCGGAAGGCAAAGCTTCATGAAGCTTTGGCAACTGCCCATCCGTGACCACAACAAACCTCCATGGCTGCTTGTTGAAACACGATGGAGCGAGCGTCGCCGCCTCGATGATCCTCTCCAGATCCTTTTTTTTGACGTCACCCCCAATGGCCCTTTTGGCACGCCTGTGGCCGATAAATGGATTTACCAGGTGGTCTGCATCATGAAGATCTTTCAGTACACCAAGCACATCATCCACGTGCCCGTCCACCTTGACCTTTTTCCACTGCCACCTGAGCACATGAGCCTTGTCCAGCACAAAAGTGGAACGGAGTATTCCGCCCTTTTCGTTCAACGCGCCGAATCTCTTTGCCAATCTCTTTTCGGGATCCGACAGCAGAGTAATACCCAGGTTTTTTGATTCAGTAAACTTACCAAGAGCCGTGGGCTTGTCCGGAGACACTCCAAGCACCACCGAGCCGAGTTTTTTGAATTGCTTCAACCTGGCCGTAAAATCCATCGCCTCCCTGGTGCAACCAGGAGTGTTCGCTTTGGGGTAAAAATACACAACAACGTATCGACCGGGGAACTTATCCAAAGAGACCTTTTTTTGCGATTGATCTTCAAGCTCGAATGTCTCGACTTTGTGAAAAAGTTTCATTTAGTTCTCCTGTGTAAGATGTCTCTATTCAAATCTCACTTAGTGAAATTAGCAACATGTGTGCCATTTATCCCACCATTGATATTTCACGGTAAATCAGCGCACAAACGACGAACATGTCTCGTTTGATCAATGACATGTGTATCATGAGAGACAACTGCTTGGGATGATCTTTACAGATGATCACACGAGCCCCGATTACATTCGCCAAGATCACACTGGCCATTGACAAACAGCCAAAATGAAGTTATCTCATATTGCCGTTATGGCAATTGCTCTTGCGCCTGTAGCTCAGTTGGATAGAGCAGCGGCCTTCTAAGCCGCGGGCCGGGGGTTCGAATCCCTCCAGGCGTGTAGCAGGTCCAAAGACCCCGCAATCCAAAATATTGCGGGGTCTTTTTGATCCTGGAGCATGCGTCCAATATCATAACTCCACCGCTGCAATCTGTATGGAAAAGTCAGGAACGCCTGTTTCTGCAACGAGGGCATAGTCTGTTCTGAAATCCCACTGACAAAAACCTCTCACCACAGCCGAGGCAATTTCTCAGAGCGACTCGGGGGTTGCCCACCGAACACCACTTGATGAACTGCTCGGACAGACCGAGGTACTTTGCGCGATCAGTGATTGCGCTTTGGGTAAATCCCATGTCTTTGAGTTTTTCTATGGCGTCGGTTCGTTTTGATAAAAAACCCTCGACGATAAGGCCGTCGACGGATGCGGTAAAATCTGGAATATCGGTTTTTTCTGGCTCACTTGGCATTTTGACTCCGGTCAATTGAATTACTATCAACAATGCACACAGCGCACCCATAGTCTCTCTCATTTTCATCTCAATGTATAGAGAATAAAAACAGCAGATCTCCAATCTTGACCCTGAACGAGAAAAGGTCACTGTTCACCAAACCATGAAAACAAAATTCACTGGAATGATCCTCAAAAAAATCTGTAAGGAACCCTGGTCTATGTTCGACCACCTCATGTAACAAAAACCAAGTTGCTCCCATGGAATGAAAGCCTGTCGGCAAAAGGGCCTTCAGGAATATCAAACACTACGGGTGCAACCAAAAAAGGAGCGTAAAATGACAAACTCAATCAAAACTCTCTTTACTCTATTGCTTTCAGCCTCACTGGCTCTTGGTCTAACGTACTCTAACTCGGCCAAGGCAGCACAGCCTAAGGGACCCGGCGTTCAGGTAGTCATCAAGGGTTCGGTGAACCAGGCACTGGACAACCTGAAGAAAAACGTCGCCAGCAGCGGAATGATGGTCATGGGTGAGCTGCATCAAGGAAAGGTGCTGGAGATGACAGGGATCAAGGTTCAATCCGAATCCGTGTTTATCGGCAACCCCAACGTGGGCAAAAAACTTTTCTCTCTTGAAGCCGGCGCCGGGCTCGCCGTACCGGTTCGTCTGAACATCTACAAAGACGAAAAGGGGCAAACCATCATCAGCTACGTCCCTTTGAGCGATCAACTAAAAGCCTTCAATAATCCCAAGATAAACAAGATTGCGGCCATGCTGGATTCCAAGCTCCAAAAACTCACGAAAATGCTGGCACGCTAAGACTGCGCTCATACACGAACAAACAGCGGGGCGGATAAGATTCAAACCGTCCCGCTGTTCAAGGAGGATACAATCATGCGACGCTATATATCCAAATACCTGAATGAAGAAAAAATACTCGCCCTGTTCACCCTTGCTCTGGTGGGATTGATCCCCCTGGCATTCCCTGCGGGCCAGGCTGGATTGGCCAAGTTCTCAGAACTTGCCCTTTGGATCCTGGTGCCTGCGCTGAGTGTCTTTTTCGGCGTCGTACTGATTGTAAAACTACGACACCATAAACAACTCTTCAACCGGATCGTAACAGGCGCCATAGCCGGAGCCCTCGCAACCCTGGCACTGGAACTGGTTCGGCAAATAAGCTTTCACCAGGGCTGGATGCCGGGTGACATGCCACGACTCATTGGAGTTCTAATCACGGACAGATTCATGCTTGGACCTTCCTTGTTGTCAGATTTTCTCGGATATGCTTATCACTTTGTAAACGGAGCGGCATTTGGAATCATCTTCAGCGTTACCTTCGGGAAACGCCCCATATGGGCATCGTTGGCATGGGGACAATTCATTGGGTTTGGACTGCTTATAAGCCCGGTTGTGGACTCCATGGGAATAGGCTTCATGGGAATCGAAATGCCCAGCATGCCCATCACAGTGGTGGTCGCTCACCTGGCTTGGGGCCTGGCTTTCGGCATAATCAACGCAAGATGGACTACAGGTCCAGGTTGGATTTTTTCACCGGTATCGGCCATGTCATCACACAGCATTCCGCCGGCCCTGGAGACAGCTACGAACTGACCCACTGTTGAGACTCAACAAACAATACCTTTCTGATTACCATTGTCTGTCCAATCTGCTAGGCTTCGGACTTGAATAATCATGCTCTACATGGAGTCTGATACAGCTATCGGGTTTTACGAACACAAGGAGCGCCCAATGATCGACAAAAAGATCGCTTCGTTACTGTCATTTATGTTTTTGGTCTCCACTGGATGCATGCACGCTCAAAAACCAGTGCGATTCAAGGCACCAGCAGCACTGGCCATGGAAGTGCTGCAAAGAGAACTGGAGTCGTTAGGCTTACAAACAGCTGAAATGGACGATGCAACAGGAATACTAAAAACCCGTTGGGAAAACTCGAACTTTTTATATGGTCAAATAAAAGACCAACCTGCCACCTTGTTCAGACGCTACGTAGTGGTACTGCACCGTAGGCCGGCCGATACCATTCTTTCGATCCGTGCTGAAATCAAGTCGTGCGACGCGGCAACAACCGTATCTCCTGACAATCGACTGATGGGAGACTGTCGTCCCATGTCGGGACTCGTAGAACAGCATCAGGTGGAACTCAACCAGCTCGGACAGCAACTCCAAGAGTCCTTGGCCGGCTTAAAGCCCAGCCCAGAAGCGATAATCACTTCCCCGGTTGTTGCCGTGTTCGACATGCAGGCTCCATTGGGGCTATTTTCCAAAGAATCCCTATCCAACTTCACCGACTACCTGGCAGCACAGCTGGCCAACACGGGACAGTTCAGGATCGTCCCTAGAGACAAGCTGCGAGATTCCATCCACAAGCAGCAAAAAGACAGCTACTCCCCTGCTTACGATGATGAATTCCAGATCCAGTTGGGAAAAGCCATGGCAGCCAACAAAATCCTGTCTCTGCAACTGGTGGGTGGAGGTAATGATTGTGCCATTGCAGCAACCATGTACGACATTCAAAGCGAGACGTCATCTGCAGCAGCCACTATAAACACCGCCTGTAGTGAAAAGGAAATTCTAAAAGGGCTTCAAACGCTGGCAAGAAAGCTGGCGGATCGAGTTAAAAAATAGACCACCTAAAAACTACACACTGATGCTATCAGCCATCAACCGTGACGAGCCATCCCACCGGATGCTGCCCCTGTGCCACCAGCAACCTCAGAACATACGACTCCAACCGTATGGCAAACGAAATTTTACCTCGTTCCGCTCTCAGTGACCTGAGCGTCTCCAAACCATGCTGCCTTATCCATGACATGACAGGTAGAGGAGCATTTTCCGAATCATCACTAATAGGAGCCAGGAGGGTTCCGTCCAGGTCCAAAAGCTGTGCTCCATCACCCAGGACTCCCAAAAGACCGAGGGCAAGTAAATGCTGTTGGCTCACCCTTCCTTGCATCTCGCGTTTCAATGAATCCTGGGCATCCAGGCTGTCGTTGAGGTGTTGGGCAATCCTGGACAACTCATCTCTGCCACTGAATCGAAGACGCCTCGAAGTGTCGCCTCTGGCTACTGACTCGGAAAACTCACGAAGCTCTCCAAGTCTCGAAAGCAACCCGCTCTGGAGCCGCCTGGACAAAACGACCATGGACACCAGCGCCAACAAGACCAAGGTCCCCAACCACACGCTGGAGCGCATAGCGGTTTTACGGGCGCTGACATCGGCATTCCTCATCGCCTCATGATTCAAGTCCAGTAAACTCAGTACCGCGGACTTTGTTTTCTCGAAGGCAGGAAAAACTGAAGCTCGATATATGGCCAAGCGTTCGCCTTGCAATGCCGGGACACTCAAAGATGACAGCAATTGACCTCTTTTCTTGCGATAGTTTTCATACAAGATGCTGATGCTGTCGATGACTTCGCGCTCTTTTTTGACTGTGATGTTCTTTTTGGACCTCAGGAGTTCCTTTTTGAAATCCGCCTCTGCTTCAGACAAGTCCTTCGCTCCCACAGACGGGTCAAGGAGGCTGCTGAGAATGGCGCTATCCTGTCTTTCGATGGCTGCGAGCATTCCCACCGAAGCATGGACGCTATCAAAGTTATCGGTCAGAATGGAATCAATGCCCATTCCCAAAGAATGAAAACCGATGGCGGCACTGATGCTACAGATGAACAAGAGTACCACCAGGTATCCATAGCCCAGGAGCAAACGCGTACGCAAGCTCATGCTCACACCAGCCTTGCAAGTTTTTCGATGGCTTCATGGGTACCGAACAACACCAGAATATCACCCACCTGCAGAGCCTCTGTGGCTGAAGGATTGGCTACCACCTGGTCTCCCCTTTTTACCACGACCACGGAAAGTCCAAACTTGTTGCGCATATCCAGATCCTTCAGGCTCTTTCCAACGAATTGGGCAGGTAACTGCACCTCAGCCAGCGTTGCGTTGCCCAACTCCAATTGCTCCCGAATGGACGGTTGCATGAGACGCTGTGCAAGCCTCCGGCCCATCTCCTCTTCCGGATCCACCACCTCATGGGCACCTACTGCTCTCAAAACCCTTGCGTGGAGATTATTGATGGCTCTCGCCACTATTCTTGGAACACCCAGTTGGCGCAACAAGGCAGTGGTCATGATGGATGCTTCGAGTGAATCCATGCCTATGGCGACAATAGCAGTGGACACACGCTGTACGCCGATCTCCATCAATGCCTTTTCGTCGGTGGAATCCAGCACCAGCACTGCATCCACCTCGTCTTGGAGACCACCGAGTATATCAGCCCTGCGATCCAAGACCATCACAGATTGGCCCTTTGAAGCCAGGCTGAGAGCCACCGCTCTACCGAACTGACCGGCACCTATTACAGCATACTCTCCAGGCATCATTTCTCCCTTCAAGTTCCATGCATCTCATATCAACCGACCAAAAATCTCACCTCAGGATACCATACCCTGCTCTCACCACTCCGGCCGAGCAAAAGAGCGAGGGTCAAAGGCCCTAGTCGCCCGGCGAACATTACACAGATAATCACCAGCTTTCCAAACGGCTGGAGATCAGGTGTAATACCGAGAGACAACCCGACTGTCCCAATGGCGCTTGTCACCTCGAATGCCAGTGACTCGATGGAGCCTCCTTGGGACAGAGCAAGTAAAAAAACAGCGAAAAACATTATACCGACTGCCATGGCAGCAATGGCCATGGAACGAAAAACCACCCTTTGGGGAATCTTCTGACGATCGATTATCAACCGATTTTCACCAAAAGCGGTAGCACGAATGCTGGCCAGGATCACCATAAAGGTCGTCGTTTTGATCCCTCCCCCTGTCCCACCAGGTGATGCGCCTATAAACATCAGAGCAATCATCATTACACTCGTACCGCTATGCAACGCACCCATGTCCACCGAGTTGAACCCGGCCGTTCTGAGAGTAACACTCTGGAACAAGGCGTTTAGCAATTTATCGCCGAAACTCATTCCAGCAAGGGACGAGTTCCACTCGCCGAGACAATAAAAAATAAACCCGCTGACTACCAGTATTGCAGAAATACCCATCACTACCTTGATATGAACGCGTAATGGAGGCGCATGACGCCCAACTATCCACTGCCATGTTCCGGCTAGGACCAAAAACCCTATTCCACCCAAGGTTATCAATATAGAAAACACGATGAGAGCAAACGGATCGTGTTGGAACATTACCAACGAATCGCTCTGTAGTGAAAACCCGGCATTGCAAAACGCGGAGATGGAATGAAAAATGCCTCTCCATATGGCAATATGAATATCAAATCCATGGTGCCAAAAGCTGAAGGAAAGGAGTGCGGCCCCCACGAACTCGATGGCAAGGGTGGAAAAAACCACGAACATAGTAAGGCGATACGCCTCTTGGGTTCCTGAAGAATCGAGCAACTGGGCCAGGGCCTGCTCGCCTTTTCGTCCAAGTCTTCCGCCAAGCAATAAAGCAGCAAAGGCCGACAGGACCATTATACCTATACCGCCTACTTGTATGAGACCAAGTATGACACCATGACCGAAAACCGAAAAAACCGTAGGGGTATCCACCACGATGAGTCCAGTGACGCAGGTTGCAGAGGTGGCAGTAAACAGGGCATCGATGGGAGACACACCGACACCGTCAGCTGAAGCCACAGGAAAGCTGAGCAGGAGCGTCCCCAACGCTATGACAGCGGCAAAGCTGGATACGGCCAACGCCGCGGGGCGCCGGAAAAAAAAATCAACCACCTCATTGAATACCGAGCCCCTCGACCACAAAATCATCAAGGCAACCATTTGATGAACGGCCAACATCCCGATAGCCAATTCCGGAATGCTTGCGGACAGCACCGCACCCAATATGGGCAATAGGCCCACCATGACCAATCTTCTATCTCTGACGAACAAAAACCACCAAAAGGGAAAGCCGACCAGGATAGTCGCGCAATTCGCAACCAGTACCAGCCAAACCACGAAATCCAGCTTTCCAAACCCAAACCCTACTCCGCATATGGTAACCAACAGCGTAGCCACCAAAAGATGTCGTAAGGCTGGGGCATTGACACCTAACCAACTGTCCATGGGATCTTTGTGCATGGCAAGTTGATTTTGATCACCACCCGAAGCGGCCATACCGAATCCGATTCCCATCACCTGAGACAGAAGCAACAACAGGTGCCACAAAACGATAACACCTGCCAGGATCGTGTCTGAGGCAAGAGGTGGAACAAACAGGGACAAGTGCACGGCAAAAAGCAAGGACGAAGCGAATCGTGTCCAATAAGATCCCTTCAGCGCATACCCTATTAGAATAATGCTCGAAACGATGGTAGCAACACTATAATACTGACCAAAAATTGAACTATGGCCCGCAGGTCCCCAAAACCCCAAAGGCATGTGGACAACAAATTCCCCCAATACCACCATGGCGGCAGATCCAAGCAGCCTGGCTGCTACCAACCTCTGGGATGTCATCCTTGACTCAGGTGCCTGGTGTCCCAAGATTCATGCCTCCCAATCTGCCGGTTGTTATTCTACATCTCTACCCAAGGCATGCTCCAGAGCTTTTGTGTGCACCTTTGCCGCAGTGTGTACCGGACTGCTACCCCATAAAGGATCCCAGCCAGCCGGATTTGCGGTGCAGTTGAACTGGACTTCCAACCCAAACCTGGTAATTCCCTCCTCCAGTTTCATTCCCAAAACTTTCTTTGCAGCCACCCAGGTGGCACCACAAGGTGCTCCCCTGAGAACATCTATTTTAATCAACCGCCCCTCTTTTACTTCTGCCACTAGTTGCGGCGATCCAAAATGCTTTGCATACTGTCCCAACCGGCGACTTTTGCGAAGAGTACAACAGATCGAAGGGCAAAACACTCCAGGACCACTCAACCGCTGGCCTGATGCCACGAGAGCAATTCCACGTTGCCGAC
>CAYSLH010000042.1:0-22009 GCA_964431605.1 uncultured Myxococcales bacterium
ACAGCGATACTTTGGCGATCAGGTATCGAACCAGGAACATGGCAGACATATTGGACATGAGCGTCGAGGAAGCAGCCGAGTTTTTTTCATCTTTTCCGGAGGTCAAGAAACGATTGGACTTGTTATCCCGTATGGGCCTGGGATATCTGACCTTGGGACAGACCAGTCCAACCCTGTCCGGAGGTGAGGCACAGAGGTTGAAGTTGGTCAATGAGCTTTCAAAGTCTGGTGCAAGTCGTACCCTGTATGTTCTTGAAGAACCCACTACCGGATTGCATCCAAGTGATGTGCAACGCCTCGTCGCCGTTATTCAGGATCTGGTAGACAGGGGAGATACGGTCGTGGTGGTGGAGCACAACATGCAACTTGTTGCGCAAGCAGACCACGTAATTGACCTGGGACCAGGAGCGGGTAAAAGCGGTGGACAAGTGGTAGCGTTCGGAACACCTGTGGAGATCGCCTATGGAAAAAGTGCTTCAAAGACAGCCCGATTTCTACGTATGGCACTCGGTAGCTCGAAAAGTCCAGGGAAGAAAAAGTAGGATAAGCAAAGAACTCGGTTGCGGGAGAACAACTTGGCAGATTAGGTTTCTAAACCACTGACAAGAGGTTGGTTACAATAGCCAGTGTCACAGGATGAAAAACTAGTCCACCAATCTTGATCTTCCTTGTCAGTAGTTTTTTTACCAGGTCGTGGGTCTGGTTGGAAAACACGTCAGGAAGGCCAAACTTCAATGGAATGTTGGAAAGACCCAGGATTTCTTCCGAGTTGGCTATTACGTGCAAGTCCGGTTTGCCCACTATGCCGTCGAACACGACACAACTTCCCCTGTTGAAAAACATTGTTAGATCCACCTCGGCGTCTGGCGCTGAAATCGCCACGGAACCTCGCAACCAGGAAAATGCTCTTTTCTTTTCAGGGTGTTCTTCAAGGTTTTGCTGCAGGAGCTGAGCCAGCATTACAGCGAGGCCGTTTTCCTGAGCGGTCTCATCCACGATTATAGATGGCTGTGTCACTTGCATTCCTCCAAGGTACTTACATGGCCTTGCGAATAATCCTTTCGATCTCGGATGTATCGAAGACCGGTTTGGGACTGTAAATTATCGAACCGTCGGACAGAGCCATATCCGCCGCTTTTTTGGGTGCATCGTCCGGTATGCCTAACTCGGACAGACCCTTTTTGATTCCAATTTCGGACAAGATTTGTTCCATAGCGTCGGCAGCTAACAAGGCCGCTTGTTCATCTGTCTTTGCCGTAGTATCGATGCCCATGGATTTGGCCACCAATGCAAGGCGGTCAGATGCAACGTCCGAGAAGAATCGCATGGAATGTGGGAGGAGAAGACCGGTAAGAGTGCCGTGGTGTACGTGATAAAGGGCTCCCAGGCTGTGGGCCATGGCATGGTTCAGGCTTACCATGGCATTGGAAAAACATGTGCCGGCCATGTTTGCTGCAAGTAGCATCTGGCCCCTTGCCAGAAGATCATCCGGATGCTGCAAACATTCTGGCAAGTAAGTCCTAATGATTTTTATGGCCTCGATGGCATACGCATCGGAAAGGGGGTTTTTCAGGCTCGATATCAGTCCTTCTACCGCATGGCTCATGGCATCCATGCCTGTAGCCGCTGTGAGACCAGGCGGCAAACCCGTGACAACGGTTGGATCCAACATCGCTACGTCCGGATGAAGAAAATAACTTCCAATGAAAGTTTTTTGCTCCCTGGCAGTGTCCGAGATGACAGTGATCATTGACATCTCTGAACCAGTGCCGGCAGTAGTGGGGATTGCAATATGAGGGGTCTGTCTTCTGTCCAGTGAGTGGTAGCCCTCGTGATCAAGGACACTGCCTCCCTCTGTGAGCACCACGGCCATGGCCTTGGCCGTATCTATGGCGCTACCGCCTCCCAATGAAATGAGCAGATCTGCATTCATTTCAGCAGCCTGTTTTGCTCCCTCGTCTATGGATTTATCCGTAGGATCAGGCACCACGCCTGAGAACACACCTGCTAAACGGCTTCCTAAGGCAGAGGTGAGCCTGGAGACCATGTCTGTTTTTTCGGCAAGGAATTCGTCTGTGACTATCACTGCGTGATGACAGTTCAGATCATCTACAACGTCACCAATGTCGCTGATTATCCCAGCCCCAAACATGACTTTATGGGTATGGGCATAGGTAAAGTTTAGATCCGGTTCATAGGGCATGGTGTTTGTCTCGCTCATTCATCGAGAAATTTGGTGTCGACTTTGGCCGCATTTTGTACAAGGGATTTTGCGGCATCCACGAATCTGACTATCATTGGAAGGTTGCCTTTGAGTTTTAGCTTGCCTTGCATCATACCCTTGATGGGATCAAGTTCGCTGCGGATTACCGCTTTCCACTGGGAATATGATGCAGTGATGATAAAGGGCTGGGCCATGGCCTCGTCCATGTCGGCCATACGGGCATCCCGGCATTCGCCTTTATGCAGGTCGAGAATAAATGCCTGGTCCTGCTCAAGCCCAATTTCTGGATTGGCCTTGATAATGAACGAAATGGCACCTGCCTGCCAATTGGCGCCGGCTTTTTTATAACCTGGGTCAGAGTTGATAGTCTCTTTGTACTTCTCTGTCCACTCTTGGCTGGGAAAATCTATTGCCATTGGCTACCTCCATTTGTTTTCTGTCATATCGTCAGGTTCATTGTTCTTCCGACGCGCTGCGTTGTCAAGCAACATCGGCAATGACATGTCCGGGGAGGAAAAGGAGTTGATAGCACCGCTAAATGGACAGACTTGCGATCCGATAGTATACTTGTGGGCACAATGGGAAACATTTTGAGTGGAAGCCCGTTTTTTGAACAGGGAAAAAGAAGAAAACGAGGGCTCAAATGAAAGTTCGGATGGGAAACTCTCAGGGTTTTACATTAGTTGAACTAATGAGTACAGTGGCAATCGTTGGGATTTTAGCCGCTGTCGCCATTCCGTCCTTTGTAAATAATGTGCGCGAATCCAAGGTGTCTGAAGTTCCCATAAACCTGGGTACTTGCTATAGGGGGGTCATAACTTATTTCAATACTCCCCATTCTTTTGGAAACGGCGACACCATTTCCAATGTCCTGCCTCGCAGGATGAGACGCCCGTTATGTCCCAATCCAAGGGGACGGCGCAACGGCAGGCTGAGGCAACTCAACGGCGGCTCAAGCAGAATCAGTCAACGTCTATACAACAGGAGAGTCGGCGAGGTCTTTAGGGAAATAGGGTTCATTATTTCCGATGCGTGTTATGCATGTTATTCTTATACCACCAACTACCGTGCCAGGAGGGGGATAAGGAACGGAAACTGGTTTCGATGCATGGCATACACAGACGTAGATGACGACGATCTTCTGTCCATATGGCACAAAACAGGCACCTACCGGGCCGCCACCGGATCTTTCCAGGGTGGAGCCGTATATCACCTTCCCACCAGTGATGATTGGTAAGGTAAATTACGCGAAAAGTATGTGTTATCTAACACTGTTGAGTAAATGCTCTCTTGCATGATCCATATGTAATGTCTTTGTGGATAATCGGGAAAACAAAATTTGTGTAACGGATTTATCTGGGATATGGAATAAAACCATATTGGTTTTCACAATAGGGGATTGTGATGGATTTCGAAGAGACTTTTGAAAATAAGCGGGTATTGGTGCTTGATGATGACCGGGTGGTTCTTCATGTGATCATGAACGTCTTAGACGATATGGGCTTTGAGGTCAAGGAGGCTTTAGACGGCAATGGAGCCAGGCAGTTACTTGATAGCGAAAAGTTCGATTTGTTGATCTCGGATAAGAACCTTCCCGATGGCAGCGGTCTGGATGTTTTGAAGCATGCTAAGGAAATAGACATTAATATGGGAACACTTCTGGTCACCGCATACGCTTCGAGAGAATCCGTGGAAGAAGCCATGGCAGTGGGGGTGGATGACTATATAGTGAAACCATTCGATATCATGGAGTTGGTTGAAAAAGTAAAGCAATCCATGCAAAGACGTCTGACCAGGTCCAATCCCAATCTCAAGCTTTTGAAGACTGACTCTGTGTGTGAGAAGGTAATCGTGTTGGATCCAGATGAGACATCCCGCAAGGTATCTATAGATGTTTTGGCTGAGCTTGGATATGAGCCTGTGGTTGTAGATGAAATAGATATGGTATTGGACGAGCTTGCTCGTGCTTCTTTCCGCGGTATCATCTGCGACCTGGATTCGTTGGATAATAGTGGAAAGGTCCAGGGTTTTTTGAGAACCAAGCTTGATTTCTTGCCCAATACTCACTTGGTGGTCATCTCCTCGGAACGAAGCTTTGACAGGGTAGTTGCCGCCTTGAGCCAAGGCGCCAACCGGATACTTTATCGTCCCATGAATTCCCGTGATAAAGTCCTGGCTTCGTTGAGGAGGTTATTGGGAAGCATAAAAGATCCGAGCGGGAACGTAAAAGTGTTGATTGCTCGCAGGTACCTGGATGAGAAGACGGTTTTGAAAGGTAATTTCGTGGATGTGATGGAAATATCAGAAAGGGATCTTACCCAGGATATGATGACGGTCGAACAACTCGATGAGATTGTTGGTGAGCCGGTGGCTGTACCAAGATTGAAGGGAGACTTGATATTGTTCAGTTCCATCAAACACCACCGGATGAGTTGACTCAATGACAATACATAAACTCCAAACAGAGATTTTTGAGAAAGCTTGTGAGAGATTCTAGGAGGACCAATTGATACCGAGATACACCAGGGAGAAGATGGGAAAGATATGGAAGGACGAATACAAGTATCAAACATGGCTGGAAGTCGAACTGGCAGCTTGCCAGAGTATGGCTGCCCATGGAATCGTGCCACAGGATATACCGAATAGGCTTTTGAAAAAAAACTGGCAGTTGGGTGCCGAAGACGTAAGGGCCATCGAGGAGATAGAGGCTCAGACCAGGCATGATGTAATCGCCTTTTTGACCCACGTGGAGCGCACGATGGGTCCAGACGCCAGGTGGTTGCATTTGGGGATGACCTCTTCCGATGTTCTGGATACCTCCTTTGGACTGTTGCTCAAAAGGGCATGTGACTTGATGTTGTTCGACTTGGATGAACTCATTTCATCGGTAAAAAACCAGGCGAGAATCCATCAGCATACGCTCATGGTAGGAAGAACCCATGGTATACACGCCGAACCCACTACTCTTGGGTTGGTGATGTCCATATGGTACCAGGAACTGGTGCGCCATAAAAAACGCATGCAGGCTGCACAACAAAGCGTGGCAGTCGGTAAACTGTCGGGAGCGGTGGGAACCTTTGCGCATCTACCACCAGAGGTTGAGGCCGATGTGTGTATGAAATTGGGATTGAGCCCTGCGTCCGTGTCGAACCAAGTGGTACAACGCGACAGGCATGCTGAATTGTTTACTGTGCTTGCCAACCTGGGCGCTACCATGGAAAAGATAGCAGTAACGATACGGCATTTGCAACGAACCGAAGTTGGTGAAGCATCAGAACCTTTTGGCGAAAAACAAAAAGGTTCTTCAGCCATGCCCCATAAGAAAAATCCCATCGGTTCGGAAAACATTACCGGCGTTGCAAGGCTGCTTCGTTCATATGCCATGGCAGCCTTGGAGAACGTGGCTTTGTGGCATGAACGGGACATATCCCATTCATCGGTGGAGAGAATCATCGCCCCTGATGCGACTATTCTGACAGATTATGCTCTTGCCAGGCTCACTCGCATAATCGATGGATTGGTTGTCAGACCGGACAGGATGAAAGAAAACTTGGAATTGACCCATGGTCTGGTTTTCAGCCAGACAGTATTGCTCGCATTGGTCAGGGCTGGAATGGAAAGGCAAGGGGCGTATTCGTTGGTGCAGCGAAATGCCATGTCCTGTTGGGATACCGGAGAAAGCTTCGAGCAATTGCTTTTGAAGGACAAAGATGTGGTGGATGTTCTGGGCGAACAAGGAGTAAAGAAGTGTTTTGATTTGAAAGATCTCTTGGGTAGAGTCGATATGATCATGAGGAGAGTTTTTAAATAGATTTTTTCCTTAGTATTACAACCACTGACTCAGGAGCCCTGAATTGAAGAAAATACCGAGTTTCATCAAACCTGCTGTTTTTGCTCTTATGTTTTCCTGTCTTGGTTGCAGTGGCACAGTATCGTCAATTCCGGACGCTGGTTCTGACGGAAGTATAAAAGATGATGGCAATGTTGATGCAGGCAGCAGTGGTGATTCGGGAGATGGAATAGGAAACGATGGTGACTCGATAGCTGAAGGGGATTTTACACAGGATGGAGGAGGGGATTTCGGTGTTGATGCGGCAAGTGACACCACTGCAGGAGACGATGGTGTTTATGTGATTCCAAGGGATTTTCCCACCGTGTCTGTGCAACCAGGTGGAGTGTCTTATTGGGATACACCGTATTTTTGTGATGCCCTTGCCATGGGAGGTAAGTGGCTGGAATATGAGCCAGGGCAATGGGGACAGGATGTGGACATATGGCAAAATCCTCAGTTCGACGAGAATGGACTTCCTTTATTTCTTCAGGGAGATAACAGGTTGAGGGCGTTGCTGTATGGTTTGCATGTCAATGATAATCGTTTGGACATGGTCACAGGGCACGTGGTCTTGACCTGGAAAGGCCGCGCCGATATCAGGCTCAATAGCGGGTATGAGTATCTACGGGACGAATCATCTGGAGATGAAGCAGGTGTCTTGATAGACGGCAGGAGAGTATATCGTTACACCAGTGGCCATCTCCAGTGGTTGGAGATCCACGACATTGACCCTTCGAATCCTGTTTCACAACTTCACGTATGGTTGCCTGACCCTGAGGATCCCAGCGATAGCTCTTTGGAAGGAAAAGTTTTTTACCCTTTGTTCCTCGATCGTTTGGCTGACAGGGATTGGGGATTTGCCAGGTTCATGGATTGGTTGGAGACCAACGCAAGCCCTGTTCGGGATTGGTCGGATCGTAGACTGCCGAGTCATGTTTTTCAGACTGGCGTTCTCAATCCCAGACAGCCCGCAGAGGGATATTCCGGACATCGCTCTACAGGTGTTGCATTCGAGTACCTGGTCATGCTGTGCAACATCAGCGGTTTGGACCTTTGGCTGAACGTTCCACATTTGGCAACCGACGATTTTGTGAGCAAGCTGGCTAAGCTCGTTCGTTTTGGGTCTGATGGACACGAACCATATTCCTCCGAGATGGATGATCCTGTCTATCCACCCCTCAGGGGAGACTTGCGAGTTTTCGTCGAGTACTCTAACGAAATCTGGTCGTGGGGTGATTCCTTCTGCCAAGGCCAATGGGCTTACGACCAGGCACAAGCCCAGGGTATTACGAAACCCGAGTTCAACGCACGCAGAGCCAGCCAGATATGGTCAATATTTCAGAGGGAATTCGGAGGAAATTCCAGGATAGTCAGGGCAGCGGCAGTTCAGGCAGGTAACATGGGTTATTCGAACCCATTCCTCCAGGAACTCAGAGACTTTGGCCAGACTTTGGATCCACCAACAGAGCCGGACGTTATTTGTCCCACTACCTATTTCGGCAATGGTATACAGGATTTTGTATACCAACAGACATGGCTGGATGGGGTGGAAAACGACGAATCATACTGGGATAGTCCAGAGTTTGAAGCTCATGTAAAAGCAGCCTTTGATGAGTGGACGAGGAGGCTTCTCAGCGGAGATGCACAGGCTGGCGCTGGTCCGGATGCAACTGGTATTGGTGGCGGTTTTCCTGAAGAGCTTCATCAGTTGGCAAAGAGCCTGTTTACGACTCCGAAGCCGCTTGTTGCATATGAAGGTGGTCCTTCCATCTACACAAACCAGATAGAGGACAGTGATTCCGTCAAGGGGCCTTTGGTGACCAGGTTCATGGAATCTTTGAACAGGCATCCCAGGATGGCAGAGGTTTATGCCATACACTTGAACATGTCCTTGTCCCATGGCTTGATGACCCACAATCCTTTTGTCCTAGTTAGCTCCTGGGGAAAGTATGGTCAATGGGGGCATCTGGAACACCTGGACCAGGATCCAGACCAGTCAGTAAAGTACCGGTTTCTCCTCGATTGGGCGGCACAGGCAGAGTCCATTCGACCGGTGGATGAGCCTGAGGGGGATGTCCCCCATTTTGTGACAGATTTTGCTTTGCCTCCAATGGAACTCGGGGTAGCAGGTCGTGCAGAAATAGAAGCCACGGGCGAGGATGTTCCCGTGGTTGTCAAGGTCATAGGTAGCGCCTTGGCGGAAGGCCTGGACATAAAACCTGTGCAGGATGAACCAGGCAAGGTGGAAATTGTAGGCACACCCGGGAATGATATCCCCAGCTATATTTATTTGCGAGCTGTTGACAAGGACGGCGATGCGGCGTGGCGCACTTTTACTCTAAACACTTTCGGAGGGTTAGGAACCGTGCTGGAGAGTGATTTTTCCGGTACCGACCCATCGTTTGATCTACCATGGACAAAAACCTTTTACCTCCCGTCTGGTTACCAGTGGTCAGGTTGGCAAAAGGGACAAGGAATTACCCCTGAGCATGGAGACGGAGGGTTGTTTTTTTCCGTTGCATCTCCTGCTGACGAGGACCAGAGCACATTGACCTTGGCCTTGTCCGATGGAGAATATTGGACCGGGACCATAACCATTGCCGAGGGAGAAATCTTGGACCTTCGAAAAGCCACTGTGCGTTTTAGCGTAAGGCGGATAGACTACCACGCTCCACGTAGGTTTGCTTTCATGACCAGCGTTGCAGGGTTTTCCCCAGGTGACGAAGTTTTTTCCAGCGAAAGAAATACATCTTCCAGCGATACGCAATATTCGTTCGAGTTGCCCAATGATCCAGCTTACCAAGCGGTGAGCGAAAATGTGGAAATAAGAATAGTTCCTTTCGCTGCCCAGTATTCCGGGCACAAGGCGGCCATTATCTCTTTCAAACTTAGGCTTCATCAGTGAAGAACATTTCCACAGGTCATTCCTTCGTGGTAAAATATTTGCAACTACTGACTGCTTTTGATATTTTTCGTAACGAATATGGCAGACTCAACCAGCAAAAATCAATCTTCCAAAGAACCAAAGAGTATTTCAGGAAATATTGCCCTTTGTGCATTTGTTGAAAAGATTCATCTATTCAAGAAGGTAGCACCTGAGGACATGTCCCTGGTGTATAGAGCTGGCAAATATCACAAGTACAAATCCAAAGATATCATCGTCAAAGAAGGAGAGAAGGGAGAGGACCTGTTTCTACTCGTGTCAGGTAACGTGCAAGTAATCTCCCGGGCTGCCGGTATTCCTGTGGAACTGGGTAGACTCTCCAGGGGAGCCGTATTTGGTGAAGTGGGGTTTTTGACCCGCAAACCCCGTACTGCAATGATAGTAGCAGTAGACGCTGTGGAAATAATCTCTTTTTCCAGGACGGACTTGGAGCTTGTCCTGCAAAAGTATCCAAAAGTTAGAAAAACTCTACAGACCATGATGTCTGCAAGGGCCGAAAAAACCATCGAGGCCATCGAACGATCCAAGTAAATGACCTTGTGAAGCTATGGGTCCTTGGGAACGTCTAACGGTTATTGATTCAGGGGAGGCCGTAAATGGCTAATAAAACATCGATCCCTTTACTGGTTGTTTTTCTTCTCATTTGCATGGAGTCCTTCGCTTTCGGGGATGGGTACAGGTTGGTCGGACGTTGGTGGACTCCCCTTGGGGTTGTCAGAATTAGCCAGAATGGCAACAAGGTTATCGGAAGGATCTCTTGGCGTTGCAAGATATGTCCATTCAAAAGGGGACAAGAGGTTATCAAGGCGACCCTCCTGGAGGATTCCTTGGCTGGAAAGATGCGTTATTGTCTGAAAGGCAAAAAGTGCAAGGGAGATGGTTGGGCTCCGATGGTGATGGTGGTTGCCAGGGAGGGTAGGGTGTTGTCAGGGGCTGCCCATTTCAAGGCTACCCAATGCAAGATAGGAGGCAAGGGAAAGGCTGAGGGAATCGTTATGCGTAAGTTGCGAAGACGTCCCAAAAAAATTGCCAAGATACCGGCAAAGGTTGCCAAGGACCAAAATCCGAAGTCCAATAACAATCCTGCCACAAGTGCAGAAAACCCACGGCAGGCTACCCAAAAGGATCAGGCTACGGGAATGGGTGTGGTCGCAGATGCTGGTGAGACCATGGAGGCTGAGGTGCAAGGGCCGGATCCCAGGGCATACGAAAAGAACGTTACATCCTGGCAGCAGGCCATGGAAAAGGGTGCTGAGTACATGAACAACGGTTTTTTCGAGCGGGCAAGACGCCTGTTCAAAAAGGCCACAGACCTAAACCCAACGCGACCCGAGGCTTTCAACGGAATAGGCGTGACCTATTATGCCAGGAATGACTACCAGGAGGCCTTGAGGTGGTATAAAAAATCACTAGAGGTGAATCCCAATTTTGGAGATGCTTATTACAACATGGCGTGTATTTATTCTCTTTTGAAAAAACCGAACATGGCATTCAGATATTTACAAATTGCTGCTCTGAATGGATTCGTCCAACCAAAGGTGCTCTCATCGGATCCGGATTTGAAAAATATCCGCGGTGATGACAGGTTCAAAAAGATTCTTCAAAAGATGAGGTCCGGACAATAGAGATGCGGAATCATGAGGTGAAGAGAGCCTTGACGAATGCTTCCGCATCGAATTTCCTCAGATCTGCGGCCTGTTCTCCAATACCAATGTACCTCACTGGGATTCCAAAGGTGTCGGTAATTCCTATGATCACTCCACCCTTGGCTGTACCATCCAGTTTAGTCAGGATAATGCCGGAGAGCTTCAAAGCTTTGTGAAATTGCTTTGCCTGGTTTATGGCATTTTGTCCTGTGGTTGCGTCTAGCACAAGCCAGACTTCATGAGGGCTACCTGGCAAGGCTTTTCCGCATACCCTCTGGATTTTTTTGAGTTCTTCTAGCAGGTTTACCTTGGTATGTAGCCTGCCTGCCGTGTCTGCGATTACCATGTCTGCGTTTTGGCTCTTAGCTGCGTTTATGGCATCGAAGACCACTGCCCCAGGATCCCCGCCTTCCTGGCCCCTAATGAGCTGGGAACCTGTGCGATCTGCCCAAATCTCTAATTGTTCCGCAGCGGCGGCCCTAAAGGTATCGCCTGCTGCAAGGATTACTTTTTTCCCTTCTTTGGTAAAACGCATGGCCAACTTGCCAATAGTGGTGGTTTTACCAGTTCCGTTTACTCCAACCACTAGAATCACGAGAGGCTTGTTCGAATCGAAATCCAATGGGTTAGCTTTTATTGACAGAGTTGTACGAATTTTTTCCTGAAGGCCATCGAGGATCTTATCCGGTTTGGAGCGATCTTTTTTCGAAAGCTCTGACTCTATGAACTCCAGAAGCTTCTGAGCTGTTTTTACACCAATGTCAGCAGTGAACAGGATCTCTTCTATCTCTTCCAACTCGTCATCGTCCAAAGCCTTCGAGCCAAACATGGAAGAGAGTTTGGCTACAAAACCGGTTCGGGTCTTGGCAAGTCCATCTTCCAAGGATTTAGGCTCTGAAACAGGTTCATCTAAGGATTCTGGTTCTGGTTCAGGCTCTGGTTCAGGCTCTGGTTTAGGCTCTGGTTTAGGCTCTGGTTTAGGCTCTGGTTCTGGTTCCTGGGGCTCAGACGCCCTGAGTGCTGCCTGTCTGGACTCTTGAGCAGCCTTGTCAGCTTCTCTCTTCTCCTGCCTTCTCTGTTTTGCCTTTTCGATCAACTCAGCCTGGAGGTCGAAATCCTGGTCTTCTTCTTCCTCCTCTTCTTCATCGTCTGATTTCCGTTTTGCCTCAGCCCACAGCCTGGCGGTTCTTGCTGCCTCAGCCTCGTCTTCTTTCATTTCTCCGAGCCGGCCCGCAGGCTTAGATAGCTTCCTGATGACGGCTACGACCAGCCACAGGAAAAATAACAAGACAAGCACGAGCATTATAATGGCAAAAGTATCTGTATCGGATTCTTGGATCATACCGGAATCTTCTGCAGCAAACAGGACATTAAAAAGGGATTGGAGCTGAGTAATCATGAATCTACCCGGCCTGTCTCAGGCCTTGTTTGGTTTGAAATGAATCATCTTGTTCGGATATTTGTTTATCAGTTCGGAGTTCAACTGTAACGATGTTCGAGATGCCTGGTTCTTCCATGGTGATTCCGTACAACCTGTCGAGCATCTCCATGGTTCTTTTGTTGTGGGTGATGAGAATGAACTGGCTGATAGAAGACATCTCTTTGACTAACTGGTTGACCCGTTCAATATTTGCGTCGTCCAAAGGTGCATCTACCTCGTCCAGGAGGCAGAAAGGCGTCGGTTTGATAAGGAATATGGAAAACACCAGAGCTACTGCGGTCAGTGCTTTTTCACCACCTGAGAGCAGCTCGATATTTTGGAGCTTTTTACCTGGTGGTTGCGCTGCTATGTCAACGCCTGCTTCCAGCAGATCCTGACCTTCCTCCAACACCAGCCTTGCTCGACCGCCCCGGAAAAGTCTTGGGAATACCTCCTGGAACTTTTCGTTGATGGCGTCAAATGCCTCTTTGAAACGTTTTCGACTGGTTCGGTTGATCTTCTGAATAACCTTTTGGAGCTTTTCAAGGGATTCTTCCAGGTCTTGACTTTGGCTGCTCAGGAAGTCGAAACGTTCTTTGAGTCTTTCATATTCTTGGACTGCGTTAGGGTTTACATCACCCATCCTTTCGATATCATGGCGAAGCTTTTCCGCCTTTTCCTTCTGATCTTTGCCTGGAGGAGCAAGCAAGTGGTACTCGGCAAGGCATGATTCCAATTCTACCTTATGCTGGCGCCTGATATCCCTGCAAAGATGATCGAGTTCTACTTCCAACTCGCGGGATTTCATAACCGAAACATTGAGTTCCTCGCTGATTTTGTCAACTTCTGACCTGATCTGCTTAACCCTGACTTCCTCTTGCTGGACCTGAGCTAAAAGTACCTCGTAAGCTTCCCTTCGGACACCTATCTCCGACTGTTGTCGCTCTCGTAAGGCCAATAACTGCGTGATTTCATCCTGGCTTTTTTCGATCTTCTTTTTCCCCTCCACTGACTGGAGGTTTCCCGTAGATATCTCGTGCTTCAGCTTCTGGATCCTTTTTCCCAGGTCGATGCGGGTGTTTTCCAGATGCTGCTTGTTTCGCTTTACGGATTCGCGTCTCTCTGTAGTAGCCGCTGCTTGTATTTTGAGTTCTGTAACCTCTTGGGTCAGTTCGGCTAGCCTCATGCGTTCTTGTTCGACCTCAGCCCGGCCTGCGCGAATATGTTCTTCTATATCGTCCTGGTCCACACCGTTTCGCTCCAGTGTCTCCTGGATGCCTTGTCTCTGTGTGCTGACGTGTTCAATTTCGCTTTCCAGCTTTTGGCACTGGTAGCCGAGTTCTTCGAGCCTTTGGGAAATGGTCGATAGTTGATCATGCAGGTGGCTGAGATCCTTTTGTTGGTCGACGATACGGATTTCCTCGTCATGGGAGTTTTGTTTCAGGTTCTCGATGGACACAAGCAATGTGGAGTTCTGTTCCTTGAGCTTTCCCTGGCGATCCTGCATCATCTTATATTCCGTTTCCAAAGTTACCAGGCGCTGTTCCAGTTCCCGAATCTCACGTTTGTTCTGAAGAAGGTGGGCCCCTGAACCTTCCAGTGCGCCTCCCGTCAGTACCCCTTGTGGCTCAAGAATTTCTCCGTCAAGAGTGACCAGGGTTGCCTTGTGTCCATTCGCTGACCACACAGACAGTGCGGAGGAAAGATTATCCACAAGCACCACGTCACCGAGAAGGTATTTGACCACTGAACCGTGGTGATCATCAAAAGACACCAGGTTGCTCATGGGCCCTATTACACCAGTACCGCGAACTCCTTTGGATTGCTCTGAGATGGCGGATTTACGTAAGTCGAGGGGGATGAATGATGAGCGTCCTTCTGCCTCCTGTTTCAAAAAGTCCATGGCCTGTAGTCCGCTCTGTTGAGATTTCACCACAACACTTTGAAGTCTGTCGCCAAGCACTGCCTGGACCGCGGTCTCGTACTTTGGGGGTGCCTGCAGTATATCGGCCACCAGACCTACTATCTGGCTTTGCTCTCCTTCGGACCTGGCATGCTTCATCACCTGTTGCACTCCGCTCAGGCACCCTTCGTAGTTGCGTTCGATTTCTTTCAGAGATTCGAGCCGGGAGCGTCTGTTGCTGATTTCTTCCCTGAGGGCCATTACCTTGGCATCGCTTTGAGCCACCTGGGACTGTATTTCCGCCAGACTGTTCTCTTCGAATTCCCGTCGTTCCACCAAGTCAAGGTGCATCTGGCGTAATTCGTTGAGGCGTTCAGATTGCGCCAGCTTTTGTTTTTCGAGCCTCCGTTGTTGTTGAGTCAACTCTTCGCGTTCCGCCCTGGATTGCCCCAGGCGTCCCTCCAAGTCCAATAGATGCTGGTTCAAAGTTGCAAGTTTGGAGCGGAGTTCAGCAGTCTGTTCCCGCGAGCGTAACTGGGCCTGCCGTCTTGAATCGACATCGTCCTCCATGGTGCGAACTTTATCCGCTTGTCGCCTGTGAATTTCTTCTCTCTCGGCAAGCCTTGCCGCTGCATTGGCATTGAGTTCGTCCATCTCCTCTAACTGCTGCTCGGCTCGTTGGATTTCCTTGAGCAACTGCTGTTGTTGGGCTTGAAGTGCCTCTATCTCTGCTGCTGATTCTTGACTCCTGTCGGAGAGTGATTTTACCTCCCTGTTGAGAAACTCGATGTTTTGTTCATTCAGCTTGATCTTATTGTCGGTGGATAGCAGAGCTTCCTGCAACTCAGAAAGATGCCGATCGTCATCCAAAAGCTTGGTCCTGTTGTGCTCAACTTCCGAATCGATGCGGGAGAGTTCACTTTGCATTTCGGCTTCTTTGGCACTCAGATCCTGCTCCTTGTTTTTCAGATGCCTGATGATGGCCTGGTTGGCCAGGTATGCATGGCTGGCAGTGTGCAACTCGATTTCACGAAGCCTGTCACGAAGCTTGTGAAATCTGGCAGCCTTTCGAGCCTGTCGTTTGAGTGAACCCATGTTGCGCTTGATTTCCTGAATCACGTCCGCAACCCGAAACAGATTCTGCCTGGTCTGCTCCATCTTGCGTTCTGCAGTCTTTTTTCGCGATCGGTATTTGCTTATTCCTGCAGCTTCTTCGATGATATGTCTTCGTTCAGTGGGCTTCTGAGTTACGAGCAAACCGATTTGTCCCTGGCCGATGATGGAGTACGCACGTGTGCCTACTCCCGTTCCCATGAACAATTCTTGCACATCGAGAAGCCTGCAGGGTGTCCGATTGATGAGGTATTCACTCTCTCCGGACCTGAACAGCCTTCTGCCTACGCTGATATCTTTGTGGTGGGCGTATTCAGGTGGAACATTTCGGCCGTCGTTTTCAAAGGTAATTTCCACTTCGGCCATTCCCATGGGAGGCTTGGATTCACTACCTGCAAAGATCACGTCTTCCATTGCCTTGCCACGCAACATCCTGGTGCTTTGTTCACCCATGACCCATCGAATGGCGTCTACGATATTGGATTTACCACAACCGTTGGGACCAACCACACCGGTAATACCGTCATCGAACTTCAACTTTGTCCGTTCGAGAAACGACTTGAAACCAAATATTTCCAGTCTTCGAATTTTCAACCTGGTACTCCAAAAGTCTATGTATGGCAACGTATTATGACGTAATGCCCTACATGGTTTATTAACTCCTTGAATTATTTGAACTTTGACAACATATTAAAATATCATACCAGACAGAAGCTGTAAAGCAAAAACCACAGGCGGACTTAGTCAGCTGAAAATTTTATTCAATGGAAGAATTGTTTACTTTTTTGCGTTCGGTGTTTGACCTTTTAGTGAAATCTTTGAGCACGGGATCGTCTTTGAGCCACTCTTTTACTTTGATTTCATCCAGTCTCATAGCTCGCCTTAGGTATTCAGATGCGCTTTGTTGGTCTCCTGTTTTGGCTTTTATGGCTGCCAGGTTGTAAAGGGCATAGAGGTGGTCGGGAAATCGTTCCAGCAACGCCAAGAGAAGATTTGTGCCTTTTTGAGGAAATCCTGCATGGACATAGGCAAGGCCCAGGTCCATGGCAATATCCGGATCTTCAGGTTCTTTTTTCAGCGCATTTTTGAAGAAGAAAATAGCGTCATGAACCCTTCCCTGGTCCAAAGCAAAGGTACCGCACTCGCGGTTTACCACGGGATCGTCCGGAGCCATCTCGAACGCGGAATCCAAGACTTGCTTTGCCTCGGTCCAGTTACCTTTGGATGCATGGGTAGAGCCTAGTTGTAGCAGTGCTTCGAGTTGGTTGGAATCCAGGTTCAAGGCCGAGTGCAGTTGGTCGACGCCAAGGTCAGATGCAAACTTGGTCAAAAATATTCCCAAGTGAAGGTGGGTGGTGGGATTTTCAGGTGCCAGCTTCACGGCTGTTATCAGGTCTTCAAGTGCTTCTAAGCTGCGACCTTGTTCCATTAGCACAGACGCCCTGTTTATGCGCGGGTAAGCCGCAGCCTGATCGAGTTCTATGGCCTTGGAAAACTCCTTGACAGCCTCGTCCAGCCAACCCATGTCTGCCAATGCGATAGCTCGTTGGTTGATTGTCTCACTTGATACCTTGCTCTGGGTTTTTCTGTCCATGGAGGGGGGATACTAGACCTAAGTGAGACAATGGTCAACATGCGAAAAGCAGCCGAAAAAGGAAATGTGGGTAAAAGGGGGAGAAAGAAACTAGCATGGTGTTGCGCAAGACTAAGCATCCAAGTACACTTACACTCCTAGTAGAGAGCCATCCTATTTTTTGCCAGTTGCCAAAGGAGATATCTAAATGAAAGAGATGAGTTGGCATGGATTATGGAAATGGACTTTACTTGGAATACTTTTCAGTTGTTTGTTATTGGAACCGGCAGCCATGGCCGAACTGGCGAACGTTTGGGCACTCGATGATGGTACCAAGGTAAAGGCTACAGACCTGGACCACCCCCTTGAAAACGGCAATGGTGTCTTCGACCCCTCTTTGCCAAAAATATTCATCTTTGCTGCGCGTAACGAGATTGTGGCCTTTCAGTTGATACTGGAAGGTGGTCAGTCCGATACCCAAAATGTAAACGTTAGCCTGGACTCGCTGGGCCCCATCTCCAACTCGGGCCTTACCGGGCAGTGGGATTCGTGGTACGTCGGTCGTCGCATAGAGTTATTCGAAGAGCATTACCTGGATATTACAACCCGTTCTCATGACCTCGCGTGGGTACCGGGAAGCGATGCAGAGCCCGCAGGAATGAAAGGTTTGATTCCAGATGCTCTGATTCCACTCGAAGCAAGAACTCTTACCATTCCAGCCCAAAGAAACCAGGGTGTCTGGGTCGATGTGTTCGTGCCTCCCGAGATCCCTGCTGGAACCTATCAGGGAACTCTGACAGTCTCTGTTGATGGTGTGACCTGTTCTCTTTCCACCTGCCAGATACCGGTTGAGCTACAGGTGCTCAATGTCACTTTACCTGATATTCCCACCGTAAAGACCATGTTGTTTTTTTCAGGCGGTGAGGGAGACAGGGACCTTATGTATTCGAGATATAGTTCGGATCCATGGGGGGACGATTTTGAATTGGCGGAAAAGATGCGCATGCGTCATTGGAAACTCGGCAGACGTCATCGCATCACCATGTTCATTGGGGACAAGAACGCACCGGACATGAGCCTGCAGGAGCGCATAGAGGGTACAGCCTTTTCCCTGGATTCGGGCTATTATGGACCGGGCGGAGGATTGGGGCAGGATATGTATTCCATCCATACATATGGGGGGAGTCTCACCTCCACAGAGGCCAATACCTGGAAAAGTTGGTTCGATATCCACGGACCTGGTGTGGAGTACTTTTTATACACCATGGATGAGCCTGGCCCTGATGATTTCGGCACAATCAATGCCATTGCTGCCGAAGCTGATCCTGTACCGTCTTTTGTCACCCATGGCCCTGCTGATGGACTGGATGTGGATATATACTGTGCCGGCGCGGGCAGTTATTTCATCGCCCAGGCGCAGCAGGCTACGAGTCAGGGCAAGAGAGTGTGGACATATAATGGAAGGAGGCCTTTTACCGGAAGCTTCGTGATCGATGATCGCGCGGTGGCGACCAGGGTCAATCCGTGGATTCAATACAAGTATGGAATCCCGCGGTGGTTTTACTGGGAATCAACTTACTACAACGACGCCCAGGGTGGACGAGGGCAAATAAACGTGTTCCAAAATCCTATCAACTTCTCTAATTCCTGGGGCGATGAGATGAACGGTGATGGGCTGTTGATATATCCAGGTCGTGATTTTTTATTCCCGGCCGAGGATCGCGGAATGGACATTCCTTTGCCCAGTATTCGTCTGAAAAACTGGCGACGTGGCATACAAGACGTAGAATACCTGGTCTTGGCCTCAACTGCTGGTGAACAGGATCTCGTAGACGATGTGATGAATATTTTAGTGCCCAAGGCCTTGGACGAGGGCGGGCTTTCGGAAGGTGAGGCTGTACCTTGGCAAGAGGATGGCGAGGTGTGGTTAGCACAGAGGCGAAGGCTTGCCGACTTGTTTGTCAGTGTACCGGACCAGGATGGCGGTGATTCGGATGGCGTAGATGGTCAAACTGGTGAAGATGGTGGAGACGATGGATATGATGCAGGAACAGTGACCGATGGAGGTGAGCAGGATGCAGGTCAAAGTCCTGACGAAGGCGCGGTTGAAGATGCAAGTGATGGTACAGATGGAAATTCGACGGATGAAAAAGTCTCGGAGGACGGGGGCCTGGTTGATTCTGTGAAGATCGATGGTTCCTGCGGTTGCACAAGTCAAAACGGGTCTGGAACTTGGTTTATCTTTGTGCTGTTGTTGCTTTTATCTCAAAGAGGATATGGCAGAAAAACATGAGTTACTTGATGCTCGCTTGTTGCTCACTTGCGTATCATCCAGAAACAACAAAAAAAACACTAGATTTGATCGAGCACGGTATGTGGCTTGACAGGTGACACTCGTGCAAACTAGACTGAAAATAACAGCCATGTTTCCGGAGAGATGAAATGCCAAAGGGAAAGTATCCAAAGGTTGAGAAAGACGCAGAAGCTTTTTTAACCAAGGAGGAAAAGAAACTTACCAGGCGTGATGTATTGTCTTCCTCCACCGCAATATTGCTTGCAGTAGGAGGCGTGGCAACAGCTATGAACAGTTCCAAGGCCATGGCTTCTGTGGCCAGAAACAATAAGCTACCACCGCTCGGAGAAAAAAGCTCACTACCTTTGCCATCTGAGAATAACGATCTCTCCCATTGTTCCCACGGCTCGCACGGTTCCCATGGTTCTCATGGCTCTCATGGTTCCCATGGTTCTCACGGATCTCATGGTTCCCATGGTTCTCACGGCTCCCACGGCTCTCACGGTTCCCACGGCTCTCACGGTTCCCACGGCTCTCACGGTTCCCACGGTTCTTGGTAAAAGCCCCTATCTGTTTTTTCGAAAATCCCAATCCAAATAGGCGTCTTGGTTTGTGTGCAGGAGTATTTGGCCTTGAGAGAAAAACCATTATTCTGGGCGATGGCACAGACTTCTTCCAGGTCCAGGTTGAACTTGTGCTCGAAAGGCAGGTCGTGGCGATATCGTGCTTTTTCTAGATTTTCCGAAGGCCTCACAAGGGAGAACACAACATCTTCTGCCAGGATGATTTCTCCCCCGGCTTTCAGCATATCCCTCATCCTGTAAATGGCATGGACAGGATGGTCCAGATGGTTGAGGCTCCTGAGCGAAATTATGTAATCAAAGAGTTCGGAAGGAGGGACAAAGGATTCGAAAGACGATTTTACAAATAGCTTTCCCTTGCCTGAAACATGCTCGATGTCGTCAGGTTCCAAACCCGTATAGTGAAGATTTCCGTTTTCAATGTTTGGCTCAAGAAATTCAATGTATGGTGCATGACCGCATCCTATGTCCAGTACTCTACCCGTAAGATTACTCAAAATCCCTTTGAACTTTTCAGAAAGCTTTTTGAAACCATTTTCTTTCGATCGAAGGAAGACACCACCGCATTGGGTTCTTTTCGGGCAACGAATACAGGTATGACTCTTTTCGAAACGTATCAATTGTTTTTCGAAATCAGTGGGAACCGGCGACGGATCATCGAAAACATAGACCTGGTTTCGTTGGTGCAGAGTCTCGGACACAGTCCCATCGGAAAAATCTCGGCTGTCCGCATAGTGTTGTACCAAATTTCCATTAGTGTCCTTTATAAATAGTCCTCGCACGGCATCCGGTGGAGGATATTCGCCAGTCATCACAAGGCAGTTTTTTTCATCGAAGCTTAGGGGAAGGGATTGCTTTACGAGATCGAAGGAATTTGGAACCGGCGTTTGAATCGGTATCAGTTCTTTGTCTCCAAAGCGCTCGAGGTAGGTTTTGAAAACTCCTTTGCACTTTTTTGCAAGGGAGCAGGATATGCATTTGTCTGGGTGGGCCTTGTTCCTGTCGTCCACTGGATAAAAACTATCTTCAAATGCTTCAGCCATTGCAAAAAAACCATCTTCCCTCAGACCTTCGTCCATTGCGTTGCTCACACCCGGAGCACAAAGAGGAAATCCATCTACTAAGATTTTCAATGATGGTAGAGATTTTTCAGCCACCGATATGGTTTCAATGAGTTTCTTTCCCGCTTGCAACAAAGAAGGTACAAGTTCGTCGTATCTGTTCAACGCGTTGCCTTCAGGTTCCAGAAAGGATAATTTCAGACGAACGTCTGCCAGACCGAGTCTTTCTAACAAAGGTATGATTTTTTGAAGAGTCCGCAAGTTCTTTGCGGTGATCACAAAGTTGATGGTGAAGTCGTCTACCTCACGTGCCACAAGGGGGGCAACTTTGATGAATTGACTGAATGACTTGGTCCTCGTGTGCCAGTCATGGGTGTCGGGATCCGTGCCAGCTACAGAGAGGTAAACGTATTCAAGGCCGTTTTCCAGAAGTCTCTTCCGAAAGTCATCATAGACAAGCATTCTTCCATTAGTGACCAACCCTAGTCCAAGATTGTGCTTTTTCAACCATCCGGCTGCGTCGAGCAGGTCCGGTCTTATGGTGGGTTCTCCACCCGAAAGCACTACGGTATCAGCCCCAATGGACGCCGCCATCTCGAATCGATCAAGCAACTCGGCTGGGGACAAATCGATACCGCGATGTGGTGATGAATGGCAATAGACGCAGTTGTTGTTACAACTGTATCCAACCTTGATGAGCACTCGCTTTGTTTTGTTTGAGTTCATGGAAAATCAATATACCATGAGTAGTGTGAAAAAAGTCTCCAAAGGCGAAATACTGCTGGTGCAGCCTCCGCTCGAATTATCGACGGAGTTTATCGATTATCCATGGCTGGATCTTCTGTCTACGGTCCAGGCAGCGGCAGAACTCGAATCTGTTGGTTGGAAGACAAGGATACTCAATGGACTCTCTGCTCCCGGTGCGAGGTTCGAACTCCTTGGGAAAAATGCCTGGATGGGATTGGACAAGGATATATTTCTGAGAAAGTTGGATTCCATAGAAGAATCCGTGATCATGATTCACTCCGGCCCGTGGTTTGCTTATTCACCTTCGAGACACTGGCTGAAGGAGATCATCTGGCGATTGAAAGACAGAAATGATTCCAGGATCATCGTTGCCGAGTTGCACCAGGAAGGAATGCACTATGTTGAATCGGATCCTGTCGAGTTGGCTCGTGCAGGAGCCCACGTAGTGCAGCGATACGTAGGAAAAAAATTTTGTGAGAATCTCGATGGAATTCTAAAGGATCATGAAAATGGTATATGGTTGTATGAAGAGCATGACCCATCAGCATTGAATGACCTTCATCCTCCTGCCTGGCAACTGATTGATACAGAGGAGTATTTCGAGTTTTGCGATAAAGTACTCGGTTCATACTGGCGATCTAGTCCATATCCCCCGGGTCTTAGAACCCTGCC
>CAYSLH010000043.1:0-21782 GCA_964431605.1 uncultured Myxococcales bacterium
GAGCAGTCGGGAAAAGCGCAATGGGGTGAAAACGATGAAAAATTGCCTCCGTCCCCAAACACCCTGGTATATTCTACACTCGCAATGGTAATATGGTAATTGTGAATGTCCTGTGGGGGGATATTCAATGGGGAGACAAAAGATGAATCGAGGTAAGAAGATGACCATGATAGCGTGGAGTAAAAGAATTTCATTGGGCATGCTTTTCTTAAGCGGACTCTTTACTCTCTGGGGATGCTCAGACAATCTACCCCCCGGTCCTGCTCCCTGCGCTACTAACGATGACTGCAAAAGCGGCCAGACTTGTTACCAGGGTGCATGCAGAGACAAATGCACAACAAGCGATGATTGCAAGGATGGACAGGTCTGTATCTCTGGAGCATGCCTGAGTTCCTGTACTTCAGATGACGACTGTGATGAAAACGAAAAATGTGTGGCAGGCTATTGTCAAATCAAACAACAGAGTTCCGACGGTGGTGACGGCGATGGCGGCAACACAACCGAATGTATCGATGAAGACAACGATGGATACGGCGAAAATTGCACTGCTGGTCCTGACTGCAACGACTCAGATCGAACGATTCATCCAAACGCCAACGAATGGTGCAACGATGGTGTAGACAACGACTGCGATGGAGAGACTGACGAGGCGGAATGTGGATGCCAGTATGGAGATCGCATGGCATGCTACAATGGTCCTTTGGGAACAGACGGTGTAGGTATTTGCCACGCTGGTGTGGCCACATGCAAAAGGGACAAGACCTGGGGCGAATGCCTGGGAGAACAACACCCGGAAGAAGAAATATGCGACGGGCTCGACAACAACTGTGATGGCGATGTTGACGAAGGTCTCCTGAACGATTGTGGACTGTGCGATCCTCCTAACGACCAACTGACGGAAATCTGCGCCAATGGTCTGGACGACAATTGCGATGGACGAGTGGACGAAGGTTGCTCCTGCGATCCCAACTGTCACTGCGAGGACGATGGAGCAGGACAGCAGTGCACTTGTCACCCGCCTACCGGCCAACCATGCTATTCAGGGCCCCCAAACACCCTCGGATTTGGAATCTGCAAGGGAGGTGTCCACGACTGCGTGCAGCAACCTGATGGTTCATGGAGTTGGACAGAATGTGAAGGACAGGTTCTGCCTGGTACGGAATGCGAAAATGGATCAAACAACCTCGATGACGATTGTGACGGGCTTACAGACGACGGGTGCCTAGCCGATAACGACAACGACGGTTATGCACCCCCTGAAGATTGCAACGATTCCGACCCGGATATTCACCCAGGCGCAACCGAGACATGCAATCAAAAGGACGACAATTGTAACGGCATTGTCGACGAAGGGGTCACAAACTCATGCGGCACTTGCGGAGACGTGCCTCCGGAACAATGTGGTGACGGCATTGACAACAACTGTGATGGCGATGTTGATGAAGGTTGCGGGGGCTGTACAGGAAGCGAGACCAGGCAGTGCTATAGTGGCCCTCCTGATACCGTTGGAGTTGGAACATGTGCCTGGGGCACCCAGACATGTGATGGAGAGTTTTGGGGTTCGTGCGAAGGAGACATCCCGCCGGAGCCGGAGATATGCGACGGGGTAGACAACGATTGCGACGGCGATACCGATGAGCAGTGGGCTATAGGTTCAAACGCATGTGGTTTTTGCGACAATACGGAAATCTGTGACGGAATTGACAACGATTGCGACGGGTTTACAGATGAAGGGCTCATCAACTCCTGCGGAGAATGCCTGCCTGTTCCGGATGAGACCGAGTGTAACGGCATGGACGACGACTGTGATGGGCTTACGGATGAAGGCCTTCTCAACGCATGCGGTACATGCGGAGACTCATGCTACGAGATGAACTGGGGTGGAGAAGACGACTGGACCTATGGTGACTCTGACGGAGTCTCCAACACAGTAGATCCAGACGAGCTACGGCTGGATTCCAGCGTTCAGTCACCACATTATATCTGGATCGCAGGCACCAATATCGTATGTAATGAGGCTTCTGGTTGTGAAACGGACCCTCCATGTTACTCCGGCGACATATGCCATACGGTAAAAAAGTTCGATACACACACAGATACCCTAATCGGTGTGTACTCGAGCTGGGGGTGGAGCCCATCGAGGACCGCAGTTGCTGTCGACAACACCGTGTGGGTTGGTAATCGTGGATGTCAAAACAACCTAGACGGCTGTGATGGTACGAATCCTCATCACGGAAACGCTGTTCACCTGGATGCAGACGGCAACCTGATATGCCGCGCGGACGTAACAGGTGATTCTGTGGCTGTACGCGCAGTGACCCTGGACAAGGATGGCAACGCATGGATCGGCTCCTGGGGCGGAGGGAAAATATACAAGTACTCGGGAACCGAGGTGGATGATAATCCGGATGGAATTCCAAGGTGCCGTCGGCTATGCGAGGTAAACCTTTCAGATGCGCAGGGAACCTCCCGAGCATACGGGGCTGCGGTAGATTCCAATGGATTCCTGTGGATCTCAACGATCGGAAGAGGTCCCTTACGCAAGATAAATACCGCAACGTGCCAGATCGTAGATAGTGTCACGTCTCCACATAATACGTACGGAATAGCTATCGATGCAAACGACAACCCCTGGTATGGCTGTTGGGAGACAAATTGTCCATGCGCTGCCGTCAAGATAGACGCACAAACCGGCCAAGCATCCTGTATCACGAGAACGGTTGGTGACACGAGCGGCGGACGTACGAGGGGGGTTGCAGTTGACCAGGACGGCAATATCTGGGTCTCGGAATGGGATCACAACACCATTGACAAGATATCTCCTTCTGGACAACACCTTGGCCAGTGGTCCGTGTCAGGTTTCGGATACTCGGCATCAGGACCATTGGGAATGGCCGTGGACTTCGACAACAACATCTGGGCCATAGCCTATTCGAGCGGTCACGCGAGCAAGTTTGCATCTGATGGCACACAGCTTGATGTCTTTCCTGTGGGCGGCGCACCCTATACTTATTCCGACATGACCGGGTACCAACTTCGTAACATTACACTGAAACATGGAACCTGGACCATCGACTACGACACGGGATATGACGATGCCCAGTGGGACAGCATCCAATGGAGCGGGTCCATGGCAGCAGACGACAAGATCCGCATCAGGGCGAGGACCGCGCCCAACGAGGGTGCGCTCAGCAGCGCAGCATGGACAGGATACTATGATTCTGACTGGACCCAAGCTCCACCATGGAGCGCGGACATTCGGGGCCAAGTTCCAAACAACAGATGGATCCAAATCCAGGTCACCCTGAACACAGATGATGACACCTCACCAGCGTTTTCCAACCTGAAGGTTTTCTGGCAACGCTAAGTTCTACTATGAAATAAATGGGAGAAAATTTGCGTCTTTGTCCAGCGCCCTGGCTATGACAAACATTGAAGCGCAAACATCCAACCCGAAGACTATCCCGTCTTCTAACCCATGGTAGTTCCTACATGAAACCAGTCGAAATTCTTCGGACAATACAACCTCCATGTCTCCATTGGAGTATACCAACTCACCATCATGCTTTTGCAGAGTGTGAAATCGTCCTTGCTCCTTGTAATCCATCCTCCAGCCTTGCTCCTGTATACTGAACTTATAAGCTTGCTCCTGACCATCGAAGCTCTCATCAGAAAAGCACAGCCGTGGTTTGTCTTTATACGGGGCACCCGAGGTTGGACAAAAAGTCTCACAGTTACCACACTCATTACACATGTCCGCCATGTTCAGTACTTGTGGGCTCTGTATGACCTCGAAGCGAGTCTCTCCAAATTTTTGAAGCTTTCCATCTATCATTTTCAGACGCGGGAGGGAGACATTCAGTGGTTCAACCCGGTAAGTCATGTTCGCCCTGTTGGGACATACGGTTACGCAAATGGAGCAATATTCGTCGCAGGCAAGACACCTACCGGCTTCTACTTCAGCCTGCTTCTGGGTCAAGGGTTGGTCAAACTCGCAGGCAGGTACCCTTTTCATCCTTCTAAGCAAATGCTCTCTTTCATCTGTATACTTGATAACCCTATTTTGCTTTACCTTTCTTCCGCCAAGCACCTCGACCATCCTTTCCACGGACCTCTTGGCGTCTGCAATAGCTTGGATAATGGAACTTCCTCCCCTGCACACATCACCGCCCGCAAATACCCCGTCCAGGTTAGTCTCTCCTGTCTGTTCATCTACCAAGAGCCTTCCATGGGAATCTATGGCCAGGCCCGAGGCAGACAATAACGAGCTTATGGGCTTTTGGCCCACAGCGACCACAACCGAGTCTGCATCGAGAACAAACTCTGAACCCTTTACTTCAACGGGTCTTGGACGGCCGGATGAATCCACTTCGCCCAGTTCCATTTTCATACACCTGATGCCGGAGACCTTTCCTTGCTTCTGTATTATTCCCACCGGTTGGCTCAGTTCCATGATGATTATCCCATCGTCCCTTGCACCCTGGAGTTCTTCGTCGTCAGCCGGCATCTGCCTTTGAGTCCTTCGATATACCAAGGTTACCTTGCCGGACGCGCCCACGGCCCTCACTGCAGCCCTGGCTGCATCCATGGCCGAGTTTCCTCCTCCCACGACCACCACGGATTTGCCGAGTTCGATATTGTCGCCCTTTTTCAACTTTTCCAAAAAATCCAGACAATCGAATACTCCTGGCAAATCTTCTCCATCCAGGCCCAGTCCCATGCCACTCGATGCACCTAGTCCCAAAAAGACAGCATCGTATTGCCTGCGCAGCTTTTCCAGGGAAATGTTTTTTCCCAACACCGTACCAGGTTGCCACACCACGCCAGCCCGCTGCAGATAATCCAGATCCCCCTTCATAACTTCAGGAGGAAGTCGAAATTCAGGAATGATTTTCTCTGGCACGCCTCCAGGTGATTGAGCCTCGTCCATCAGGACCACATGAAAACCAGCCTTGCTGCAAAACCATGCTGCGCTCAAACCCGCAGGTCCCGCTCCAACCACCGCGATTGTTGGAGCGGTGCTTTTCGGCGAACTCGGGAGCTTCGGCCTATTGGCCGTGCTCGCAATAAACCCCTTGATTCCCCTTATATCCAGAGGATTATCGTAATTGGCTCTAACACACTTGGACGTGCATGTATGGTCACAAACCGTTCCGGTAACATAGGGCAGAGGATTATCCCTCAACACCACATCCATGGCCTCGTCCACCCGACGGTTTGCCACCAGGAACATATAGTCAGGAACATCCTGGGATGTTGGACACCTGTCCTGGCAAGGTGCATGAATACAATCGAACCGTGTCAATTCACGGGAGGTTTTCGTAGACGACATCCTGCGGGGACTTTTGTATTTTTGGTTCTTCCTCGTACTCTTGGAATAGGCAGAGAGGTTTTTTTGTTCCACTAGCCTTACCACCTGCTCGGAAACTCCCCGTGCCTCATCCTGGCTCAGTCCAGCATGGTCAAAGACTCCTTGCATGCTACGGACCAGTGACTCAACTCTGCTATCATCTAAAACCCGCCTAAGCTCTGGCCACAACTTCTTCATCATCGCACTTCCAAACAGAGTGCTCAGACGGCTCTTTAATTGTGTAAAAAACTCTCCGGGCAATCCATTGTCGACAGCTTGTCTCCATGCAAAGTCTGCTCTGTTACCAACACCTGCAGTAATAAAACTCTCTGAAAGGTTTTCCATATACTGAGCCAATCGCCCATAACCGCCTGGCCTGAGCAAATCCGAACACACTGTTATGGGGCTCAGTCCTCCGGCTATCAAGTCAGGCAGATTGAACGCATCCACCCCACCGGACAGGGAGATATCCAACTGGCCCTGGAACTGATCCTGTAGGTCAGAGGCCAACCTGACAGCCAATGGATGTAGCGCCCTGCCCGACATGTAATGCATCTTCTCCCCGGCAGGCAGAACTTTCCTCAAGTTGACCGTCTCCAAGGTGTTGGTGAGTTTCACCCAAAAATTCACACCAGCACTTTTGGCAGCCGCCCTAAGAGAGGTGATGATATCAAGAGCGTCGGAAAACCCAGGGTCGTGCTCGAAAGCGGCGTCAGGCACCTGCACATCGTCGAACCCAAGCTCTCCATTTAGAATCTCACGAAGTTGCTCAGGCCCCAACAATGTGGGGTTTAGCTTTATTGCCGTATCCAGTCCAAGGTCGCCGATTAGATATAAACCAATACGTTCTATCTCGTCGGGAGGGCAACCGTGCATCGTGGACAAGGTAACATTGGAGCTTATCCTCTGAGGTATCTGAACATCCAATATTGATGGATGCACTAAGGATGCATCCTCCAAATGTCTTCCCAGGTACTCGGAAGAGTCCTTCATTACCTTCATGAACTCCTGGACCTTTTCACCTTTTATACCAGCCAGGTCATATCCGACACTCATGTTGAACGAAAATCCGTCTTCCGGCCCCGAGTTCAATGCCAACTCCTGCCGCAAGAACCTAACCAGTATCCACGCCTTGATATACTCGTTCCATGACTGGTCCAGACGAAGTTCTTGGGACCATTCACAGTTGTAACCAAGGTCCTGCATATCGATACAGGGTTTGCTCACCTCGATGGTATCCAGAGGTTGTATGGTCTTTAGCTCGATGAAACGCGCACCCATCAGATACGCTGATATTATATTCTGAGCCAATTGGGTGTGTGGTCCTGCCGCAACACCCACTGGGGTCTCCAGCGAGTGCCCTGCATGAGAGATGGAAAAGGGGTCGGTCGATCTGGCCCTGAAAAAAAGCTCCCTGGGTAAACCAAAGACTGAATCATAGGTTTCGAGTTCCGTGATTATCCACTTGGTAAGTTCTTTCATGGGCAAGGGGAACATTTTGTCGGTCATATTTTCACCTCTGTTTTTGATCTACACAGATTATCCCCGATGGACTGAAAAACAAAGACAAATTCCCTTGGTTCTCCCACCTACGATTCATGTCACTTTCGCTGAATTGACTTTGCCATAGCAACCGGAATGGAGACTCCGGGAAGCGTTTGACTGTTCGATCAAGCTGCGATAGGTTGCGTGCGTCGCGCAGGAGCCGTCCAATGAAACCTGAACAAGAAAACAATCCCAGGCCCAAGGAAGTCCGCACAGTGGATCCATCCCCTGATGCAGATGACCTGCAACAATTGCTGGAGAGCGGTAATGATTCAACCATTAGGAGCTTTCTAAGGACTCTCCATCCTGCAGACTTGGCCATGCTTTTCGACAAGGTCGACGATGACCTATGGCCAAAGATTGCCAAAAACCTCTCCACTGAAGATCTTTCGGACCTCATGGAAGAACTCGACGATCACCTTCGGGACGATCTGGCCGAGTTGATGCACAGGGATCAGCTGGTCGACGCACTGGAGGCCATGGATTCGGACGACGCGGCCGACGTCATTGCAGATCTTCCCAAAGAGGTAGCAAAAGAGGTCTTGAAGGACCTGCCAACAGAAGACAGGCAGGAAGTCGAAAGGCTGCTGGAATACCCGGAGGACACCGCCGGTGGAATAATGCAGGTAGAGTTGGTGTCTGTTCACGAAGACGCCACCATCGAAGAGGTAATCGAGGCCATCAGAGCCAACGCTGATGAAGTCAGAGCAGTGCATTATGTATATATGGTGGATGAAAACTCCCGCCTCACTGGCATACTCCCCCTGGAACGGTTGCTACTGGCGCAGCCCAACACCCATGCAGCAGAGGTTGCCAAGAGAGAATTTTACACTGTTCTTCCAGAGACGGACCAAGAACAGGTCGCAAGGATGTTCAAGCGTTACGACCTGGTATCCATGGCAGTGGTGAATGAGCAAGGAGTGCTACTCGGTCGCATCACCCACGATGATGTAATCGACGTTCTCGAAGAGGAGATCGAAGAAGACATTCTTCGCATGGAAGGCCTGGAGGAAGGAGACCTGGTATACACGAACAGGATTTTCAAGATTGCCTCCATTCGGCTGCCGTGGTTACTTGCAAACGTGCTTGGAGGCCTGGTGGCAGGGCACCTGTTGTGGAGCATCGACGAATCCTTCCCCGCCATACTGGCCCTTGTCTCCTTTGCTCCGGTCATCGCCGCCATGGGAGGCAACATAGGTTCTCAATCCAATACCATAGTCGTGCGAGGCCTCGCCACAGGAAAGATAGATTTTACGAACTGGGAGAGATTCCTTTTCAGGGAAATGGCCATAGGAACCTTACTTGGCATTGCTTGCGGCTCGCTGTTGGGTGTGGTGGCAGGACTTTTGAAATCTAATGTTACCGTAGGGTTGACAGTGGGAACGGCCATGGCTGTTGGAATAATGGTTTCTGCCATCATGGGAGTAATGGTACCGATGGTGTTCAGGTTTTTCCGTATTGATCCGGCGATCGCTTCCGGCCCACTGGTTACATCCACCAATGACATCATCAGCTTGTCCGTATATTATGCAGTGGCGTTTTTGTTTCTGTCGTAAGTGGTTCGCCCACCAAAACAAAGGGGGTTGAATATGCATGCCCGGCTCGAAAAAGACAATATCGAGATGATTCTTGCTCTGGATGAGATAAGAGATTCCGTGCAAGAAGTGGATAAACTATGCGGCGCATATTGTGACTATCTTTCCAGAGAAGCTGGTTTTGATGAAGCTGTGATACTAATAAGGGACCAGGAGACAGGTGGGTTGTCCAATCCAAACCCCAGAATTCCAGTGTCGAACGAACTCAAGGAATTCGTGGCCAAATTCGAGGCGTCCACCATAGAGCCGGAGGACGAAAATCTTCGCCTGCTGGCCTGTAAACTTGAGCCCCGGGATTCCAACATTGGCTTGTTGGTGGTGCGATCCACCACTCCCATGAACCAGGAGATGAAACAACGAGCGAGACTTGCTTGTGCGATAATCGATTCAGCATTGGAACACGCGTTGGCGTTTGAAGAGTTGGAATCACGACGACAAGAACTGGAAGCTGTTTTTGCCCTGGATCGACTGAGAGACTCACACATTCAATTCGATGAAATGATCGACAAGTCCGCCGAGAAAATTCTCGACTTCGTTCCAGCAGATGCATCTTGTGTGCTGCTCTACAATCCTACCACCGATGCCATGGACATCAGGTTTCCATCCGCCGTAGATTGCAGTGCTTATGAGACCCAAGAAAACCTGAAGGTGATTGGTAACCTGGCCGAACATGCCTTCAAGTTGAAAAATCTCGTCAGCGCTGAAAACATTTCTGAACAGATCGGTTCTGCAATCTGCATTCCCCTGATCCTAAAGGAGGATATTATCGGAGCTTTTCTGGCGTTAAAGAAAAGCTCGGAACCATTTTCTGCTTCCAGCAGAAGGATACTATCCGCCATGGCTTCACAAATCGACACTGCGATTTTCGAGACCTTCGAACGGAGACGAATAAAAGGTGTTTTTTCAAGGTACGTCGCTGCTGACGTAGTGAATGAAATGCTTCGTACGGATCACGATTTTTTCAAGGGGAGGAGGAAGGAACTCACGGTGCTGTTCAGCGACCTTCGTGGTTTTACCTCCACGAGCGAAAAGCTCGATACGGACGTTGTGGTTGGCATGCTGAATGAACATTTGAGCACCATGACGGGAGTGGTACTGAGAAACCACGGAACCCTTGACAAGTTTATCGGAGATTGCGTGATGGCGTTTTGGGGAGCACCAATGGAGAGGCCAGATCACGCATTGATGGCAGTAAGGTGTGCACTGCAGATGACATACGAACACAAAAAACTGATGGAAAGATGGCAGCAACAAGGACTGCCCTCTATCAATATCGGTATAGGCCTCAACACTGGCGACATGTTCGTTGGGAACATTGGCGACGACAGGAAGAGTTCATACACGGTAATCGGAGACAACGTTAACCTCGCCTCACGACTGGAAGGGGTGGCTCGTGGAGGAGAGGTGCTGGTGACCAAGAACACCATGGAGCACATCGCAGACAGGGTCAAGGCCATAGCCATGGAACCTGTTAGAGTCAAAGGGAAAAAAGACCCCATCGAGTTATTCAGGGTACTTTCGATAGAGTCCTGATACTCTTTCCATTGTGGAAGTACGACTCATCTGGATGAGTTATCATGTCTTTTGCGCCTTGGCTGGTTTGGGGTTCGAGGACCGCCATGTGCGGCGATCCAAACATCCATTTTATGGAAGATCCCTCGCAACATTCGAACCTCACGCATATCCAACGAAGCCCTCGACAGCACCTTTCGAAGCTCGTTCAGAATCAACTCAGGGTTCTGAGGATCCAGGTACCCTATGATGGAAAGAGTTCTACGCGCATGTTCCACAAGGCCATGCAATTCATTGGCGGAAGCCATGTCTTTTCTGGAGTCAGGCTGCAGAACCTGAGTCCTGACCGATCCAGGAATCTCACCTAAATCAGCCATCCTTATGGTCCAGGCGACAGCCATCACAGCCTGCGCCAGGTTCATACTCGGATAAGCGCGATCCGTAGGCAAGGTCAATATATCCTGACACAGGCCAAGTTGTTCATTGGTCAAACCGGTACGCTCGGTACCGAACACCAATGCAGCCCTGGAGCCAGTCGGAAGTGCTGCAAGCTTTTCTAAAAAGCGAGCAGGCCCAAGTGGAATTTTTCTTTCCTGGTGCTTTCGCGCTCTGGCGGATATCCCTACCACCCAGTGGACCTGCCGCAGGGCTTCCACCAAAGACGATACCCTGGGAGCCGAATCGACCATGGCAGAAGCATGAACCGCCATCTTTTTAGCTTCCTGCCAATTTTCAACCTTGGAGTCCACAAGAACAGGTGCACAAAAACCGCAGTTCATAAGAGCCCTGCATGCAGATCCCACATTTCCACCTTCTGTGGTCTCCACGAGCACCACGCTGCAGCGGCTAACAAGATCGTTCACGGAACAATACCTTTCAAATCAGGCGGAAGATTGGAAGCACCTTCAGGTCGGCCCATCTGCTTAAGAAGCTTCTCCAAATCGTTGCCCTGTGCTCCATCCAGACCCTTGAGAAGTTTTTCCAGGTCTCCACCTTTTGTTCCACCGAAGCCTTTGAGTAACTTATCCAAATCCCCTCCTTCAGCTCCACCAAGGCCCTTGAGCAACTTGTCCAGGTCCCCAACATTAGCCCCTCCTGCCTCCTTTAGGACTTGGTCGAGTTGCGTCTTTGCTCCATTCATCACGTCTGTATACTCTCCCACTACCGCGCTTGCCACAAAAACATAGGTAGCCAAAAGAATACACACGGAAAGGATCTGGATGGAAATATTCAGCCTGTGCAGGAAAGAACTTTGTAGCAACGATGCTTCCTGTTTCAGAGACTCATCCAGACGGCCGACCCTCTCACCCGATGCCACGCAAAGCAGCATCTCATCATCCAGAAGTCCGGTAGAAGCAAGGGCATCTGCAAGGGAACTTCCGTTGTTTATCATGTTTTCCGCTCGGTACATCCCCTGCGTCCAAGCAGGATCCGAAGTTGCGCTGGCAGCCAGTCGCAAGCATGAGATGATGGGCAATCCAGATGACAATCCTGCTCCCAGGTGTCCCATGAAACGCGCCTTGGAAGACAGTTTATACAGGCCGCGAAGCCCCGGGATGGCCCTTACGAACTGGCTCGTCTTGTCTTTTCCTAAGAGCCTGGAAAGGAGCAGGGGAAGCAACCACACAATACCAACGAGCACTCCCAGACCCTTCAGGTAGGGAACCATGCAAGCAAGTATATAGCCCCATACTCCCACAGTGAAAAGGAGATAAGCCTTTGGGATAAAAAACACCAGTGTGAACAGAACAAAAGGATAGACACAGGCCCGGATTATCTGCCGCTTGATATCCAAACGCACTTCAGCGGAAGTGGCAAGAGCCACCAATGCAGCCGGAAGGCCTCCTGTTGATTCACCTGCCTGCAAAATGGTGATACTATCTGAGGAGAAAAGCACGGGTTGATTTGCAGCCGCCTGGGCAAAAGAACAACCTCGTTCTATACTCACCCTGATGTTTTCCAAGGCAGAAGCAAGCTTACCCCTAGTGGTACGAACCATGAGATTGAGAGCTTCAGTGGGAGACAATCCCGCATCCAGCATTCTGGCCATTTGGCGATATACGCCTGCCAGCTTTCTATCTGAAAGCCTCGAACCGCTGAGAGAAGATCCGGCTGTCGAGTTGGAGGCAGCATGAGACGTCTTATCGAATGGACGGCTAACGTCAGCAGATGGCTGGTGTTCATTGCGGATGAGAAATTTTTTCACCACCACGCCACAAGCCGCACACTCTGGACCGTCAGGCACCGTAGCCTTGCATTTGGGACAAATCAACTCAAATCACCACTCGATGGCAAATCAGCCTTACGGATAAAATTCCTGCATTAAAACCGAAAGTTAGCCCACAAGCATGACTAATCGACTGTTCTTCATCTCTGGCTATGATTATACTCCTGAAGATAAAATTGGCGATGGAAAATCGAATGAATCCAAAATCACGGGAAATCACTCTTTTTTCGTTTCAACTCTTGCAATGACCTGAAAAATGAATATAAACTCACCGCCTTGCAGAGAAACACGGGAGGTGACAACATGATAATCCAGATAAACCCCAACCACCCGCAACCCAGGTTGGTTCGCAGAGTCGTGGAATCGCTGGCCCAGGGAGCGGTAATATCCTACCCCACAGACACGGTGTACGGAATCGGTTGTGATATCTTCTCCAAATCGGGGATTGAGAGAATTTACCAACTCAAGGATCGCTCCAGAAAAAAACCCTTGATCTTCATCTGCTCTGACATGAAAGATATCAGCCGGTACGCCCAACTCAATGACAATGCATACAGGATAATGAGGAAGTTCTTACCGGGTCCTTATACCTTTATCCTCGAGGCCACCAAGGAAGTTCCACGCATCATGATGTCCAAACGAAGAACCGTCGGTATACGCATTCCAGACAATCCCATATGCCTGGCGCTGGTAAAAGAACTAATGCACCCAATCATCACCACCAGCGCCAATGTCAGCGACATGTCTCCAATAGTGGACCCAGCTGATATCGACAAGACTCTTGGCAAGGTTCTTGACCTGGTTGTGGATGGAGGCACCCTTCCCAATGTGCCTTCAACCGTCATAGATCTCTCTGGTGATATTCCTTATGTGGTCAGGGAAGGAAAAGGTCCTGTTGACTGGCTGGCTGCCTGAGCTTATTTCCCCGCTTTTTCAAGTTGTTCCAGATCCAACTTGGCATCCGAAAGCCCAGGGGCCAACTTCAAAGCTTGCTGGAAGGAAGCTTTTGCCTTGTCCTTTTCGCCAAGCTCCACATAGACTTTTCCCAACTTGTGATGAGCCTTGGCAAAATCGGGCTTCAATTTTATGGCTGTCTGGAATTCCTTTATCGAGTCATTCAGATATCTTTTCTTTTTGGCGCGGGAGGTAAAAGCTTTTTGGTAATACATTATGGCCAGGTAATAATGGGCCTTGGGTTGATCGGTTTTTGACGAGATGGCCTTCTTCAACTCCTTTATGGCATCATCGGTTTTTCCCTTGTTGTAAAGCGCAACGCCCAAATCGCAACGAGCTTCGGTCATCTTGCTATCAGCTTTCAACGCATTGCGAAAATACTTTATCGCTTCATCCAGATTGCCACGCTGATCGAATATGTTACCAATTCGGTGGAGCGCAACAGCATTTTTTTCATCCAGGTCTAAGACAATTTTGTACTCCGAAGAAGCAAGATCCATCAGCCCACGGGCACGATAGAGATCACCCAGCGCAAGATGGGCGCCCGGGTCTTTGGAATCAAGCCTGATTACTTCCTTTGCATGGGCAATTGCCTTTTCGTAATCAGCTTTCTTGGTAAACAGTTTATACAGAGCCTTGTGTGCATCTATGAGATCCGGGTCGAGCCGAACAGCCTGAACATACTCTTGCAGTGCCTGCTCTTCTTTTCCCTGGGCGAGAAGAGCCCTTGCCAGTTCAGATCTGGATGAAGCATCTTCGGGATTCATGGCCAGAGCCTGCTTGAGTGATTTTTCAGCCTGCTCTAGCTTTCCTTCCTCGATGTAGATGATCCCCATGCGTGACCTGAACTCCGCCTTGCCGGGATTGATGCCGATGGCATCCTTGAAATGTCTCATGGCCTCTTTGATATTACCCTTTTGATAAAGAGCCTCGCCAAGATATGCGTGAGCATCTGCATACTTTTTGTCTATAAAAAGAACCTCCCTGAACTTGTCTATGGCCTCGTTCCACCGTCCTTCATTGAAGAAAGCCAAGCCCAGGTTAAAATGTGCTTCAACGTATTTCCTGTTGATCTGACAAGCCTTTTCATAGGCCTGTATCATCTCCTTGTGCTTTCCTTTTTTCTCCAGCGCAACCCCAAGATTGTTGTAAGCTTCTGCGTACTTCGGATCCAGTTCGATTGCCCTTTTGTATGATCCGATGGCGTCGTCGATTTGGTTTGCTCTGAAATAGGCAAGACCCAGGTTGTAACGAAGCTCCGCATTGTGTGGATTGATATCAATGGCCTTTTTGTACATGAAAACAGCTTTTTTTAGTTTTCCCTGCTCATAGTACAGGTTTCCCAGATTGTTCATGGCATCTGAAAATCGTGGTTCCGTCAAGATCGCAGCTAAATACTGCTTTTCGGCGTTGTCAAAATCCAGCTTGCGGTGATAGAGATCCGCCAATTGGAAATGGGCAAGGGCGAATTTCGGATCCACATCGGTGGCAGTGATATAAGAAGCCATGGCTAAGTCGAGCCTGCCCATCTTGGTGTACACCACTCCAAGATTGAAGTAGGACTCAACGACATCAGGATGTTTGGCTATGGTGTCTTTGTATTGCGCTATCGCTTGTTTGTATTTTCCCTGCAATTGCAAAATTGCGCCCAAATTGAGCCTGGCATCTATTTCATCTGGATTGACCTGGATGGTACTCCTGTAATATTTTTCTGCCTTTTTCAAGTCCCCCATAGCATGGTAAGCCAAGGCCAATGTAAAATAAGCCTCTGGGTCTTTGGGGTTTTGCTTGAGTTGGGCCTTGTAGTCACGAATCACCTCTTTGAGAGAATCATCGACCTTGAGCTTGCCGGTATTTCTAAGGACCGCTTTATCCTTAGCATGGGTGTTTTTTACACTCGAAGCAGCAGACCCGCTTTTTTTATTAACGTCCTGTTTTTGCTGAGCCCAAACGGACGATGAAAGAAAAAAGACAAGCACTCCAAAGGACAAAACTTTCAAATGCCTCGTCGTAGCCGTAATACCTTGTATTATCATTGTTCGGTCCACCATCCCTTGGACGATTCACCGATGGAAGAATAGTAACGTTTTTTGGCTGCCAACCACTTCTGCTCCTCAACTTTGAGCTCAGCATCCGCCTCGGCAACCTCTTTTCTCAGATCTTCCACATCGGCCTTTATATCATTGACCTGTTGCACGAAGTCCTCTTCATCACCGGAGAATGCAATGGAGTGTCTTTTGACCAAGCGAACCTTAGCCAACTCAAACTGGGCCTTGGCGAGCACCAACTCCCATTGGGCAAGTTTCATTTTTATATCCTGGTGATCGATTACCTTGTGAAGATAGTCCACCTTTGCTTCAAGCATTTCGATTTCAAGGTCATACTGAGCCTTTTTGCTCGAACTGGCTCTGGCCTGCTCTTTCTCGGCTTTCTTTATCTTCTCCAGGGTCCTGTCAATTTCGCGCTCGGTGTTATCGACCGTCCTCTTGATCGCACCTTTTCTGTCTATGGCTATGGTTACCACTGTCTCAGCCTGGAATACCGACCGACGGCTACTCTTTGGCAAACGCTTCAGGAGATCTTCCGGGACAGTGTAATGAAGCGAAGGGCCACAGCCAGAAACAACGAAAGCAATCAGTGATAAAAAAGCCCCAGGCAACAACCAGTTGATTCTCATAGCTCCTCCCGTCACCTAATGCGTAAAACACTCAAAGCGTCTTTTGCCGCGGGGTGGACGTCTGAAGTGGAAAGGTCAAAGGTGCGGGCCTGGGCCATAACGTTCTTCAAAACAGCCCGTGCCCTTGCTTCATCCTTGTACTTGACGAAAAGTCCAGCAGCATTCAACCGCGCTGGGACATTGTTAGAATCAGACTCCCATGCTTTACGGTAATAGTCATATGCATCCTGATCGTTTCCAAAAAACTGCTCGACCACTCCCATCAAATTCAAGCTTGCAGCTCGATTTGCATCGATTTCCAATGCCTTACTCAGTATTAGCCTGGCATAGTGAAAATCACCTGCAGTAATGGCAAGCCTTGCCAGTTCATCCAAGGCCTTCAAGTCATTTGGGTTCTTCAGTAGTTTTGCCTTTAGTTTATCAGCAGCCTCTCCGCTCAACTTGGAACCACGTCTACGGGTGGTTTGTTCTGCAGTGGCCGACAGCTCGCCGGTTATACACGCCATGGCGTATTTTCCAAAAATCTTCTTTGTGCGAACGGCTTGCTTACAGGCGTCCAGGTATTGCTTGGCTTGATCGTTCTGAGCTTTGACCTGCTGTTTGATCATTTGCTTGTACTGTTTCTTCTGATCTGCAGTCAGGTCCGCAGGAACTGGCGCTCCAGCCAGGAATCGGCCAAAGTCCTTGTATAGCTCATAGAGTTTGAACAATGCGGCGATGGCCCACTGGGGATCCTTCATGTTTACGACACCAGCAAAAAACTGGTCGATCGTCTGAATCAGTTGCATTTTGGTTTGTACAACCGCCGTGTCATCCTGTCCCGCACCAAACCTGACCTTTTGGTAATCTGTCATCAACATTTCGGCAAGGCGAAACTGTGCTTCTGCCGACAATGCTGTGTCATCCGGACCACCAGAAGTTGCTGCTGCCATGAACGAGTTCTTGGCATCATCGAGTTTGCCCAACTTTTCCTCTGCCTTTGCCAGCAGTAATTGTCCCTTGACACTCGATGGCAATACGGAAACGGCCTTTGCAGCCGTATTCTTGACCATGCGCCAATCATCCATGTTGGCATAAGCATCAGCCATATCCACCAGGATGAGGCCTTTTTCATCGCCGGATGCCTTTTGTAGCAACAGTTTATAATCCTTGATGGCGTTCTGATAGTTGCCAAGGTAAGTGTGGAATGTTGCAGCAGCTTTCATGGCCTGCCTGGCCTCTGAAGCTGTTGGGAAATGAGAGAAAAAATCCTCGTACAATGCGGCTGATCTTTCAAAATCAGCCATCTGGGCAGAGAAGTTACCCAGGGTGGCATAGACATCTTTCAGGTATTTCGATTTCTTATATTGAGCTGCCAATTGTGCACCGGCCTTGAAGGCCATCTGTATGGAACGCTTTTCCTTGGCCATGACAAAGGATCTATAGATGGCATCTTCCGCCTGCCCACCAGAGACTGTACCTGCATATTTCAGCAGGGCTTCGACAGCGTCCCCTCCTTCCTTTGTGACCTCCAAGGTTTTTTTGTCAAGCTCCCGACTTTCAGCCGCTTGAACGATTGCAGCAACCTCTTTTTTGAACTTCTCATCCTTGATGGCAGGATCGGAGACGAAAGCACGTCCCTGTTTCGCCAAACCTGTATAATCTTCCAGCTGCTTGTAACAATCCAGCACCAAGTGCCCTGCTATGGCTACTGTCTTGTGAGTAGGATACTGTTTTATATACTCGAGAAAAGATTCGATAGCCTGTTTGTATTCGCCTTGGTCATAGAACATCCTGGCAACATTGAACTTGATGGTCGGGACCTTAGAATCCTTCGGGTACTTCTTCACAAAATAAGCACCAAGCTGTTTCAGTCCCTGCCTGGCCTCTACAAGCTCGAATCGACTGAGATATTTGATATCTGCCAATGTGTACTGATAAGACTGTATGGCTGAATACAGAGCCTCCTTACGATCCTTGCTCTCTTTCATCACCCTGGCCACATCTTCATAAGCCCGACCCGCTTTCAGGTATTGCTTGGAATGGAAAAGAGCTTCTGCGTAATCAAACTTTATCTCGATGATCTTATCGGAAAAATCAAAAAACGATAGATAGTTTTCATATGCTCTGGCTGCGATCCGGTATGCACGCTTCTCATCTCTCTTCTGAGCCAAAAGATGTAGCTTGGTTACGATGTCACGTGCGTAAACCTCGTACTCCTTGGTGAGTTGCTTCTTTTCACTATCTGCAATTCGCCACGAATATGCATACTTTGCAGCGGCTTTCACCAAGGCTCTCACGTCCTCGTCCACCTTGTCCTTTTTCTTGGAAAAAGTAGATGCATCGTAAATACGCTGGGCGTAATCCAGGTTTTTTTCAACATCATTGGAAAGGTCAATAATCCGCCTGTAAATCAACGCTGCATTGTCATATTGTTCCTTGATGAAATACCTGTTAGCCAGTTTTTCCAAAGCATGCATATATACCGTCTTCGAGCTGGCTAACTTGCGGAAGTACTCCAGGGCCATCTTAGGTCGATAGACTTCGGTGTAACAGTATACTATCCCGTTCAATGCCTGTAACTTGATGTCCACCGAACCCTGGGTATCCAAATCCAACTTTTTATCCTTGTTGTTCTCGGACAAGACTGCTGACTCGAAAAGCTTCAATGCCATCTTCCAGTGTTTCTTATCATCCTTGGCCTTGTTGATTTCTATCCAAGCCAGCCGGTATCGGGCCATGTCATGAATCGGTGATTCTCGAAATTCGAGGATTCTCTTATAGTACTTTTCCGCTTCGAAAATATTATCCTCTGTGAAAAAATAATACTCACCTATGATATATAGAGATTCCAGTAGAAGTTGGCTCTTGGGATACTCATCCACCAGCTTCTTGTATGTTTTTATCATATCCTCGTGCATGCCCAACTCATGGTACTCGTGTCCCATGAAAAACAAGACCTTGTCCGAATACCTGTATTCGGGAAAATCACGAAGCACATCGCCATAAATGGTTATGGCTTCGTTCTTCAACAACTTCGCTTCAGCGGAAGATGCATTTTCGAGTCCACGAGTCTCCACTTCCAGGTAGTATACGAGCCTTGATTTCTCCACATAAAGCTCGGCAAGCCTGAAAACAATATCCGCCTGAAATTTTGCACCTTTGGATTTTTTGATCAGATCCTTAGTAACCTCGATGGAATGGTCTACCTTGATGATGTCGCGTCGTAAACTGTCGACCATCTCGGCCTTTTCCTCGGCTCCATCGGTCAACGAAAATCCGAGGATCCATGGACTGATCATCACCAGCAACACGGCCGGTAGGAGGCTTTTGAGGGTTCCCTTCATGTTGGCTCCCTGTTTGACCTACTCCCAGCGTTCCTCGCTGAAGCAGCGGTCTTCGATGAAAAAACGGAAGGTATGAAGCTCGTCGTTCCAAAACTCACCATCGAATTCAAAATAGGTTTTACTGTCGGAATAAGGAATTCCTTCCTCTTTTGCTTCCTTTTGGGTCGGAGTTCCCTTGATACGCTTGTATATGGCTAATCCAATCTCGTACTCCATTAGATTCATCTGTTCTTCGAACTCCAAGAGATTTTCAGCAACATGCCTCAAGGAACTGTCCAGCCTGGTCTTCAGACTGCGGTTTACTTCCTGGATTTTTAAATTGTAGATACGGTTTAGATGATCCAGGAGTCCGTTTTCATCCCACGCTGATTCAAAATCACCGAGCGCACCAAGCTCAGTATCCAGCAACCTTTGAAATCGTCCCAGTTCCACAAGCTCGGGGGTTTGAAGCGCTGCATCGAGTATAATCTCGTTTTTATCCAGGTCTACTCGATCGTATACAGCATCTACTGCATCACCATACTGCTGAAAAAACTCGGCAACTGCATCCTTGGCAACGTTGTAATGGCATAGATTTTTGTATATCAAAGACTTCAGGATGTACTTTTCAGGGTTGAAGTACCTGAAGAAAGATGGCGCCTCGAGGGAATACAATAGCCCCATGGCCCTCTGATAATTTTTCAAATAATACTGCGTCCAGGCTTCCTCCATGAACACAGATGCCTGTTTTTCAATAGGTGCGTTGATAGTCTCGTACATATCATAAGCTTCTTTGTACTTTTTTTGCTCGAACAATATCCTGGCTACGCTCTGTCTTGCATTATTGACCACATCCGCCTGATCGATGTCCGAAGCAAGAATCTCCCTGAATATGCCCAGGGCCTCGTCAAGATTATACTTGACAAGGGAATAGACCGCCTGAACATAACGTGCCTTGTAATAGTAATAACTCCCCTTAGGTAACCTGGAAAAATGAGTAGACCCCCAACGAATGAAGCCATTCCTATAGTCCATCAGTCCCTGGTAATACTCCACGAACTGCCTTAGATCCTTTCTTAAAAAGCCAAAACTCCGATCATATAACAAATCCTTGATGATAAGATCATGGTCAAAAGGCTTTTCCTTGGTTATGGTCTCTATGGCCGAAAGTGCGTCTGGCAACAACTCTGACTTCTTTGGATTCTTCGCCACATTGTAATAATATTCCATGGCTGCGTGACTAAGTCCGAGCTTATCGAATGACAGAGCAAGAAAATATTCAGCATACCCGTACTTGTCGGCACCTTGTTCATTTGCCGACATATAGTCCCATAGTCTTTTGGCAGCACTAACGTAATTACCCTCGTAATACAGCTTTACCCCTTCATCAAAGACCTCTGGGCCTACCTTTACCTCCTCTTCCACCTTACCCTCTAGCTCCTTGAGTTCTTCCTCGCTCAAACCCTCTTCCGATGGTTTAGGTGCAGGGGCGGGCTTGGTCTCTGGTTTTGTAGGTGGATTGGATGTGGACTCGCCTGAAGGTCCACCTTTTGCTTCTTCTCCACCCTGTTGTCCCTGTTGCGCAAGCGTAACGCCGGATCCGGCCAGGGTGACCAAAAGGGCGCAAATGGTACAAATCATCATTCGCATATCTCAGCTCCCCTATAGGTCCACGGAAAGGGCCAAACCTATCTCGGCCGAATTATCGAGTTCTACGTCTCCACCGGAACTACCCAACTCCACTAAAAAAACCGTATCCCTCAGGTCCACTCTCAATGACCATGTAGGGTTAAGCCAGAATCTGAATCCAACGCCGGCATTGACCCCCATGTCATACCTGGCGTTATCCATATCCAGATCTGAAACATTGAAAGGATTTCGGAAAGCAAAGGCAGCTCCCGCCGTAGCAAAAATCTCATAATGCAGTACTGCCCTATTCAAAAAAGTCTGCTTTCCGTATAACAATTTGAAAACCAAGTTGGTGTTTTCGAAAAACACCACTGCAGGAAACTCGGTTGGAGAAATATTGGGCATCTGATCTATGAGTTTTGTTTTCAGACTCGTGTCGATGTTCCAAGAAAAGCCCACGCGAAACAGCTCCAAGGCCATCAAGTGACCAAAGTGAATGGTATATGACAAAGATGCTCCATATCCCTTGTAGTAGGGATCCAGAGGCAAATAAGCCCAACCCAGGCTTACTTCATGATTCAATTCGTATCCTCTCTTCTGGATTGGACCATAGGCGCTCTTCTGCCCAAAATCTTCATCTTCACCGGCAAAACAATTCCCTCCCAAGCCGACCACGATTAACAACGCCATAACAATGGAAAACAGGAGCTGGGTGGATTTTGCCTGGTTCATGGTTGCCCCTCCGTTGTATTGGTGGACACATTTGGCTCGTCGGCGAAGGCATTATAAGAAAAGCCCAGTGCAAAAACCAGGGTACCCCCTACTTCTTCTCCGATATGGATGTACTCTCTGACCTCGAGACGAGTGGAGATGCTCTCCATGATAAAAATCCTTATGCCCACACCAAAATCAATGGCCGGATACCAAGCCGTCTCGAACTTCTCGGCGCCAACTCCCACCAAAAAATAGGTATCTGAGTGAATTACTG